>JAWKNW010000003.1:0-300000 GCA_041391505.1 Rhodothermales bacterium
ACGCTTCTTCAACGGGTCTCGTGACATTTCATCTTCTCGATGTGCCATTTTGGGGCCAATTCGAAGGTTTTCGTTCCAAACCAACACGTAACGAAGCCTACGCCATGGATCCGGCATCTCCACTAAGTACTGGCCCTGAGTTCATCTCGCGATGAACTCAGGGCTTTTTGTTTTTCCGGACCTCCTCCCCCACCATCACGCCTGCCCGCATAGGCCCCGGATCTACCGAAGCGCGTCGGCCGAAGACGGGGTTGAGGGGCGCATTCAACGCCGATCACGCCGGCATGGCCAACGTCGCGCAACAACCGAACAGGGTTTTCAGGGCACCACCTTCAACACGCCCTGCATCACGCGCCAGTGCCCGGGGACGGTGCACAGGTAGGGATACGACCCCGCATCGTCCGGTATGCGGAAACGGATGCGGACCGTCTGACCGGGATCGACGAGGACGGATGAGGCGAGGACCGACGGGATGCGCGGGACGTACTGCTGCGCGGCGCCGTTCGGCGACTGGGCGAGGGCGTCCGCGGCGGCGCCGATGATCTCGGTGGAGCCGGGCGCGCCGAAGACGACGTTGTGCTGCATCAGGTCGTCGTTGGTGTAGACGAACTCGACGAGCGAGCCGGCCTTGACGGTCAGCTCCTTCACGTCGAAGGCGAGTTGCTGACGCACGGCGCGCAGTTCGACGACGCGGTCGGGCTGCTCTTCATCCATCTGACCGGCCGCCGCGGCCGCGTCGGCCGCACCGCCATAGGTGTACACCACGTGCGCGGCCAGTTCGCCGGGCCGGGTGTAGACCATTTTCTCGTTCAGCCGGCGCTCGATCCGGAAATGCCACGGACCGACCAGGGAGACCTTGCTTCCATCGGATTCTTCGACATACAGGTTGTCGGGCTCGCCGTAAATCCCGCCGCCGCCGGTGTTGTCGTGCACGCGCACGGCGATGACGTTCGTGCCGGCTTTCCATACGTTCGCCGGCAGGTCGTACACACGCACCTTGTTGTAGCCCTCCGTCGCCCCCACCGGCACGCCGTTCACCCAGGTCTGGTCGTTGTCATCGACCATGCCCAGATGGAGGGTGGCGGCGCCGGCGCGCTGCCCCTCCACCGTGCGGATCAGCCAGGCGTCGCCGTCGAAATCGTTGTAGCCTTGCTGATCCCACAACGCGGGGGCGTTGACCGTCTCCCAGTCGGCAAACTCGGCCGGTGACAGCTCCTGCCAGTTGACCACCGTGGTGATGCCCCGGATGCTCGGGGACAGCTGATCGAGGGGCATCGCCCCCGCATCCGACATATAGGCCGCCTGCACGCCGGCGAAATGACGGATCGAAGCGACATAAAACGCCTTGCCGATCCAGTAGTCGCCGTAGTTGACCGGGTTCTTGCTCGCTTCGTAGAGACGCCGGCCGGTTTCTTCGGAGGCCGGGGTGTCGGCGAGGGCGAGGGCGGCGGCGAGACGGGTGTGGGCATCGGGATCCTCCAGCAGGCCGGCAGCGGCGATGGCCCGCGCCGTTTCGGTCGTATGGGGCAATACCTGCGCCGCGGCCTTGCGCACGCCGGCGGACGGATGCTTGAGGGCGCGAAGTGCGGTGTTCGTGACGATGCCGTTGGACCCATCCAGCAGCCCCAGACCGTGCAGCGTCCACAACGCGTGGATGGCGGCGCCGTTGATCCCGATGGCGTCCATCGAGCGGTCTTCCACGAGCGCGATCAGCGCCGGCGCGATGTCGGTCTGGCCCCGCTCGACGAGCAGGCGCTGCCCGGTCGTCCGCCACAGCATGTTATCGGACCGGAGCGCATCGATAAGGCCGTCCGGATCGGTCTTGCTCAGCGACCGGGGCGAATAGGCCGGCGCATCCTTGTAGACGATCCGGTACACGCGCCCGTGCGTCTTGTCGCGGAGATCGGTCACATAGGCATTGCCGTCGCCGGTGCCGAACCCCTGGGGGGTCGGGTTGTGCTGCACGATGAAGTTGTACCAGTCGAGCACCCACACCGCGCCATCCGGCCCGACCTGGGCATGGATCGGGGAGACCCATTCGTCGGCGCTGGAGAGCAGATTCCAGCCGTCTTCCGTCCGGAAGCCGGCGCCGTCGGGCACGATGCGCCCGCGCGCCAGCAGGTGGCCCGTGGGTTCATTGATGAGGGCCGCGCTGTTCCAGAAGGACGGCGGGTAAGCCCGCGCCGTATAGAGGTGATGCCCCGCGGCCGCCGTGAAGCCGCCGAACACATCCACCTGACGCACATTGGGTGTCAGCGGATGAATCTTGTAAAAAGCGCTGATGCCTTCCGACCCCGCGGCGTTGGAGAGCCCCCGCACGCCGTCCAGATACCGGTTCGGGATCGCCATGTACCAGCTCGGGGCATTGTTCGCGGTGGAGCCGAGCACATCGAAGGTTTCGGTGAAACCCAGTCCCCACGTGTTGTTGCTGGTGCGCGTGAGGTACTCGAAATCGCTCCCGTCGGGCCGGAAGCGGTAAAAGCCCTGCCCGAATTGGAACGCCTTGCCGTCGATCTCGCCATCGAATCCCGAATACCCTACCGTACCCCAGATCCGGTTGTCGAGCCCGTACTGGAGGTTCGACGGGCCGGCGTGGGTGTCGAACGTGCCCCATCCGGAAATGAGGGTCTGGCGCACATCGGCGCGGTCGTCCCCATCCGTATCCTTCAGAAACAGGAAGTCGGGCGCCTGCGCCACGATCACCCCGTCGTTGGCGAATGTCAGGCTCGTGGGGATATTCAGCCCTTCCGCAAAAACGGTCACCTTGTCGGCGCGGCCGTCGCCGTCGGTATCCTCGAGGATCTTGATGCGGTCGTCGCCGATCGTCTCGCCGTTCTTGACCTCGTTGGGATAGTCGACCGTCTCGACGACCCAGAGCCGGCCCCGTTCATCGAACGCCATCGTGATCGGGTTGACGATATCTGGTTCGGAGGCGAACAGTTCGAGGCTGAACTCGGCCGGTGTCTGGATGAGCTTCTGCGAATCGCCGGCCGACAGCGGCAGCTGCATCTTCAGCGGCGGATCGCGGCGCTCGTAGTTGGGCAGTTTGGCGTCGACATATTCCGTCGTCGGCACTTCGAATTTGTCCCACTGGGCGCGCGCTTCGTCGCCCACGGCCCAGAGCACGCCGGCCGCGAGGAGATCGTGAAAGGCCGGCTGGGACCAGGTCCGTTCATCGTGCCCCAGGGCGGTGTAAAAGACGCGGCCCTTCCCCTGCGTGCGCACCCAGGTGTAGGGCTCGCGGTGATTGCCCTCGACGCGCTCCATCAGCACCTCGCGATCCGGGGCCAGGCGGGTGTGCACATACGTCTCGTCCCACGTCTCGAACGGCCGCACGCCGGTCATGGCCGGATGGTTTTGACGGGTGATGCGGGCGGTGAAGGTGCCCGTTTCATGCGTGGAAAACTGGCCGCCCACGAGCCGGACGAAGGCCTCCGAGTTACGGAAGCAGTAGGACGCCGAGTGCACCGGAATGAAACCGTGGCCGCTCGCGACGAAGTCGAGCAGCGCCTTCTCCTGCGCCGGCGTGATCTCGTCGTGATTGGCGTAGAGCAGCAGGCCGTCGTAGTGCGACAGCACCTCCGGATCGAGCGCGGCGGCGGGCTCCTCGACGTACGTCACGTGGATGCCCCGCTTCGCAAAGCTGGCGGAGAGGATCGGGGCGTAGGCGGATGCATTATGATGTTCGCTCGCATGGCCCAAGAACAGCAATTCGATGGGCCGGCCGGCCTCGGGCGGCGCCGGCAGCACCTCGGACGGCTCCTGGGCCCGCGCCCCGTGCGGAGATGTGCCGGCGATGAAAGCCGCCATGAGCAGAATCAGCCAGCCGCGAAACCGGCCGGCGTTGGAATGAGCCAGGGAGGTCAACATAAAGCAATCCATGTTTCAGATAGATAGAGAGCGTGTGCCGTAACCGACATGCCGCGTTCGATCAGATAGCGGGATGTCGGCTGCGCGCACGAACAGGTGTTCTCCGCTCAGCCGAGGAGATGGCGCAGAAAACGCAGTCCTTCGCGAGCGAGCGTGTCCGAGTCGGGCGCGAGCGGGCGCCAGATGGCGGCGGCGCGCGCGATGGCCTCCACGCGGTCCGAGAACGTCTCGATGACCACGCGGCCCTCGTAGCCGATGTCCTGGAGGGCGCGGGCGAAATCCTGCCACGGGAGATGGCCGGTCCCGGGCGTGCCCCGGTCGTTTTCTGCCACCTGGACGTGTTTCAGGTGCGCGCCGGCGGCGCGGATGGCGTCGCCCGGGCTCTTCTCCTCGATGCCCAGATGAAACAGGTCGAGCCCGAGCCCGACGGCGGGATGATCGACGCGCGCGATCAGGTCGAGCGCCTGCGCGGTCGTATTGATAAAGCTCGTCTCGAAGCGGTTGAGCGGTTCCAGGGCGAGCGACACCCCGTTGTCGGCGGCATAGGCCCCGAGACGCCGCAGCGTCTCGGCGAGCGACGCCAGATCCCGTTCGCGCTCCGCCGGCGTCTGCACCCAGCAGCGGCCCACGGCGGAATAAAACGGGCCGGCGACGGCCGGCGCATCGAGCGCGGCCGCCAGGTCGATGGCAGCCCGCAGGTAGGTCTCGCCGGCGGCCCGCTCCTCGTCGAGCAACAGGTCGCGCCCGCCGCCGATGACGGCGCATACCGAGATGGCCAGGCCCTCCGCTTCTGCGAGCGTTTTCGCCGCCTGGACGTCGAACTGCCCCGCATATTCCATGGGGATCTCGATGACGTCGTATCCCAGCGCCGCGATGTGGGGGATGAGCCGGCGGAGGACGTCGTCGGTCGCCGGGGAGGTCCAGACCCAGGTACTGATACCCAGTTGCATGTGTCGTTCTTGCTGATTCAACGGACGGTACCCCCTACGCG
This sequence comes from Rhodothermales bacterium, assembly GCA_041391505.1. NCBI lineage: Bacteria > Pseudomonadati > Rhodothermota > Rhodothermia > Rhodothermales > Rhodothermales bacterium. Next base: position 4,862 of record JAWKNW010000003.1, read on the forward strand.
TGGGGGGATAGGCAGCCTAGCGCGCCAATATAGCCCTTTTGCATTTCAAAGGCTGCCCGGTACCGCTTTCTTTGTGCGCGTGGCGCAAGAACGGGCGATGGGCCGTTCCCGAAAGATCCACCCATCTCCCCTAAAGATCCCCCCTCGTAGGGTACCGGATCAGGACGTACCATGAACAGGGCCCATGAACAGGGCCGCCGGCGTCCGGAGATCCTGCCTTCTGCAGGCCGCGCAAAACCCATCAAACCGAGATTCCTATGCCCCGCAAGCTGCCCGTCGTTGAGATGAAATGGATAGCGGCCGCGCTCTTCGTCTTTGCCGTCCATGGCGCCGCTGCGCAGACGGCCCCGAATTTTGCGCCCGACTGGACGTTCAAGGGCAACGACCTGTCGGCCCTGCACCGGATCGGGCAGACCGAGTGGAAGGCAAGCTCCGGCGTCATCACCGGCGCGCCGAAAGGCCAGGGCGGCTGGCTCCTGTTCGAGCCGGCGTATCAGGACATGCAGTTTGCGCTGCGTTTCCGGTGCGCGTCCGCCTGCGACGCCGGCGTGATGCTGCGCGCGGAGAAAACGGCCGGCGGCGGCTATGAAGGGCTGTTTGTCGCCTTTTCCGACTCGATGGACATCTTCCGGCTCGCCATCGACGCGAACGGACGCGAAATCCGCCGCGAAAGCCTGCGCGCCGCGCGGGTCATGATGCGCATGGCGCCCGCTCCCCAGGCCGGCCCGGTGCCCATGGCGACGGCCGTCCCGATCGAGGACGGCTGGAACGCCCTGCACGTCGACCTCGACGCCAACATCCTCCGCGCCCGCCTCAACGGGTGGGGGCCGTCGACTTCGGGCGCGACCGGCGAGGACCCCGGCGGCTACGGGGTCGTCGCGCTGTATGTGGGCGGATCGGGTGCGGTCGAGTTCGACGGGATCGCCGCGGCCGATGCCAACCGCCGCGCCGTCCCCGGCGAAACGATCTCCAGCCACTTCACGATGCAGCGGCTCGACGAGTTCTACTATGCGTGGGACACCGCGATCGCCGACATCAACCAGGACGGTGTGCAGGACGTGGTTGCCGGCCCCTATTATTACCTCGGGCCGGACTACACGACGCGCCATGAAATCTACTTCGGCGAAACCAACAACCCGAGCACGACCTTCGTCGCCAACATGGTCACGCACGCCTACGATTTCACCGGCGACGGCTGGCCGGACGTCCTGGCGACGGAGTCGCGGCCGATGGTGCTATATGTCAACCCGCGGGGGGAAAGCCGCCGCTGGGATCGCTACGAGGTCATGCCGGGCGTCGTCTCGGAAAACACCCTCTTGCGCGACATGGACGGAGACGGGCTGCCCGAGGTGGTCTACGCGCTCGGCCGGGGCGGCATCCTCGCGTATGCCGAGCCGGACCCGGCGAAGCCGACGGCTCCGTGGACCGTCCACCAGATTTCGGGTGAGATGGGCTTCGGGACGGTGATCCACGGGCTCGGCGCCGGCGACGTCAACGGCGACGGGCGTAACGACATCCTCATCCGCAACGGCTGGTTCGAACAGCCTGCGAAGCCCACGGCGGACGGCACGTGGCCCTTCCACGCGTTCCCCTTCGCCACGGCCGGCTCCATCGAGGGTTCGGGCGGCGGCACCATGACCGTCGTGGACCTGAACGGCGACGGGCTCAACGATGTCGCCACGAGCCTGAACGCCCATGGCTGGGGGATGGCCTGGTTCGAGCAGGTCCGCGAAGCCGGCGGGATCACGTTCAAGCCCCATCTGATCATGGGCGACATGGCGGCGGACAATCCCGGCGATGTCGCCTTTTCCGAGCTGCACGGCGGCGTCGAGACGGCCGACCTCAACGGCGACGGCCTGCCGGACCTTATCACCGGCAAGCGGCACTGGTCGCACCTGGACAGCTCGATCGACCCCGACCCCTACGGCGAGGCCGTCCTCTACGTGTACCGGACGGTCCGCGATGCCCGGGCGCCCGGCGGACTGGCCTTCGAGCCGGAGCTGATTCACAACCGGTCCGGCGTCGGCTCGCAGTTCGAGGTAACCGACCTGAACCAGGACGGCGCGGCCGACATCGTCACCTCCGGCAACCGGGGCACCTTCATCTTCTGGGGGCAGCGACGTTAAGAACGTTCACGGCAGCGCATTCAAAAATCCTTTTCGGAAGGTCATCCTGAACCGCCCTCCGCTTGCGGCCGGCATTCTGCGCCCTGAACCGGTGACCCGGCCGGGGCTACGCGCGAAGTTTTTCGTTAAAGAAGTCGGTGGTTCGCTGCCAGGCCAGCTTCGCGGCGGGTTCGTCGTAGCGCGGCGTGGTGTCGTTATGGAATCCGTGGTTGACGTCCGGATAGATAAACGCCTGGTATTCCTTGTTGTTGGCCTTGAGCGCTTCCTCGTACGCCGGCCATCCCGCGTTGACGCGTTCGTCGAGCCCGGCATAATGCAGCATCAGCGGCGCCCGGATGGCGGGGACGTCCTCGGCCGCCGGCTGGCTGCCATAAAACGGCACCGAGGCCTTGAGGTCGGGCAGGCGCACGGCCATCATGTTGGAGATCCACCCACCGAAACAGAAGCCCACGACGCCGACGTTCCCCGAGCATTGCGGGTGGGCCTTCAGATAGGTGAAGGCGGCGATGAAGTCTTCCAGCATCTCGTTGCGGTCCCGCTTCGCCTGCATCTCCCGGCCTTCGTCATCCGTTCCGGGATACCCGCCCAGCGGCGTCAGCGCGTCGGGCGCGAGTGCGATGAAGTTGGCGAGGCCGGCGCGCCGGCACACGTCCTCGATGTGCGGGTTCAGCCCGCGGTTTTCGTGGACGACGACGATGCCGGGCAGCTTTTGCGTGGCGCCAGCCGGCGCGGACAGCAGGCCGCGGATCGAACCGCCGCCCCGGGGTGATTCGTAGGTTACGTATTCTTCGTCGAGCCGGGCGTCGCCGGCGCGCACCTGCTGCGCCACCGCGTATTTCGGCGAGAGGTAATCCAGGATGGCCGTGGCGGTGAGTCCGCCGACGGCGTAGACCGACACCTGGTCGAGGAAGGCGCGGCGGTTGATGATGCCGTGAACGTACTTATCGAACAGACGGAATACTTCCCGATCCAGATCTTCGTTTTTGATCTCTTTCATGTACCTGACCTCTTTTCCGGGGTTGTGGGGATACGCCGTGGCGGCGCAACAGGCCTGCATGAATATACGGATCCGGACGACGGAAGCACACCCGTCCCCCGCACCAGGGCCATCGCATGCTCGCCGTGGCCGTGAGAAGCGTATGGGAGTTTGGGTGCATGGGGGCATTTTATACCGCAAAACCTCCCATACTCCCATACCGGGAGATGCCTACGTTTGAGAGCATGCGATGGCCCTGATCCCCGCACACGAGGCGAGGCCGGGTCCTCTCCGAACGACCGCTCAGGCGCCGCCTAGCTCAGCGAATAAACCAGCGTAAACAGGTACCACGACTTCACCGGCTCCCCATCGAACTGCGCCGGCTCGAACATCGCGTCTTCCAGGACGCGCAGCACCTCCTCGTCGCATCCAAAACCGATGCCCTTCACGACGACGGGCTCCACGGGCCGCCCGGCCTCATCCACCATCATCCGCACGATCACGCGCCCTTCGATGCCGGCGCGGCGCGCCCGGATCGGGTACTGGACGCGGCCACGCACGACGTCTTCGTCCTGCATCACCGCCGGCGCGTCGGGGCGGATGAAGACGCCATTTTCGTCGGTTACGCTCGCCCGCAAGGCCTTTTGCGCTTCCAGCCGTGCTTCCGTCGCCGCGATGACGTCCAGCGAATCCCGCACGGCCGCGATGCGCCCGGTGAGGTAGGCGTCATCCGGACGGAAGGTGGCGGCGGATTCGTAGCGGGCGAGCGCCTCTTCCAGGTTGCCGAGGCGGAAGAGCACATCGCCCTGTCCGCGCAGGTACTGATACTGCGATTCGGCTTCCAGGGCTTCGGCGAGGCTGTCTGCGTTGACGGGCGCCGGCATGGCAACCGGCGGCGTAGCCGGCGCGGCCGGCTCTGCTTGCGGCGGCGGGGCCGTGACGGAGGCTGTCGCCGGCGGCGGGGCGGCTGCCACGACGACGGTGGGCTGCGGAACCGGCGCCGGGGCACTGGCGGCAGGTTCGGTGGCCGGCGAGCGCGGCGCTGTCGGAGACGCCGCTTCGGCGGGCGCGGGAGCCGCTTCGGCGGGCGCGGGAGCTGCTTCGACGGGCGCGGGAGCTGCTTCGACGGGCGCGGGAGCCGCTTCGGCGGGCGTCGGGACGGACGGCGCTTCCGCGCTTCCGAAGAGCGATGCGAGGATGGCGCGGCCATTCGCGGCCATATCGCGATCGAGCGCAAAAGCCGTCGCGACGGCCAGAAAGAGCAGTGCGAGCACGCTGACGACGAGCCAGACCGGGTTCGCGGGGCGGCGCGACCCGTCGTCCGACGCGGCGTGGGCGACGAGGCGATTCCCGGTCGGGGCGACCGCCCGATCGCTCGAACGCGAGGGCACGTCGCCGGCTGGTGAAGAAGACCGTTTTTTCATGGCACGATCCGTTCGGTTGCGACCACGTCGCCCCCAGTTGGACAGGGTAGAGAGATAGGTTTCGCCCGCGGCCGGCGAGGGCTCGGCGAGCGCGGCGGCCGGCTTCCGGGAAGGGCGATCATCGGGCGCCGGGAGGGTCGGGAAGTCGAAGGCGAGGTCCGGCAGCTCCGTCAGGCCGTCGCCGAAGACCGCGTCCATGCATTCGGCAAGCAGGGCGCCGGCGGTCGCCGGCCGGTCCGCGCCGCTGAACGAAAGCGCCCGGGCGAGCACGGCGCAGAGGGGCCGGGAGACGAACGGCGACCCTTTCAGGACCTCCAGCATCCGGGCGTGCTGGCCCTTGTTGTTCACCTGGGGCAGCGCCATCCCCGTGAGCATAAAAAACAGCGTCGCCGCGCACCCGTAGATATCCCACCAGGGGCCGGCCTCGACATCGGCGTTCAACAACTCGGGCGGGGCGTAACCCCGGACTCGCAAATCGTTGACCTCACCCGTCAGCTGCGCCAGCTGAAGGCGCGCCGCCTGGAAATGATGGAGCACCGGCTGCCCCGTCTCAGCGATGAGGATCGTCTGGGGGGCTACCGTTCCGTACGCCAGACCCGCCTGATGGCACACATCGAGCCCCTCCAGCAGCGGCACGAGCAGGCCGAGCGCCTCGTCCTGCGAAAGCCGCCCTCCGCGCTCCGCGACATAGTTGGCGAGCGTCACGCCGGCGACAAAATCACTGATGCGATAGACCGTGCCGTGTTCGTGAACGGCGTGGAGGCGGTCCACGATATTAGGATGGAATACCGCCTGAAGCCGTTCGATCTCCTGGGCGAATACCGCATGGCCGTACGTGAACAACTCGGCATCCTGCGGCACGACCTCGCGCCCGTCCTCGGCGCGGCGCGCGAGCGAGATCGGGAAATATTCCCGCACGACGACATGCTTCTGCGTGGCCGTTTCGAGCGCGAGATAGGAGATGTCGATGGGCCCCGGGCTGCCCAGCACACTCTCGAGGGCATAGCGTTGGCCGATAATCACATTTTCAGATAAGACCATGTGAATGGTAGCGGGCGGTTATGGGAGTAGCCGATGCATCCTCATAAATTGGTGAATCGGCGCGTTTTTTTGCGCGGGGATCCACCCATTCATCCACGTCTTTTGGCGCACTTTCGATAAGCCATTGCTTTATGCGCCACGGGTTTCCACGGACATAACACTTCAATAAGGGGATCCAGATTTCTTGCGTCGATGGTATGGAAAGCCATCACGCCGGCGCCGTGCCGTCCCTAAACTGACCGCCTATCGCTCTCGCTCCCCCCCACTCCCACAGCATTACCCTCGCCCTTTCTGTACTGATGAAGGTACTTTACGCCTCCGTATGCCTTCTTGTGACCTTGCAGGCTGTCGTTTACACCGGCCAGGCCCAGGAACGCGCAACCCTTGTCGGGCTCGTCACCGACGCCGCCACCCGCACGCCGCTCTACGGAGCCAGCATCTTCCTGAACACACGCGCCGGCACGACGCTCAAAAGCACCGTCGCGGATGTCGATGGCCGTTTCCAGGTCGACGACATCGAGCCGGGCGCCTATACCCTTGAGGTCAACTACATCGCCTACATCGGCTTCACGATCGACCTCGATCTGTCGGCCAACGAACTCCGGACGATCAACGCCACGCTGACGGAGGAGCCGATCAGCCTGGGCTCCGTGGTGGTCACGGCGTCGCGAACGTCGGAAAAGGCGCTGGATGCGCCGGCGTCGGTATCGCTCATCGACGCGAAGGGGATCCAGCAGGATGTGGCGCCTTCGACCATCGCCGCGCTGCGGAACGCGATCGGCGTGGATGTCGCCCAGACGAGCTTCGACCACACCCAGATCGCGTTTCGAGGCTTCAACACGCCCAACATCAGCAACATCTATGTGCTGAACGACTACCGCCCGACGATCGGGCCCGAGGGCCTGGCCTATTACAGCATCATGACGGCCACGCAGATCGATCTCGATCACATGGAAGTGGTCCGCGGGCCGGCCTCCGCGCTCTACGGCGCCGGCGGCGACGAGGGGGTGCTCCACATCATCACCAAGGACCCCTTCGCCTATCCCGGAACGACCCTCGCCGTCCAGGGAGGCGAACGCTCGAGCCTGGGTGCGCAATACCGTCACGCCGGCGTGATCGACAACCGATGGGGCTACAAGCTCACCGCCATGTACGCCCAGGCCCAGGAATGGCCGTATCGCCCGGAGGACCCGCTCGATCTGCTCCAGCTCGAACGAGAGGTCGTCGAACGGGAAACCGACTACTCCAAGTTCGGCGTCACCGGCATGGTAAAATACCGGCTAAGTCAGCCGGTGTCGCTCACCGCCAACATCGGGTACTCCGAGCTGAACGGTTTCCTGCTGTCCGATCTGGCTCAGTTTCAGGTCAAGAACATGAAGGACCTGTTCGGCCAGCTCCGGCTGCAGGCCGGCGACCTCTTTGCGCAGATCTATGCGAACGTCCGCAACGACGGCGATTCCTACGCCTATTCCACCCCCCTCCCCATCGAACAGGACGGCGGCCGGTTCGGCGCCCAGATCCAGTACCAATTCAACTCCCGCGACGAGCGCTCCCGCTTCACGTTCGGGTTGGACGGCGAGGCGTTCTCGCTGGAAACGGAGGGCACCCTCAATGGCCGGTTCGAGGAGAACGACGCCATCCGGCTGCTGGGCGGGTATGCCCAGACGGCGCACCGGCTTTCCGAAGCGGTCGACCTGACCGTGGCGCTGCGCGCCGACTGGAGCAACGTCTACCAGGACATCCAGATCTCGCCGCGTATCGCCACCGTGTTCAAACTGGCGCCGCAGCAGACGCTGCGTCTGTCCTTCAACACGGCCTTCGCCGCGCCGACGAGTTACCAGTTTTTCCTCGACATCCCGTTCTATTTCCCGCTGGACGACACGCGCAACATCGTCATCCAGATGCAGGGATCGGGCTCCTACACCTTCGATCGTTTCCGCCAGCAACAGGCCGCCCGTCTGGTGCTGCCGGTCGACGGCCTTTTCGGCGAAGACATCTCCCTTTCCGCCATCCCGCTGGCCCCGTTCTACGGCGTTGCGGCGGCTACCGGCCTCATCGACCGGCTCCGGTCCGCGGAGCCCCTGCAGGGCCTGCCCCTCTCGGCGGAGCAGCGCAACGTGCTGGCGGACTTGCTGGGTTATACGGCCCTCGCCGGCTCGCTCGGTCCCTCCACAACCGGTTCGGCCTTCATCGGCGTGCCGAATTTCAGCGAAGGCGGCGTCATCCCCCTGAGCAGCCCGATCGACGTGCGGCCGCTCGAGCAGACGACCACCCGGACGTTCGAAGTCGGCTACAAAGGGCTTTTCGCGGACAACGCGCTGTTTTTGATCGACATCTACTACAACCAGAAGAAGAACTTCGTAGCGCCGATCGCGCTCAGCTCGCCGTTCGTGTATCTGAACGGCACCGGCCTCTCGAGGGATCTCACGGCGGCCCTGAACACCCTCTTCGCCTCCTCGGCAGACCCAACCCTCCAGTTCCTGCTCGGCAGCGCACAGGCGTCAGGACTCACCCCGGGGCAGTCGGCCGAGATCCTCGCCGCGCTCGTGGGCACTTCGCTCAACGAATTCCCGCTGGGCGTGATCCAGCCCGACCAGGAGGTTCTGGTCAACGAGGACCCCAACGCCGTCCCGATTCTCGCGTCCTACATCAACTACGGCCAGGTGCAGTACTGGGGTATCGACGCCGCCCTGGAATTTTTCGCCCACGACGACTATTCCCTCTTCGCCAACCTGTCGGTCGTGAGCGACGACTTCTTCGACGCCTCGGATCTCGGCGAAACCAACACCGATTTCCAGCTCGCGCTCAACGCGCCGTCGTTCAAGTTCAAACTCGGCGGCGAATACCGACTGCCCGGCGGGTTCTCGGTCAACGCCTCCGGTCGGTATAATAAAGGGTTTCCGGTGCGCGCCGGCCTGTTGACGGGCCGCGTCGACCCGTATTTTCTGCTCGATCTCGGTTTCGGACAGGACTTTAGCGATCGGGTGCCCGGTCTTCGCATGGACGTCATGGTGCAGAACGCCCTGAAGAACGAACACCGCGAGTTCGTCGGCGCGCCGCGCATCGGCCGGCTTACCCAGCTGCGCCTCACCTATACCCTCGAGTAAAAGCCCCCTTCCCCCATGAAGCTACCTGATACGCCGGCCTTCGCAGGCCGCGACCTCCAGCGGCCGGAGTGCGTCCTCTGCACGCGCCGCGGCGACCTCTTCGTCTCGGACCGGCGCGGCGGCGTGATGCGCATCCATCCCGATGGCCGGCAAACCCTGATCCTGCCCGATTTGCCCGCGGATGTCCCGCCCCTGTGGCCCAACGGCATCGCGCTCCTGCCGGACGGATCGTGGCTGGTGGCCGATCTGAGCGAGGCGCACGCCGGCGTGTGGCGGCTCCATGCTTCCGGACGCCTCGAGCCGTTTCTTCGCGCGGTCGACGGCGTCCCCCTGCCTTCGGCCAATTTCGTCATGACGGACCGGCAGGACCGCGTCTGGATCACCGTCAGCTCCCGGATGGCGCCCCGGACGCTCGACTTCCAGCCGGATGCGGCCTCCGGCTTTGTCGTGCTCGTCGACCCACGCGGGGCGCGTATCGTGGCGGACGGACTGGGATTCACGAACGAGTGCCGGCTCGACGCCGACGAGCGCTGGCTCTACGTCAACGAGACCTTCGGGCGGCGCATCACCCGCTTCCGCGTCGCGCCGGACGGTACGCTGGCCGAGCGCGAGGTCTTCGCCACCTTCGGCGCCGGCACGTTTCCGGACGGCCTCGCCCTCGACATCGAGGGCGGGTTATGGCTCACCAGCATCGTCAGCAACCGCCTGATTCGTATCGCCCCGGATGGCGCGCAGGAGATCGTGCTGGAGGATGCCGACGCCGGCCACATCGCGCGCGCCGAGGCCGCCTATCACGCGCGCACGATGGACCGCGCGCATCTGGACACCGTCGAGAGCCACGTGCTGCGCAACATCTCCTCCGTCGCCTTCGGGGGGCCCGACCTGCGAACGATGTACCTGGGATCGCTGCTCGGAGACCGCGTGGTCGCCATCCGATCGCCCGTCGCCGGCCTGCCGCTGGCGCACTGGGACATCGCCCCGGCCGGGTAGACCGGTTGCTGTTCTCGGGGCTGAAATCGTATTATGAGTTTTATTCAGCCCCAAACCAGCAGGCGACCCATGCAACGCATCCTCTCCGTGCTCCTCGTCACCCTTCTCGTCGGCGCCCATTCCCCCGACCCCACCCGGACCCGAAATGGGCTGCCGCGCAGCACGCCGGAGGCGGAAGGCGTGTCGTCCCGCGCGATCCTCGACTTCATCGAGGCGGCGGACGCCGAGATCGACGCGATGAACAGCTTCATGCTGGTCCGGCACGGCAAGGTGATCGCCGAGGGCTGGTGGTCGCCCTACAACGCCGAGAGCCCGCACGTCCTCTACTCGCTGAGCAAGAGTTTCACCTCGACGGCGGTCGGTCTCGCGATTTCCGAGGGGCGCTTCAGCAAATACGACCCCGTGATCGGCTTTTTTCCGGACGACGTCCCGGCGAATCCGAGCGACAACCTGAAAGCCATGCGCGTGCACGACCTGCTGCGCATGTCCGCCGGCCATGAAGACGAGGTGGCGCTCCAGGGGCAGGAAAACTGGATCCGGGCGTTCCTGGCGCATCCGGTGCCGCACATCCCGGGCACGCATTTCAAGTACAACACGCCGGCGACGTTCATGCTCTCGGCCATCGTGCAGGAAACGACCGGGCAGACGGTGTTCGATTACCTGAAGCCGCGGCTGTTCGAGCCGCTCGACATCCAGGAGCCCGTCTGGGATACCAATCCCCAGGGTATCTCACTGGGCGGCTACGGCCTGAACGTCCGTACGGAAGACATTGCGAAGCTGGGCCAGCTTTATCTCCAGAAGGGGCAGTGGAACGGCAAACAGATCATCCCGGCCGAGTGGGCGGAGGCGGCGACGCGTCTCCAGACGTCCAACGGCGGCAGCCCGACGAGCGACTGGCATCAGGGGTACGGCTACCAGTTCTGGCGCTCGCGCCACAACACCTACCGGGGCGACGGGGCGTTCGGCCAGTACTGCATGGTGATCCCCGAGCACGACGCCGTCATCGCGATCACGAGCGGCGTGCGGGACATGCAGCAGGTGATGAATCTGGTGTGGGACAAGCTCCTGCCGGCCCTGGCGGGCGAGGCGGCGCTGCCCGAGGCGCCGGCGGCGCACGAGGCCCTGACGGCGCGGCTCGCGAGCCTGCAGGTGAAGCCCGCCCCGGGGCAACCGACCTCCAAGCTCGCGCGGCGTGTATCCGGCAAGCGATTCGTCTTCCCCGAAAACGACCAGGGCGTGACGTCGATGACGTTCGATTTCCGCTCGAAGACGCCGTCGTTGACGGTAGAGACCGGGGCCGGCGAAAGCCGGATCCCCATCGGGTACGGCACGTGGGCGACGGGCAGGTCCTCGTATGCGAACGGGATCGAGTCGTTTACCTCCGTCCACATGCCCGACGCCCCCGTGGGCGCCTCGGGCGGCTGGTCGGCGGACGACACCTTCGAGCTCAAGCTCGTGGTATACGAGTCGCCGTTTTACACCAGCATGACGTTCCGTTTCGACGGCGACACTGTGACGGTCGACGGCATTCGCAACCCGTCGCGGGGCGAACGCGCCTCGCCGCAGCTGGTGGGTACGGCGAAATGATCGCCGGCGCCAGCCTCATTCCCCAAAGTATTTCTTCCGCACGCTCTCGGGCTGCCAGCGGTCGGGCGAGCGCGTGAAGGTACGGTAGTCGTACTCCATCGGCATCCGTTCTTCCGACGTGAGCGGATGCGGGTCATGGGCGCGCTGCTGCCAGTCCGCCAGGAGCTCCATGAGATGGGCGACGCGTTCGGCCTGATCGGGCGACTCGGCGAGATTGTTCAGCTCGTTTGGATCGGCGGCGAGGTTGAAGAGCTGGTTGTAGTGCAGTTTCGGGTAGCGGATCAGCTTCCAGTCTCCTTCGTGTACCGACCGCATGAGGTCCTCGTACGTCGTGAAGAGCGAGGGGCGGACGGCGCCCTCCTCACCGCGCCACAGCGGCGCGAGATCGACGCCTTCCGAGCCCTCGACGGTGGGCAGTCCGAGCCGGCGGACGAGCGTGGGAAAGATATCGTAGAGGTAGGTGTACGCGTCCGTTTCGCCGTGCGGGATGCCCGGGCCGGCGAAGACCAGCGGCACCCGGCTGCTGTGCTCGTACAGGCTTTGTTTACCGAGCAAGCCGTGGCTGCCCAGCGCCAGGCCGTTATCGGCCGCGAAGACGACGAGGGTGTTGTCCGCCTTGCCCGCGCGGCGCAGCGCGGCGAGGATGCGTCCGATCTGGGCGTCGGTGTGGGTGACGAGGCCGTAATATTCCGCGAGCTGGGCGCGTATGACCGACTCGGTTCGCGGCCACGCCGCGAGTTGCTCGTCGCGTCCGGTGAGCCATCCGTTGTGGAAGGGATGCGCCGGCATGAAGTTGGCCGGGAGCGGCACCGCGTCGGGCGGGTACATCTCCGCGTAGGGTCCGGGCGGGGTGCGGGGATCGTGTGGCGTGCTGAAGGCCACATAGGCCAGAAACGGCGTGTCGGAGCCCGACTGCGCCGCGAGAAAGTCGATGGCGGCATCCGCGTACAGCTCGGCGGAGAAGCTCATCGTGTCGGGGTCGGTATAGGTGCCGTCCGGCTTGAGATCGCGCACCGGCACCTTGAAATGGTCGGCCATCCCACCGAAAAAGACGCGCCGGCCAACCGAAAAACTGCGCGCGAACGAAGCCTGGCTGTTGTGCCATTTGCCCGTACCGAACGTGGTATAGCCCCGTCCCCGCATCATTTCCGGATAGGTCGCCACCGTATCCAGGTTGTCGTACACATTAAACAGGCTGCGCCCGCTCATGAGCATGGCCCGGCTTGGCGCGCACACGGCGCCGTGGTGCGACCCCATCACGTAGTTGCGCCGGAAGCTGAAGCCCGTGCCGATGAGGCTGTCCATCGTCGGCGTGCGGATGGCCGGATTGTCGTAGGCTCCGATGGCGTCGGCGCGTTGATCGTCGGTAAAGAGGATGAGGATGTTGGGCGTGCCAGGCGGCGGGGGTGGCGCGGCCGGCTCGGGCCGGCGGCAGCCCGTGAGGGCGAGGATCGTCATCAGCAACGCGGCCGACAGCGCGGACAGATCGCGAACGTTCATAACAGTCGAGTCGAGGAAGGCTGGCGGGATACGGATCGCCGGTATCCGAAGCAGGCTACCGGTTCGGGGCATGGGATGCCGGGCCGGCCACAATATATACATTTAACATTTCTAAGCGATTTTGCAGCCGTGTGGGGCCCCTGGAAGTGAACTCAACCGGATTGTAGACGTTCATGCTTGCCGCCCCCCTATCCGGGGCGCTCCCTTCCTTCAGGCACGCCACGTTCGAATCTCCGGTGGATCTTCGAAAATACATTGCTCCCGACCAGGCCGTCTTCCCGGCGTTGCTGGACCACATCACGGATGTGTGCCTGGCTATCGACACAGAGGGACGGATTCGATTTGCCAACCGGGCCAGCGAGCGGCTCATGCGCCGGCCGCTGGATCAGCTTGCCGGCTTGCACTTGTTCACGCTGGTGCACGAGGACGATCACGCGGCGATCACCGAACTCCTGACCCAGCTGGCCGAGTCCCCGGAGGACGTGCTCCACCACACGTTCCGCCTCGCGGTGAACGACGCGACACGCATCCTCGAATCCACCTGGTCCACGGCGCGTCGATCCGATACCGAGATCCTCTTCTTGATGAACGCCCACGACGCCACGGAGCGGGTAAGCGCCCAGATGAAGGTCCGGCAGCGGGAGGAGGAGCTGGCGCGGGCCGAACGGGTCGCGCAGCTGGCTACGTGGGAGCGCAACCTGACGACAAATCAATTCTCGGCGTCGAAACAGTTGCTCGAGATTTACGGGATCTCGCGCGATTCGAACATAGCGTTCAAGGATCTGGCGCGTTTTGTCCCGCCGGAGGACCTCGCGATGGTCCAGGAATCGATGCACCATGCCCAGCAGTCGCTGGGCTCGATCGCTATCGATCACCGCATCACCCGGATGGACGGGCAGGAACGCATCGTGCACATCCGCGGGACGGTGGAGCTGAACGGGAAAGACTTCATCATGTACGGCACCGCACAGGACGTGACGGAGATGCGCACGATGGAGCGCGCCCTGCGCGCGAGCGAACAGCGGTTCCGGGCCATCTTCGATTCCACGTTCCAGTTCATCGGGCTGATGAAGCCGGACGGGACGCTGATCGAAGCCAACGAGACGGCGCTTCGTTTCGCCGGCGTGGAGCGGGAGGACGTGATCGACCGGCCGTTCTGGGATTGCTACTGGTGGTCGATCGGCACGGCGCAGCAGGAGCGCCTCAAGGAAGCGGTGCGTGTGGCCGCCAGCGGGCGGTTCGTCCGCTACAATACCGAAGTGTACGGCGCCGGGGAACGGCTGACGACCATCGACTTCAGCATCAAGCCGATTTTCGGGGCGGACGGGCAGGTCGTCATGCTCATCCCGGAAGGCCGCGACATCACAGATGAGATGGCGGCCCAGCGCGCGCTCCAGAACAGCGAAGCCCTCTATCGCTCGCTCGTGACGAGCCTGAGCGACGGGGTGTTGCTCATCGACGCCGACGGACAGATCGTGGCCACCAACCCGAGCGCCGAACGCATGCTCGGGCAGCCCGAGCACGTGCTTATCGGACGCAATGTGCGGGATGACTGGCACGCCGTGCGCGAGGACGGCTCGGCGCTGTCGCCCGAGGAATACCCCGCGGTCCGCGCGCTCGAGAGCCGCGAGCCGCTCCGCAATCAGGTGATCGGCTTGCAGATGCCCGCCGGCGGCATGCGGTGGGTATCGATCAATGCCGAGCCCATCGCCCGGTTCGAGGGCGGGTACGACAATGCCGTGGTGCTCTCGCTGACGGACCTGACGTCGCGCATCCGGCATGAAGAGCAGCTGCAGCGGTCGCACCGCCGGCTGCGCGAACTCGCCGCCCAGCTGCACTCCGCGCAGGAGGAAGAACGCGCCCGCATCGCCCGCGAGGTGCACGACGTGCTCGGCCAGGCCATGACGTCGCTCCGCCTCGACATCGTATGGCTGCTCGACCACTATCCCGTCGATGACCCCGCCTTCAGCAAGCGCGCCAACGCCACGCTGAAACTGGTGGAGGAGACGATCACCACCGTGCGCCGGATCTCCCACGAGCTTCGGCCGGGCGTGCTCGATCACTTCGGCCTGCCGACCGCGATCGAGTGGCTGTGCGAACAGCACCAGCAGCGGACCGACATCGCGTTCACGACGGTCGACGAAACGGACGGTCTGATCGACGATTTAGACCCCAAGCTCGCTATCGCACTGTTTCGTATCTTCCAGGAAGCGCTGAACAACGTCATGAAGCATGCGGATGCCGCCTCCGTGCGGACCCATCTCGAGATCGTCGGCGATTCGCTCCGTGTCGAGATTGCCGACGACGGGCGCGGTATCACGCCCGACGACATCGAACACGCGACTTCGCTCGGATTGCTGAACATGCGCGAACGTATCCTCCCCTGGAACGGCACCATTTCCATCGCCGGCGAACCGGACCAGGGCACCTGCATTACCGTCACCGTCCCACTCCCTTAAGCCGTCCGCGCACTACCGTATGATTCGCGTTCTCGTTGCCGACGACCATGCCGTCGTGCGTAGAGGTCTCGTGCAGATCATCTCAGAGACCATGGACATCCAAGTCACCGACCAGGCCGGTTCGGCGGATGAGGTGTTCACACTCGTGCGCAGCAAGGCGTATGATGTGCTCGTACTCGACCTGAACCTGGGCGAGGCGAGCGGCCTCGAGGTCTTGAAGCAGATCAAGGCCGAACTCTCGAACCTGCCCGTGCTGATCCTCAGCGTATATCCCGAGAACCAGTTCGCCGTCCGCACCCTGCGCGCCGGCGCCGCCGGGTATCTCAACAAGGATAGCGCACCGGAGCAGCTCGTACAGGCGATTCGCCGGGTCTCCGAAAACAAACGGTATGTGAGCCCCGCCGTCGCCGAGGAGCTGCTCTTTCAGCTGGACTCGGACACCGACGGGCCCCTCCACGAGACCCTGTCGGACCGCGAATTCCAGGTCATGCGCCAGCTGGCGTCCGGAAAAACGGTCAGCGAGATCGCCGAAAGCCTGGCGCTCAGCGTCAAGACGGTCAGCACCTACCGGTCTCGCGTGCTCGAAAAGATGAACATGAAGAGCAACGCCGAACTGACGCATTACGCCATCAAGAACGACCTCATCCTCTAACGGATGGGCACGCGGTTGTAGGAATCATCCTACGCCGGATTTCCCCATCGTCCGATTGGTACGACGGGCGTTATCCCCCATCTTGGTACCGGAAGCCAGAAAACCGACCGGCGAAGCGATTCTCCCTTCTCTGCCCCACCCGCCCTTCGCTCCCTGGCACTCGCCGTTTGTATCGTTTATTTGCAACGTACCATGGACCGACCTGACACCCTGGAGGTATTGATCGCAGACGACTCGGAGGATCTCAGACAACGCGTCCGCCGGCTCCTCGCCGGGCTTGATGGCGTCGAGATACGCGGAGAGGCGACCGACGCCGAAGAAGCGATCACGCTCGCCGCGCACCACCCGTTCGACGTAGCCATTCTCGATATCCAGATGCCCGGCAGCGGCATCCGCGCGCTCAAACATCTCCGCCGAGACCATCCGTCCCTCCGGATCGTGATGCTCACCAACCACGCCGACGCGTTCTACTACCGGATCTGCATGCGCGCCGGCGCCGACTTCTTTCTGGATAAATCGATGGAGTTCGACCGGCTCCCGCACGTGTTTCAGCGGATCAAAACCGGCAACGCCCTGGCGGTATGACGCCGCCCCGAACCATCGCCTGAAGGCCCGCGCACCGGCTGACGCATCGCGGGGGGATGCCGTTTCCGATCGGCCGCGCAAGGTCGTGAGCTTTTCTCAGACCGCTCCCCGTCGCGCTCAACGTTCACGCAGCCTTTTCACCATCCGAACATCCGAAGGGTCGCCTGTGCGGCCCTTCGCCGTTTCCGGTCCACCCTCTCTCGATCCGGGCCGGCGTGTAGGACAGCGTTGGACACGAGGCCACACGGAAGTCTGACGGGCATCGCCGGCAAGCGCCTAGGTGGGTTCGACACGGATTTCAAGAAATTGAGGCATGTTCAACAACGAAAACCAGACCACAGATAAAGACATGAAAACGCACGAAAATAAAACGCCCGTCATGCAGCAGGTTGAAGGTAACTGGAAGCAGTTCATCGGCCAGATCAAGGAAAAATGGGGTGACATCACGAACGACGACCTCGACAAATTCCAGGGCCAGATGGACCAGCTGGAAGGGTACCTCGAAGAACGGACCGGCGAGTCGCGCGCCGCGGTGAAGCGCCAGATCGGCGAAATCGCGAGCCGGCTCAAGAAGGCCATCTGACCGCCGCCCCCGCGACGCTCAACCGTCTCAGGACGGACCGTTCAATCAACCGATACCCATCATGAAAGGAATCACACTTTATGTTACCCTCGCTCTCGCCGGCGTCACGTTCGTGGGATGCCAGCAGCAGCCTGACCAGGCGGACGCTGTTGAAAACCCGCAGATCGAGCGCATACAGGAAAACTTTCAGTCATCGCTCGACCGGATCGACAATCGGCTAGACGACCTCGAGGACCGACTCGCCGACACCGGCTCCGACATGCGCACCGAATGGTACGAAGCCATTGCGGAACTCCGAGAGGAGCGCATGGAGCTCTCTATGGAGTTGAGCGAATGGAAGGAAGCCAGCGCGACCGAATTGGAGGAAGCGCAGGAAGAAATGGACCATCGCCTCGCCGAGTTGAATGAAAAGATCGATGAGGCTCGCCTCTTTACGATCGACAAACGCGAGGACTTCACCCGCGCCGCCGAGGAGCAGATCGCCAAGATCGACGCCCGCATCAAAACGTTGCAGGTTAAACTCGAAGAAGCCGGCGACGAAACCCGCGAGCATTATGCGGATGCCATCGCCGAGCTGAAGGAGCTGCGCCAGGACATTGCTGAGAACTGGTCCGAACTCGAAGCATCGACCGAGCAGCAGTTCAACGAATTGCGCACCGAGCTCGCCGACGCCGTAACCCAGCTCGACCGGAAGGTCGACGAAGTCACGGACGACATCGACATGAAGCTCGACGATCAGCACGGTGGCTGATCCGACTCGCACGTGTCATGAACCGAGGCGGCGACCGCACCGAGTGCGGTCGCCTCGGCGTTTATTTTCGAACGCAACACATCGATATCCGCGCAAAAACACCGCAGAACCAAGTGCTTTGCGAACCCGTGTTTCATGAAACATTGCCGCACCGGTATCCACACCCAACCCATGCCCGATCCAGAGCAGATCGTTGTTCTGATCGCCGACGATTCCGATCCCTACGGAATCGCCTGCGTCGGCTTCTGGAATCCCTCGACTTCGCCGTGGTGCGTGGCGAAACCATCTCGGCCGATGGCGTCATCCAGCTCATCGATTCTGACGACCACTTTGATGTGGCGATCCTCGATATCCAGATGCCGGGCAGCGGCATCAAGGCCCTGAAACACATCCGCCAGCATCATCCCGCGGTCAAGGTCGTCATCCTCACCAACCACGCGGACCCCTTCTACTACAAAGTCTGCATGCAGGCCGGCGCGACCTGTTTCCTCGACAAGTCGATGGAATTCGACCAGCTCCCGGGCGTTCTCAAGGCCCTCTCCACCGACAGCTAACCCTCTACCCTCCTTTCTTGTAGGACAAGTCCTACAACGCATCCTCCCTCCCGCTGACACCCGACGGCAGCGCGGACCGATATCTTTCGGATCGTCATTTCAAGACCTTG
The DNA here is from genome assembly GCA_041391505.1 of Rhodothermales bacterium. Classification (NCBI taxonomy): domain Bacteria; kingdom Pseudomonadati; phylum Rhodothermota; class Rhodothermia; order Rhodothermales; species Rhodothermales bacterium. The sequence goes on from JAWKNW010000003.1 coordinate 23,307, forward strand.
TATACGCACCGTCCGACGGCCACAAGCCGTCTCTCTCTAATCTGACGAAGCGTAGTGACCCATGCAAGGTCTTTGGATTCTTACCGGAATGATGGTGGGCGTTGGCGCATACCTCCTCGCATCGCCGCATTCCTTCAGGCAGTTTTTTGTTTTTCTGTTGATCGGCACGATCGGAGCGCTGACAGGTGGCTTCGTGAGTGCTGCGGTTGATCCGGGCTCCGTGACTGATGTGCGGCTGATCAGCAGTTTTTGCGCCATGATCAGCGCCATGATCTTCCTGTTTGGCTATGCCGAACTCGAAGTGCCGACCGGAACGTGAGCACGTGATTTCCAACATAATCTCGGTCGAATAGCAACCGTCATCGTATGCACGCGCGATGACCTGGCCTCCACGCTATTCGGCAGGGTAAAGGCGAACGCGCTCGCGTTCGCCTTTTCTTTTTTTGCCTGCCGTAGCGAGCGCTTATTTGTAAGACCAGACCTACATGCATTCAGGAACAGGGCTGACCCTCCGCGCCATGGAAGACCGACAAGATCCGGCGTCGCCCGACTACCGGGAGGAGCCCACGGCGACTGTAGTTTCGGAAGTACCAGGCTTGTTTCCGAATCGAGTGTCTTTTGGAGGTACACAGTATGTTATTCGGTGCGCTTATCGCTTTCGTTCTCGCGCTGGTCGCCCTGTCGACCGGGCATCTTCTTCTGGCCATCGCGGCGTTGATCGGCTCCGTGGGCTCGCTCATCTTTTTCGTGCGCTCCTTCATCGGCATCTTCCTGCAGAGCAAGAGTGCGATCGCCTATCGAACGCATTTCCGGCTGATCGTCCGTTCCGGGCGCCGGCGGATTCGCTCACAGGGCCTGCGCCAGGCGCAGAGCGCGCGAAGCCTGGCCGGCCTGGATCACGAACTGGCGCGGCGCGCGGATATCACCTGGAACTGAGCACCCGGCGCCGGCCTGCCGGCGCATCCGCGGGGCCCTCTCCATCTTGAGGAGGTGGCCCCGCTGTTTTAGTCCACCCCGGCGGTGGCCTTCTTCTCCTGCAAGCAACAAAGCCCTCGTCTGGCGGCCACGCCGGCTCGAGGGCTTTGTTTGTTTGTCGAGGTGCGGTCTGGGCCGGTGCGCGCACGGTCGCGGCCAGGGGCCAGACAGGAGGCCACGCAACGAGCCTCACCGGGGGCCGCGCAGGAGGGCCAAAAAGAAAACACATTCACCCTGCGGGAGTGAATGTGTTTGCAATCTCCGGCTCTGGCTCCCGGGACGCGGGCCTCAGGCCCGGACGTGCGCCGGGCGCACTCAGAACAGGAAGGCCACTACGGCCAATACGATCAGCAGCACGCGGGCCACAATAAAGGGCCGGCGCGCTACGGCGACGCCGCCGAAGCCAAAAATCCAGCAACAATCGCGATAATCAGAAAAAACAGATGGCTAGCGATAACATAACTATCCTCCGTTGAATGATGTCTTCTGACTGCGGGCGATCGCGCGGGTTGGAAACGCGATCGCCCATCCTTCTAGTAACCTACGCCGCCTGCCATTGGGGTCACGTAGGCCGTCATCCATTCTTGCGTCGGACGAAAATGAGTCCGGCTGTAGGCTCAATCCTACAGCGGGTTCGGCGCGAAGCGCGGATAAAAAAAGGGGATATCCCCCACCAGAGATATCCCCTCGGATGCCCTCGATCCGCCTGTCGAGACCGGATCGGGGCTGCCGGCCGCATGCCGAGGTGCGGCCGAACTTTCAGTTACAGGTAGCCGAGCAACGCCAGCACGACGATGACGACGAGGAGCAAGCCGAGACCGCCGCTCGGTCCATAGCCCCAGCTGCGGCTGTGCCGCCAGGTCGGCAGCGCGCCTACGAGCAGCAACAACAGGATGACCAGAAGGATGGTGCTTGTCATGATATACCTCTTTTTTCGCTGATCCGATTTTTATCCGTGCGCATTAAAGCGACGGCTCAACTCAGGCCTTGCGACTTCCGGCCAGTATCACGACCACACCTGTCGCCAGCAGAATGGCGCCAGCGACCGGGGGAAGCGGAATCGTGTGCTCCTTCTGCGCCTCGATTTCGAGCTTCCCGAGATCGAGTACCTTCTCCTCCGTCATATAGGAAACCCCGCCATAAACGAGGCCTATGCCCCCGAGCACGATGAGCAAGAGCCCGATGAGTGTCATCCGTTTCATAATCTTTATCCATTGATTGAAGAGTCGATTTCCAGGGTCCGGCGTGGGACGAGTCCCGGTGAGCCCGCCGAACCGGGTTATATCTTAGGGCGGATTCGAGGGGACTCTCAATGGATCCGGGTACAGCGAGTGGGTACAGAAACGGATACATTCTCGCCGGCCTGCTTTATGTAGGAATCGTCTTACTTGCCGGCGTTTTGTCGGCTTACAGGAGGAGCAAACGGGCGACTACACAGCGATCCAGGGCCGGTGGGTATCCTTTAGCCGTTCTTCGTGTCCATCCACCCGAACACACCCATCTGCCATGACGCGTCTGCTTGTTGCCGAACCGACTTCCTTCAAAGGTGACCTGATCGCAACCGCGCTGGACGCCGAAGCCTGGTGCCGCGTTGTCGGGATCGTCACGGATCTCGCGCACATCGATGTGGAGGCCCGAAAGGTCGACGTCGTGCTCCTCAGCATGGCGTTCTCGCCGGGCGATGCGCTGGACGCCACGCGCAAGCTGGTGGCATCGGAGCCCGGCATCCGGGTCATCGCGATCGGCATTCCGGATTCCGAGCCGGCGATCCTGCACGCCATCGAGGCCGGCGCCTCGGGATACGTCCTCGAGACCGACTCCCTGGAGAAACTGCGCAACGTGGTTCGATCCGTGTCCGACCACGACGCGTACGCGGCGCCGAACATCGTCGCAGTGATGATGCGCCGGCTGCGCGAGCGGGTCTTCGCCCCGCTGACGCCCCCCGACGAACGCCGCTTCGACGAGTTGACGGAGCGTGAACACGAGATCCTGCACCTGCTGGCGGCGGGGCTCTCGAACCGGGCCATCGCGGAACGGCTCTTTATCGAATACGGCACCGTGAAAAATCACGTGCACAACATCCTCAACAAACTGGGTGTCGGGAGCCGGCACGAGGCCGCGACGTGCCTAGCCTATGCCTGACCTCGGACTGAAAACAACGATCCGCCCCCCGCGGACATGACATAGATCTACGTGCCAACGTTGAGCTAAAAAGGCTCGCGCTCCGTAAAGCGCGAGCCTTTTTTATGGCATCGGAAGTACCGGACTTCCCCGGGCGGGTGGAAGCGTCCTCAATGCGTCAGTTCGAACCGCGCCTCGAGCCCTTGGACGCTCGACGGCCCTGCATAGACCGTGAACCAGCCGGGCTCGACGGTCCAGGCATCGTCGAGCCCCCAGAACCGCAGGTCTTCCGGCCGCAACACAAACGTCACCGTCCGTCGCTCGCCCGGAGCCAGCTCGATGCGCTGGAAACCTTTCAGCTCCCGGACCGGCCGCGTGACACTGGCGGCTTCGTCGCGGACGTAGAGCTGCACCACCTCGGCGCCGGCGCGCGTCCCCGTGTTCGTCACCTCCACCGAAACCGTCAGCGCGTCGCGCAGACCGATGCGGGGTGCGCTCAGGGCGAGGCGGTCGTAGGCAAAGGTCGTGTAGCTGAGGCCGAAGCCGAACGGATAGAGGGGCGTCCAGTCGACGTCCACGTATTTCGAATTGTATTTGTGCGCCGTGGTCGGCGGGCGTCCCGTCGGTTTCAGGTTGTAATACAGGGGTTCCTGGCCTGTCGCCCGCGGGAAGGTGACCGGCAGTTTGCCGCTCGGATTGGCGTCGCCGAAGAGGATATCCGCCACGGCGTGCCCCATCTCGACCCCGAGTTGCCAGGTGACGAGGATGGCCGGCGCGGCGTCGGCCAGGTAGGGGATGGCCAGCGGCCGGCCGTTGGTGAGGAGGACGACCAGCGGCTTGCCGCCGGCGGCCTCGATGACGCGGCGGGCCAGCGTTTCCTGCGCGCCGGGCAGCCCGATGTCCGCCCGGCTCGTGGCCTCGCCGGCCAGCTCCCGGTGCTCGCCCAGGACCAGCACGATCACATCGGACGACCGCGCCAGCGCCACGGCGGCGTCGTGCCCGCTCGTGTCGGTGTCCAGCATGGCGGCCACGGCCTGCTCGAAGCTGCCCCCGACGACGGGCGGATACCCCGGTTCGAACCGGACGTCGGCGCCCGGGAGCGCCTCCCGGATGCCGGCGAGAATCGGAATGGCGTCTTCCTTCCGCCCGCTCAGCACCCACGAACCCAGCGCGGAGAGGGAATCCGAGGCGAGCGCCCCGATCACGGCTACCCTGCCCGGCGTCCTCGACAGCGGCAGCACGTCGCCGTCGTTCTTGAGCATGACGATGGATTGGGTAGCGATGGCGCGGGCGGCCCGGCGATGCGCCGGCGTGAGCGTCCGCTCCACCTCGCGGACCGGGTCGTTGTAGCGGTACGGATCGGCGAAAAGGCCGGCCCGGTATTTGGCCCGCAGCACACGCCGCACCGCTTCGTCGAGCACGGGCATCGGGAGCGCCCCGGAAGCGACCAGCGGCGGGAGGTTGCGCATGTAGATGCCGTCCACCATGCTCATATCCACCCCGGCCATCATCGCCCGCCGGCCGGCTTCGGCGCTGTCCGCCGCGATGCCGTGGTTCATCAGCTCGAAGATCGAGGTATAGTCCGACACCACAAAACCGCCAAATCCCCACTCCTTGCGGAGGATTTCGGTGAGGAGGTGGTGGTTGGCGGTAGCGGGCACGCCGCCGAGATCGTTGAAGCCGGACATGAGGGACTGCACGCTGGCGTCGACGGCCGCCTGGAAGGGCGGGAGATACACGTCGCGCAGGGTGCGTTCGCTGATATCGGTCGCGTTGTATTCGCGGCCGGCCTCGGCGGCCCCGTAGGCGGCGAAGTGTTTGGCGGTCGCGAGCACCGTCGAGTCGGCGCTCAAGCCGGCCAGCGTCGTCCCCTGGAAGCCGCGTACGCGCGCCTCCGCGATGCGGCTGCCGAGGTAGGTATCTTCGCCGGCGCCCTCGGCGATGCGTCCCCAGCGGGCGTCGCGGGCGATATCGACCATCGGCGCAAACGTCCACTGGATGCCGGCGGCCGACGCCTCGACGGCGGCGATACGCGCGCCGCGTTCGATGGCCTCCAGGTTCCAGCTCGCCGCCTCTCCGAGCGGCACGGGAAACACCGTGCGGTGTCCGTGAATGACGTCGGCGCCGAACAGGATGGGAATCCCCAGCCGCGACTCCTCGACGGCGATCCGCTGGAGGCGTTTCGTCGTCTCGGCGCCAAAAATGTTAAAGAACGAGCCGACCCGGCCGGCGCGGATTTCCCCTTCGTTGGTCGGCGACACCCACGGGCCCGTCGACGTCCATTCCCCCGGATACTGCGTGAGTTGCCCCAGCTTCTCCTCCACCGTCATGCGGGCGAGGAGTTGCTCTACGAAGGCGCGTTCCGCCTGCATGTCGTACGCCGGCTGTGCGGCGGCCGGGACGGCGGCGATGGCGAACGCGAGAACGATCCATCGTTTCATGTGATCACCTCCCTGTCGAGGTTACGCGTGTGGTAAAGCATCGCACGATCAGACGGCGACGCCTCCTGCAATCTACGGGTAAATACGGGACGTTACGTATCGTGAGCGAGGTGATCCCGGGATGCAGGATACAGGATGCAGGATGTTTATCGGAAAAACCGTGCGTTCGATCGTGATCCTGCAGCCCTGTATCCTCCATCGGAAGACCGGAGGCTATGGTGGGTAAGAGCAGTTATGCGATTGATTTTGCCGGGCCGGCGCCCCCACGGCGACCGACGGAGTTGACACGATCTTTGCCGGAGCCGGGCCTGTCCTCTCCCCGAATACCGGGGCGGAAAAACAAACGCTTCCGAAAACAGGTTAGAGCGGAGCGTTTCATCGTGCCGGCCCGCCCCGGGGTATCCGGCCCTTTTCTGTCACCCGATTTTTTTGACGATGTCCGATCGATCGACCGCCGAACACAGACGCCTCGCCGCATCGGAAGCCCGAAAGGCCGATTGGAAGAACTGGGGGCCTTATGTGAGCGAACGCGCGTGGGGAACGGTGCGCGAAGACTACAGTCCGGATGGCGAAGCCTGGGAATATTTCCCGCACACGCACGCCCGCAGCCGCGCCTATCGATGGAACGAGGACGGCATCGCCGGCTTCTGTAACCGGTTCCAGAATATCTGCCTCAGCGTCGCCTTCTGGAACGGGCAGGACCCCATCCTGAAGGAACGTTTTTTCGGGGTGAGCGGAAAAGAAGGGAATCACGGCGAAGACGTGAAGGAGTATTATTTCTATCTGGATAATACGCCGACCCACGCCTATGCGAAGATGCTGTACAAGTATCCGCAGACGGCGTTTCCGTACACCGAGCTGGTCGAGGAGGGCTACCGCCGCAACCGGCTGGACCCCGAGTACGAGTTGTTCGATGCGCTGGAGCAGACGTTCCGGGAGCAGCGGTATTTCGACATCTACATCGAGTACGCGAAGGCGGACGAGAACGATCTGCTCTGCCGCATCACCGCGATCAACCGGGGCCCCGACCCGGCGCCGCTCGCCATCCTGCCGCATGTCTGGTATCGAAACACCTGGTCGTGGAAGGCCGGCCGCGCGCGTCCCCGGCTCGCCGCGATGGACGACCCCACGGCCTGCATCCACGGCTCCGGCCCGCACCTCGGCGAGCGGTGGTGGTACATGCAGGGACCGGACGGCAGCCGGCCCGAACTGCTGTTCACCGAGAACGAGACCAACAACGAGCGGCTTTACGGCGTCCATAACCCGACCCCTTATGTAAAGGATGCGTTTCACGCCGCCGTCGTCGAGGGCGACTGGAGCCGCGTCAATCCGGCACGGACGGGCACCAAGGCCGCCGGCTACTGCTCCGTCACGCTCGCCCCGGGCGAGGAGACCACCGTGCTGGTCCGGTTCAGTCCGAAGCGACAGCTCACCCCGTTCGCCGACGCGGACGCGATCTTTCGCCAGCGCATCGCGGAGGCGGATGCGTTTTACGAGACGATCCACCATCCCGACCTGTCCGCCGATGAGCGCCGGGTGCAGCGCCAGGCCTTCGCCGGCCTGCTGTGGAGCAAGCAATTCTACCACTACAGCGTCGAGCTGTGGCTGGATGGCGACGAATACGGCCCGCGCCCGCCCGAAGAGCGCAAGCGGGGACGAAACGAGAACTGGCGGCATCTCTACAACCTCGACGTCGTCTCGATGCCCGACAAGTGGGAGTATCCCTGGTACGCGGCCTGGGACCTCGCCTTCCACATGCTGCCGATCGCCCAGATCGATCCGGAGTGGGCCAAGCGCCAGCTGATCCTGCTCATGCGCGAGTGGTACATGCACCCGAACGGCCAGCTGCCGGCCTACGAATGGGCGCTGGGCGACGTCAATCCCCCCGTCCATGCCTGGGCGGTGTGGCAGGTCTACCAGATCAGCCGGCAGGTGACGGGCGAGGCCGACACGGAATTTCTCGAAAAGGCGTTCCACAAGCTGCTGCTCAACTTCACGTGGTGGGTGAACCGGAAGGATCGGGACGGGCGCAACGTATTCCAGGGCGGCTTTCTCGGGCTGGACAACATCGGGGTGTTCGACCGCAGCAAACCGTTGCCTACCGGCGGCATCCTCGATCAGGCGGACGGCACCGCGTGGATGGGGATGTATTCGCTGAACATGCTCGTGATGGCCCTCGAATTGGCGCGCACGAAGCCGGCGTACGAAGACGTCGCCACCAAATTTTTCGAGCACTTCGTCTATATCGCCGACGCCATCAACGGCTCGGGCGGACACGGACTGTGGAACGGGGAGGACGGGTTCTATTACGACGTCCTCCACTTCTCCACGGGCGAACATCTACCGCTGCGGATACGCTCGTTCGTCGGTCTCATCCCTCTTTTCGCCGTCGAGGTGCTGGATCGCGCGCTGCTCGACAAGCTGCCGCGCTTCAAGCAGCGGATGGAGTGGTTCATCAAATACCGGGGCCAGATGATGGAAAACCTGTCGCTCCTGAGCGAGCAGGACGGCCCGGGATGGCTGCTCTCCCTCGTCAACCGGTCGCAGCTCACGCGCGTCCTCCAGCGGATGCTCGATGCCGACCAGTTCCTGTCCGACTACGGGCTCCGCGCCTTATCGCGCGAGCACGACGCCCATCCCTTCACGTTTACGGTGGACGGGTATACGTACAGCGTCTCCTACGAGCCGGCGGAATCGACCACCGGGCTCTTCGGCGGCAACTCGAACTGGCGCGGACCGATCTGGCTGCCCGTCAATTACCTCATGATCGAAGCGTTGCGGAAGTTCGGCGGCTACTACGGCGACTCGGTGCGCGTGGAGCTGCCTACGGGCTCCGGCATCCAGATGCGCATCGACGAAGCGGCCAACGAGATCGCCCGCCGGCTCACGCGGATCTTTCTGCGGAACGACGGCGGTCAACGGCCGTTCGCTGGAGAGAACGATCTGTTTCAAACAGACCCGCACTGGCGCGACCACATTCTGTTCTACGAATACTTCCACGGCGACAACGGCGCCGGCCTCGGCGCCAGCCATCAAACCGGCTGGACGGCCCTCGTGGCGCAACTGCTTCAGGAAATTGCCGCGTCTGCACCCTCGCAACACCAGGAGGAAGCACCCGACAGCGTGCCAGACGGCGGGCGCCTATACTCGTCCTGAGTAGACACCCTGCTTCGCCTGCGAAGCCCCCAAAACCGGTTCACCTCTTCTCCTCATCCTATCCTGCAGAAGAAAACCATGATCAAGAAACAAGCAATCAAAAAGAGCGGAGAGGTCAAAGTGACCTTCACGCTGCCCGCCGGGCACCCGCACGGCCCCTCCTCCGTCGTCGGCGACTTCAACGGTTGGGATCCGCTCAAGAACCCGTTCGCAAAGCGGAGCAACGGCACGTTCAGCACGAGCGTCACGCTCGGCGCCGGCGAGCGGCACCACTTCCGCTACCTCGGCGATGGGAACACCTGGTTCGACGAGCCGGAAGCAGACGGGCACGAGTCGACGGGACACGGCACGCATAACTGCGTACTGTTGACCTGACACGAAGGGCAAGCCGGCGCTCGCGGCGGGCATGGCGTATCAGCTCACGCCGTACGTCTCGGCCCACTTGATCAGCGCCGCCCGGGCCTCCTCCGACAGGCGCTCGGGGAAGCGGACGTCGATCTTGACGAGCATGTCGCCGCGCCCCTTCTCCGTTTTGATGCCCTGACCGCGCAGGCGCAGGGTTTTGCCGACCTGTAGCCCGGCGGGGATGGCCATCTTCACCGAGCGTCCGTACGGGTCGGTGACGACCCGGCTCGCGCCGGTCACGGCATCGATCAGCCCGATCGTCTCGGTGACGAGCACGTCGTTGCCTTTGCGCTCGAATCGCGGGTGCGGGCTAACCTCGAATCGGATATAGAGGTCGCCGCGCCCGCCCGCGCCGGCCTGGCCGCGCCCCTTGAGGCGAATCTTGAATCCATTGTCGACGCCTTCCGGCACGTCGATGCGCACCGTGTCGCCGTCGGGCAGGGAGATTTCCCGCTTGCCGCCCCGCAGGGCTTCGTCGAACGTCAGCGGCAGGACCGACTCGATGTCGGCTCCGGGCGCGCGGCGCGGCCGCCGGCCGCCGGACGGTTCGGCGCGCTGTTGCGCAAAAAATTGATCGAACAGATCGGAGAACCCTTCGAAGCCGCTGCCGGCGTCCGAGTAAGGGGTGTCCCCCGAAGTATCGAACCGGACATAAGCCCCGTCGGGCGTGCGGTAGAAGCCTCGCTGCCCCCCATCGCCCGCGTAGGGGTTGCCGGCGAAGCCGGCGTAGGGGTTCTTGCGCAGCGTGTCGTATTGCTTCCGCTTCTCGGGGTCGCCGAGTACGTCGTAGGCTTCCTGAATCTCCTTGAAGCGCTCCTCCGCGCCGGCCTTTCCCGGGTTTTTGTCGGGATGATGCTGACGCGCCAGTTTACGATAAGCCTTCTTGATGGCATCGGCGTCGGCGTCCTCCGAGACGCCCAGCACGGTATAGTAGTTCTTGTCTGCCACGGCCATACCTGTCACCTTATCGTATGTGGGGCCGAATGCGCCCCGCCCGGATCCGTCCGGGCAGGGCGCTACTTCCAGCATGGAGGATATCAGCCCTTAAGATACGCTAATCCGAACCGGCTTGCTGCCCTCCGCTCTGGGCACGTCGAGATGCAGGACGCCCTGGTTCATCGTGGCCTTGATGGCCGCGGCGTCGACGTCCGTCGTGAACCGGATCGTGCGCGAGAAGGCGCCGCTCCAGCGTTCGTTGCGTACGAGTTCGTCCTTCTTCTCCGCATGGGCATGCGCACGCGTCCCGCTCAGCGTCAGCGTGTCGCCCTCGAACACGATTTCGATGTCCTTCTTGCTCAGGCCCGGCAGATCGACATCGATCCCGAACCCTTCGTTCGTCTCGACGATGTCGATTCGGGGCGACCACGTCGTGTTGCCGTTCTCCCCGAACACGGGGCGACCCAACGCGCGGTTGAACAGACGATCGATTTCGGGGCGGCGGGTTACCGGCGCAAAGTGAAGTACTCCATTCATGGCTTGATCCTCCAGTATTGGATGGTTATCAGATTTACGCGAGGGGTGTTCGCCTCCCGGTGCGGGAGGGTCTCGCGTTCGTAACCAGGACGAAGAGAAGGCCGTGCCAGCGCGTTTTTTCGGTCAGATTTTCAGTCCGACCCCGGAATTCTGTCAGCCCCGGCCCTGCCGCGCCGATCGATCTGGCAGCGGCCCTGACGATGTGAACAGCCCGCCCCGCCCTCTTCCGGTGACAAGATGACAACGCCTGCCAGATCGGTCTGGCATGTCGGGGCCGGGCTGCGTTATCTTCCCCGCGCCTCACCAAACGACCAGCAGCAATGGACACAGCGCATCGGCTCGACGGGAACGTCGCCATCGTCACCGGCGCGAGCCGGGGCATCGGCGCGGCGATCGCCGCCGCCCTCGCCGAGCGGGGCGCCCGCGTCGTCGTCAGCAGCCGGAGCCAGGAATCCGTCGACCGCGTCGCGTCGGCGCTGCGCGATCGGGGCCTGGAGGCGGCCGGCATCGCCTGCCACGCCGGCCGGCCGGATCAGCTCGCCGGGCTCGTCGAACAGACGGTCGCCGCGTTCGGCGGGATCGACATCCTGATCAACAACGCCGCCACGAATCCGGTCTTCGCGCCCCTGCTCGACACGAGCCCGGAAGCGTTCGACAAGATCCTGGACGTCAACCTGAAGGGCCCACTCGAACTGTGCAAGCTGGTGTACCCCCACATGAAGGCGCGGGGCGCGGGATCCATCGTGAACATCAGTTCGATCGCCGGCCTGCGGCCCGAGCCGGGTCTCGGCGGCTACAGCATCAGCAAGGCGGCGCTCCAGATGATGACGCAGGCGCTGGCCGTGGAATGGACGCCCGTCGGCATCCGGGTCAACGCCGTCTGCCCCGGCATCATCCAGACGAAGTTCAGCGAAGCGCTCTGGACCGACCCGGCCATGAAGCAGCGGCTCGACGAACAGGTGCCGGCGCGACGGATCGGCCAGCCCGAGGAGGTCGCCGGCCTGGTCGTCTTCCTCGCCTCCGACGCGGCCCGCTACTGCACCGGCGGGGTTTATACGGTGGATGGGGGGTATACGCTGGTTTGAAATGGGGTCCCTGGACATCGGTCACTGGTCATTAGTCATCGGTCACTGATGCGAATCAGCCGTTGAAACGTTCAGCAAAAAGAAATGTCATCTCGACCGAAACCCCCGCGTACGCGGGGGGAAGCGGAGAGACCTCCTTATGCCGAGCACTGCGCCTTTGAGGATGCGGCCGCGTCGTGATCTCCAAATGACATTCAAAAGCCCATGTTAAGGAGATCTCTCCGCTCCAATGCCGGCAAGCCGGCGTCTTCGGTAGAGATGACATTATTTTGGGACATTTTGCCCTAATTCAACTACGTATTGGCATCATGGGTCATTGGTCACTGGGAAAGATGGAAAGCTGTGCAACTCCCACCCCGGTGACCAATGACAAATGACCAACATCCCCCCTTTGCCCTCAATCCTCAACACGCATCACGCTGACCTCCATATGAACCTCGCCCATATCCGCGATACCGCTGTCGACATCGTCGCCGAGGCGCGCTCCGGCATCCTCTCGCACGTCGAGGCCGGATTTTCATTCGAGAAAAAGGCCGACAACAGCTTCGTGACGGCGGCTGACCTGGACGCCGAACGCCTCATCCGGAGACGCCTCGCGGAGCATTTTCCCGATCACGGCATCGTCGGCGAGGAGTTCGACGCGGCCGCCAGCCAGGGCGCCTACACCTGGGTGATCGATCCGATCGACGGCACGCACAGTTTCCGGCACGGCATCCCGCTCTACGGCACCATGCTGGCACTGCTCGACGGCGACACGCCGATCGTCTCCGTCATCGACCTCGCCGGCATCGGGCGGTGCTACGCCGCCGCAAAGGGGCATGGGAGCACGTGCAACGGCCGGCCCATCCGCCTCAGCGATCTCTCGGGCGATCAAAAAATCGAAGACGAAGTGATCGCCCTCGGCGAGCGGAAGCAGTTCGTGAGTTGCGGCCTCGAGCGGGTGTATGACACGCTGATGACCGGCCACGCGCACGCCCGCACGTATTGCGACTGTTTCGGCCACGCCCTCGCCGCGGAGGGGTCGGCCGGCGCGATGGTGGACTACAACATCCGCATCTGGGACAGCGTGGCCTCGGTGTTGCTCGTCGAGGAAGCCGGCGGTCGCGCGGTGTGCGTCGGCACCCGCGGCGAAGGCACCGAGAAGCGCTACGACTGGGTCTTCGGCAAGCCGGCGATGGTGGCGTGGGTGATGGAGACGTGCGGGATGGAGCAGATCGCAGCTTAAGCGACTTCCCCTTCCTGGCTCTCATTCAGACATAAGGGAACGGTCCATGACGCAACCTCACCGGGTCACGCCATGGACCGCATGCCCGTTACTTCACTTCGACGTAATCGGTATAGTCCTGATAGGGGTCCTCGAGAAAGAAGTCGGACAGCCTTTGCATCGTCTCCTGACACTCGGCACACGCTTCGAATACCTGCTGCCAGCTACCCGGGTTTTCACTGTTATAATACCAGGTTCTTGCCTGCTCCGACTTGAATTCCTGATACCAGACATATCCACCCGTATTCTTCCCGCGATCGCCTTTCATCAGCATAACGCTGCCCACGTGATAGTACTGGTCGGCAACCGGGAGAAATTCCTCCAGCCAGTATCGCTCAAAGTCCTCGGAAGAGACGCCTTCCTTGAGCGTCATATAGCGTATCGCCATGACTTTTTTAACCGCGGCCGTTTCAGGCGTATCCATGTCGGCAGGGTGATCAAGATACGTCCAACCTGCGATGGCCAGCGTGGCGATTGCGAGCAATAGGATCGTTTTTTTCATCGTAGTGAAACCGTTTTCCGTGGTAAATAGCGTCGACAAAAGCGATTCAAAGCAACAAGGATGAGTTTAAGCGTCGCTCGTTACATTCCTGGCGTTCGAGCTCGAATGCGTGTCTCGGAAATTCCATTGCCCTCCGTGCACATCCCGAACAGATCTTCCATGCTGTTTCCGTCCCGATCCACACAGGAAAGCGGCCCCGAAATCAACAAGGAATCGCCCCTGACTTCAAAATTCCACACAAAGGTTGCCGGCACACGATCAGAAGTATCTTCGCTGCCATACAGGTGCGTTTCGATATACCGGTCGCCTTCAAGTCGATAGTGGCCTGCCGACGAGCCCGCAATCGTGCCTTCATCGCTCAGATGCACGTACGCGAAATGGTCTCTGGAAAAGACCTTCAGTTGTACGACCTTGCCTGTTCCTTCCTGGATCAACTCCCACGCACCTTCGATGGGATTGGCTGGGACCGGAATGATAGCGGCCTCGACGGATGGGGTGGGCTGCTGGCACCCTGCCATCATGAACAAAGCGCAGATCGACAGTAGAGAGACATACTTCATGACTTCTCTCGTTTGGTGGGGGAGATTAGCTACGCCAAACAGGATACATAGATGGGTTATAAAATGCAATTTCATGCCTTCATGGCCATATGAATGACCCTGTTTCTCAACGAGGCATCAAATCATTGTGGTCTTCAAGCAGTCTCGCGAGTTTGTCACGCTGAGCTCCTTAGCCATGCTTCGCCGGGCTTTCTTCTGGGGCATGGCATGACTGCGAGAACAAGCTACAAAGCAGGCCTGAAGTTCGAAAACCCGGAGTAGGAAGTGTATCTGGATGGCTTCGAGTGGTGTTTTTTTTACGAATTAGCCTCGTCATCCCGATCGGAAGTGACGGCGCGAGCCGGCACAGGAGCAGAGGGACCTCCTTCAGGTTGGCACACTGCCCGACTGTTGGAGGTCCCTCCTCATCCCCCGCGTTCGCGGGTGATGGTCGGGATGACAACGCATTTTTTTGTTTCACACCACTCGGTGGCAAACCGAATGACGATTTTTTACATCAATCCTCGATGTTTCGATTAGAAGCTAGCTTCTCCCGATGTGATGTCATGAGCAGCCTTGCGAAGCATCTGAATAGAGCGTTCGCGTGCGCAAACCGGTGCGGATAGGTTGAGAAAGACTCCCTGGGTGAGTCTCTTCGCTCGCTTCTTCGTTGCGCTCAGGATGGCAGATGCGCCTTCGAGTATGAAAGAGTGTTTGCTGAATGCCATACGGTAAATGTGCTCGCATCACGCAATCACTGTATCTCTGAAAACAACCTGACTCCTTCAAGTACCGATCAGCCTATCATATGCATTCGGATCCTCAAGATACACCCCTAACATATTTGTAATTCCGATTTAAGCATCATAGTTTTTTTCACGCAAAATATTCGTCTTAATTTGGAGGCATCAATGAAAAATTTCATCGCAACACTGTTCCTCGGAGCCGTGATCGGTTTTGGATGTGCAAAAACCATCGACCAGTCGGCAGTCGCTGAACCAAAGGGATCTCTGGCTGACGTTATCAAGCCGGGAATGCGGATTGGAATGGCGTACCTGAACGTCGAAGAAGGAGTAGATCTCGAGGCATTTGAACACTTCCTGTCTACGGATTACCTGCCCAAATGGGGGAACGCCTACAGAATGGCTGACCCCAACATTCAGAGTCTACTGCTGAAGGTCATCGGAGGGCCAAATACTGGCAAATATGGCTGGATGGCCGTTTTTCCAGACAATCAGTCTCATGCGCGACTTTTTACAGAAAGCGGACAAACGGAGATCCTATCGAAAGCCCTTGAGGAAGCAGGGGTTCAAAGCATAGAGCCCGTATTCCCCGGTTACGTCGACTGGAATCACCTTGGCGATGTGCAAATTCTCGCATCTTACTGATGCCCGATTTTTTCTCTCGCTCAGTACGTTTTCTCACCTGCCACGTACACCTCCGCCACCGCCGGCTTCCCCCACTGGTAAAACGGCGCCAGAGCTTCCCGCCCTTCGACGACCAGGAAATCGGCGACGCATCCGGCAGCCAGCCGGCCGCGATCCGGAAGCCCCAGCGCGTCGGCGGCGTGGGTGGTGCCGGCGGCCAGGGCTTCCTCGACGCTCATCCCACCCAGGGCGACCCCGAGCTGCAGGCAGAGCATCAGGCTGTAGAACGGGCTGCTGCCCGGGTTGTGGTCGGTGGCGATGGCGACCTTCACGCCGGCATCGATCATCGCACGCACGTCGGGCAGCTGCTTGCGCAGGACGACGGTGGCGCCGGGGAGTAGCGTCGCGACGGTGCCGGAGGCGGCGAGCGCCTGCCAGTCGGCCGGCGTGGTTTGTTCGAGGTGATCGGCCGAGAGCGCCCCCATCTCGGCGGCGAGGCGGGTGGCTCCGGTGTGGGTGAGTTGTTCGGCGTGGACCTTAAACGCCAGACCGTTCGCGGCGGCGGCTTCGAAGAACCGGCGCGTTTCGTCGAGCGTGAAGGCGCCGCGGTCGCAGAAGACATCCACCGCCGTGGCGAGGCCCTCACGGGCCGCCTCGGGGATGAGGTCCGCGCAGAACGTGTCGACGTACGAGGCGCGGTCCCAGCCGGCGGGAACGACATGCGCGAGCAGGGTGGGCGCGATGTGCTGCGGGGTAGACGCGCACAGCTGCCGGATCACGCGAAGCATCTTGCGTTCCTGCTCCGGTTCGAGTCCATAACCCGATTTCACCTCGATCGTCGTCACGCCTTCGCGCAGCAGGTTTCCCGCGCGGCTGAGCGCCAGCGCCAGCAGCCCCTCCTCCGACGCCTCCCGGGTGGCGCGGACGGTGTTATGGATGCCACCGCCGGCCTCGAGAATCGCTTCATACGACTCGCCCCTCGCCCGGCGCAGGTATTCATCGAGCCGCGAGCCGTCCCACACGAGGTGGGTGTGGCTGTCGACGAAGCCCGGAAGGATGGCCCGGTTGCGCAGCGAGATGAGCATCACGTCGTCCAGGTAGTCGTCCGGCAGTTCCGCCGCCGGGCCGACCCAGACGATCCGGCCGGCATCCACCACCATCGCCGCGTTTTCGATGCGGTCGAAGGGGGTGTAGAGTTCGGATATTTCGTTGAAGAGGAGCATTTTATTAAAATTGCATGTCATCTCGACCGGAGGCCCGATTTATCGGGCTGAAGCGGAGAGACCTCCTTAATATTCTACTCTGCCTCGCTGAAGGAGGTCTCTCCGCTCAGCCGCCGGCAAGCCGGCGACTACGGTCGAGATGACTTTTTTTTGAAGGCAGCCTCGATCATACAGACGGCAAGTCCAGCCCGCGCTCCTTCGCGACCTCGATGGCGCGGGCGTAGCCGGCGTCGGCATGGCGCATGACGCCGGTGCCGGGGTCGTTGAGGAGGACGCGGGCGAGGCGCTCGGCGGCGTCGTCGGTGCCGTCGGCCACGCAGACCTGGCCGGCGTGGAGGCTGTAGCCCATCCCGACACCCCCTCCGTGGTGGAAGCTCACCCACGCCGCGCCGGACACCGCGTTGAGGGCGAAGTTGAGCAGCGGCCAGTCGGCCACGGCGTCGCTGGTGTCGAGCATGGCCTCCGTCTCGCGGTACGGGCTCGCGACGCTGCCCGAATCCAGGTGGTCGCGCCCGATGACGATCGGGGCGTCGAGTTCGCCGCGCCGCACCATCTCGTTGAACAAGAGCCCGGCCTTGTCGCGCTCGCGGTACCCCAGCCAGCAAATGCGGGCCGGCAGACCCTGGAATTTAAACGCCTTGATGCCCTCCGTCAGCCAGCGGTGCAGGCCGGCGTCGTCGGGGAAGAGCTTTTTCATCGCCGCGTCGGTTTTGTAGATGTCCTGCGGATTGCCCGACAGCGCCGCCCAGCGGAAGGGGCCGCGGCCTTCGCAAAACTGGTCGCGGATGAACGCCGGCACAAAGCCCGGATAGGCGAACGCGTCCTCGTACCCGCCCTGCCGGGCCATGGCCCGCAGGTTGTTGCCGTAGTCGAAGGCGACGGCGCCGGCGCGCTGCATGGCCACGATGGCCTCGCAGTGGCGGGCCATGGCGTCGAACGTGCGTTTTTTGTAGCCGGCGAGATCCTTCGCGCGCAGCTCGTCCGGGTCCTCGTCGGCGCTGAGGATGGGGATGTAGCCCACGAGCGGGTCGTGCGCGCTGGTCTGGTCGGTGACGAGGTCGGGGATGAACCCGCGGCGGACCATTTCGGGGAGCACTTCGGCGGCATTGCCGAGCAGCCCGATGCTCAGGGGCTGGCCGGCGGCCTTCGCGGCCTCGGCCTGGCGGATGGCGTCGCCCAGGTCGCGTGTCCACGTATCCAGATATGCGGTTTCGATCCGCCGCTGGATGCGGGACGGGTCGATCTCGACGACGAGGACGACCCCGCCGTTGAGCGTCACCGACAGCGGTTGTGCGCCGCCCATGCCGCCGAGGCCGGCGGTGACGGTGATCGTCCCCTTCAGGCTCCCCCCGAAATGCTTGCGCGCCGCCGAGGCGAAGGTCTCGTAGGTGCCCTGGAGGATGCCCTGGGTGCCGATGTAGATCCAGCTGCCGGCGGTCATCTGGCCGTACATCATCAGGCCGAGTTTATCGAGCCGGTCGAACTCGTCCCAGTTGGCCCAGTTGCCCACGAGGTTGCTGTTTGCGATGATGACGCGCGGCGACTGCGGGAAGGTGCGGAAGACGCCGACGGGCCGGCCGGACTGGACGAGGAGCGTCTCGTCGTTCTCCAGCCGGTCGAGCACGGCGACGATGCGATGGAAATCCTCCCACGTCCGCGCCGCCTTGCCGCGGCCGCCGTAGACGATCAGCTCGTCGGGCTTTTCGGCATTGGCGGGGTCCAGGTTATTCATCAGCATCCGCTTCGCGGCTTCCTGGATCCAGCCCCTGGCGGTTTTTTGTGCCCCTGTGGGGGCGTGGACGGGCTTTATCATGTCATCATCCTATCGATACTGGAACAAAGCCACCTCGCCGGCGGTCGACGCGACGTCTGTTTAACGAACATCCTATCGATCATGGCCCGGGTCAAGGTCTCTCCCAAATATCAGGTCGTCATTCCCCAGGAGATCCGGGAATCGCTCGATCTCAAGCCCGGCCAGGAGGTCGAGGTGATGCTGATCGAGGACCGGATCCAGATCATCCCCGTGCGCCCGATGGTTTCGATGCGGGGCTACCTCAAACACATCGGCGCACCGTTCGAGCGGGGAGGCGATCGGCCGTTATGAACGTCATCGACGCCTCCGCCTGGATCGAGTTTTTCAAGGATGGCCCGAACGCGGCCGCTTTCCAGGCGCCGATTCTCGACCAGGCCAACCTGCTGGTGCCGGCGACGGTGCTGTACGAAGTGTTCCAATATACCATCCGGCACGGGTCGGAACAGCAGGCGATGCTCACCATCGCGGCGATGCGCCAGGGCCGGGTGATCGACATCGATGCCGCGCTGGCGCTCTCGGCGGCCGGCCTGAGCCGGCAGCACAACCTGCCGATGGCGGACAGCCTGGTCCTCGCGGTGGCTCGCCGTTACGAGGCGACGTTATGGACGCAGGATGCGGACCTCAAAAACCTCGAGGGGGTGCGGTACTTCGGGAAAGCCTGAGCGGCGTCAGGCGTCGATCGACTGACAGGCCGCGACGAACGTCCACATCGCGACGGCCGCCAGCCGGCTCGTCCGGTCGTCGATGTCGTAGATCGGGTTGACTTCGGTGATCTCGAAGATACGGCTCCGGGGATCGCCGCCTGCGATTTCAGCGATTTCGAGCAAATCCGCGGCGCGGAGACCGGCGGGATTTGGCGCGCTCACCCCCGGCGCGTCGGCGGCGGTAACCACGTCCATGTCGATCCCCCAGAAGATCGCCTCCGCCGGCAGGGACAGGATCTCGCCAAATACTTCGCCGATCCCCAGGTACTCCAGTTCGTCCTGCGCGATGCCCCGGACGCCCAGCCCGTCGAGATACGCGGCATAGGCCGTCGCATTGGCGAAGCGCTGATAGCCGATTTCGAAAAAGAGTTCGGGATCCAGATGCCCCTCGTCAAGCAGCTGGCGGTAGGGCGTTCCGCTGTTGCGCGGCGTGTCGGCGCGGACGTCGAAGTGGGCGTCGATGTTGAAGGCCAGAGGCGAGGGGCATTCCATCGCGAGGCCCGAGGCGTCCGGATAAGAAACGTCGTTCCCGCCGCCCAGCACAATCAGGGTCTTGTCGTCCCGCACGACCGCGCGGACGATTTCGCGGTGCCGGTCGTGGATTTCTTCGAGGGATACGTCGGCCGGCGTGTCTCCCAGGTCGCACAGCTTCAGCGGGGGGCCCTCTTCCAGCCCGAGCAGGGCCAGCTTGTAGAACTGCCGGCGGATGGCGGCCGGCGCGTTCCGGCTCCCCTCCCGCCCCCTGTTTCGGCGGACACCCTCGTCCTGCGGGCATCCGAGGATGACGATGCGGGCCGCCTCGTAGTCGGCCGCCGACGTGCCGACGACCTCGCCGAGACGCGGGTCGTTGGGGTCGCCGCGGCGAAAAAGCAGATCGGGGGAGACAGGGATGGTGGTTTGCATGGGCGGCAGCGAGTCGGAGGTAGTCCCTGGACTACGCGCGGGATGAACTTAGTATTCGGCTTTTGCGATGTGCGGGGGTCTTTACGCCTCGTGTTTGCGCCAGTAGAGGATGGCGGCGAGCGCCGTCAGGAAGGCCACGATGGCGAGCAGGATAAACACCGCGTTCCACCCGAAGCGTTGCGCGACGGCGCCGACGCCCCAGCCGGAGAGGATGCTGCCGAAGTAGCCGGCGCTGTCGACCATGCCGGCAGCGGTCGAACTGCCCTGCTTGCCGCCGAGGTCGAGCGAGATGGCGCCGGCCAGGAACGCGTAGGGACCGAGCATCAGGAAGGCCGAGATCGACACAAAAACGACCGGCAGCACCGCATTTTCGATACCCGTCACGCTCCCCATCACGACGAGGATGGCGACGAGCGGGATGAGCGACATCACCATGATGCCGGCCCGCTTGCCGCCGGCCATTTTGTCGGACAGGTACCCGGTGAGCAACACCGCGAAGCCGCCGAAGAGGGGGAAGAACAACGAGAGCTGCCCCGCGTCGCCGGCCGAGAGCTGGCCCACTTCGGCCAGGTAGGTCGGCGTCCAGAAGTTGAACGCCTCGCGCATCAGCGTCAGCCCGAACGACATGAAGGCCACGAGCCAGAAGGCGGGGCTCCGGAAAAACGGCAGGAGGAGCGCCATGAGATTCGGCGGGCGCTCCCGCTCGCCGGCGTCGCCGAAGACGTTTTTGGGGTTCACCTCCACCTCCGGGAGCCCGACATCCGTCGGACTGCTCTTGAGCGTGAAGAAGTCCACCACGGCGATGACGCCGAGCACCGCCGCCGAGGCGAAAAACACCCCCTGCCACGAAAACCCGATGCCGATCAGCTTGCCGAGAAACAGCCGGGCGATGGCGTCCCCAAAAAGGAAGCTGAGGCTCATGATCCCCATCACCCACCCGTAGCGCTTGTACGAGAACCAGTTGGAGGAGATCTTGACGAGCGCCCCCCACCCCATCGACTGGACCAGGCGGTTGATGGCCCAGGCCACGAAAAAGACGCTGATCCCTACGCCGGTCCCGAACAGCACCGTCGCCCCGATCGAGGCCGCCATGCCGAACAGAAACATCCGCCGGCCCCCGACGAAGTCGCACAACACGCCGTTGAGCAGCTTCCCGATCGCATAGAAAAACACCCCGACCGATGCGATCGCCCCGAGCATTTCCTTATCCAGCCCCTGATCCCCGAACGCCTCCAGCAATAACGGAGACGCTACCGAGAAGTTGGAGCGGCAGAAGTAATAGCCGGCATACCCCACAACGAGCGAAAGCATCGTCGTGGTCTGCCACTTCCTGAGCTCCGGAGAGCGGGTGTCGGTTTCGGTCATCGGGTTACTGGTTGGCAGGTTGGCAGGTTTTCAGATTACAGGTTGGCCGATGGCAAGCCTCAATTTCCCTGTTGCGATGTACGATTTTCATTCTCCTGGGCCCACGCCTGCATCAGCTCGACATTGTCCATCTCGGGGGATTCGGAGAGGGATTCCCAGTTGAAGTCTTCGTCGAGCGGGTCGAGGGCTTTCTGGGGGTCGAACAGGCGGAGGTCGGGGGCGACGGCGGCATAAGGGGTTGCGTCCGGCGTGTCGGTGAAGAAGTCCGCCAGCTCGGTGGCGCCGGCGTCGTACTGGTTGAGGTACGGCACGCCCGTGAGGTGCCAGATCGTCTTCATGATGCTGCCGAAGCTGTAGTGTTCGGACGACACGTAGCCTTTTTTCGTGTAGGGCGAGATCACCATGAGCACGCTCCGGTGGGCATCCACGTGGTCCACCCCACCCTGCGGATCGTCCTCGGTGACGATGATAGCCATCTTCTCCCAGTAGGGCGTGTGGCTCAGGTACTCGACGACGCGGCCCAGCGCGAGGTCGTTGTCGGCCATGTAGCTCTCGAAATAGGGGTAGCCATCGTCGATGCGCTCGCCGGAGCCGTGGTCGTTGGGCAGCATCATGGTCACGACCTGCGGCATGGGTTCGCCGCCGTTCATCCAGCGCTCCTCGAACTCCTCGATGAACATGTCCGCCCGAAACTGGTCGGGAATGCTCGTATTGTACGTGGCGAACTTGCGGGACGTCCGTTCGAAAAGCGGCCCCGGCATCGGGTAGTTGATGGGGAGGCGTACGCCGGTGTATTTGTACGCCTGCTCCTCGCTTGCGCCGGCGAATTCGAAGCCCAGCCCGAAGTTGAAGAAGTCGATGCCGAAGCGATCGAAGTGGTCCCAGATGCTGCCGGCCTCGTTGTAGTCTTCGGGATAGATCACGCCGGACGATCCCACGAACGAGAGCATGCCCGGAGCGGTGGAGTTGACCCGGAGCCGCCGGCCGCCGCCGTAGCTCGCCGCCACCGTCGTCTCCGTCCATTCGTTCGGATAAACCCCCACCAGCCACCGGTGCCCGTCGGCCGAGACGTCGGAGTCGCAGTAAAAATTGTCGCCGATGGCAAATTCGCGGGCCAGCTTGTGGTGATTGGGCATCACATCGACTTCCGGCACCGTGCGCGACCCGTCGCGGCTGCGCACCGTCACGCCGGCGCCGAACCGGGCCAGCGAAGGCTCGCCCTGGCCGCCCGCGATCTGGCCGAAGACCTCGTCGTACGTCCGGTTCTCCTTGGTGATGAAGACGACGTGCTCGATGGGCGAGCGGCGTTCGCCGGGGTAGAGCGGCACGGGGTTGCCGGCGCGCGCACGAACGGCCGCGCGATCCACCGACGCGAAGGTGAAGTTGTTGCGCACGACCTGCGCGGTTTCGGCCGCGAGGGCCTCATCCGGCGGGATGTCGAGCACGTTCACGTACCCGAACATCAGGTTGCCGACGTAGCTGCCCTCGGGACCGGCCTCGAACGCCGGCCCGCCGTTGGGGCCGCTGCCGTGGCCCTTGGCGTTTGCGACGACGAGCTGTTTCCCGTCGGGGGAAACGGCGAGTTTGGAAGGAAACCAGCCGGTCGGGATGTGCCCCAGCACCTCGCCCGATCCTGTATCCACCACGCCGACGGCGTTGATGCCGGCCTCGGCCACATAGAGCCGCGTCCCATCCGGCGAGAGCGCGAGCCCGAACGGGATGAGCCCGCGCAGCCGGTCGAGCCGCGGGTCGAGCCGGAGTTCGATGGTGGAGACGACCGTATCCTGCTGGATGTCGATCACCGAAATGACGTCGTTGTTGCCGTTGCTGACGTAGGCGCGGGTATTGGTCGAGACGAGGCTGTTCGGGCTTGCTCCGCCGACCGTTTCGACCCCGTCGCGCTCCTCGCCGACGAGGTATCCGGTCTTGATTTTGGAGATGACCCGCGGCGCCGCCGGCGAGGAGACATCGATCCCCCAGACCGAATACGCCTCCAGCGCATTCGGGTCGCCCAGACCCGGCGCGTGGTAGGCTTCCACATCCACCCCTTCTTCCGCTTCCTCGCTTCGGTAACCGAACGGCGGATACGTCGACCCGAAGTCCTCCCGCTCTTCTTCTTCCTCTTCTTCCGCCTCGAGGAGGGCGTATTCGAACTGGCCTACATTCGCGACATACACCCGCGACTGGTCCGGCGTGAGCGTGATCCCGAACGGATAACGCCCGACGGCCACGCTGGCCTGGATCGTCCGTTGCCGGGTATCGACTACGATCAGGCGAAAGTTGGTCTGGTCGACGGCATACAGCGTCCCGCCGTCGGCGCTGAGGACGAGGTCGCCGATGTAGCTATCCTCGTAGTCGCGCCCGCCAAACGGCACGTTGGCGTCGATCTCCCCGATCCGCCGGCGCGTCTGGAGGTCGAACAATACGACGCGCCCCTCCTGCCCGCCGCCGACATACAGCGTCCGGTCGTCGGGAGCGATGGCGAGGCCCATAAAGACGGCGGAAAGCACGTCGGCGTCGGTGTTGGCGCCTTCGGGCACCTGGTGGACGGCCGGCGTCTCGCCGAGCACATCCTCCAGGATGGAAATGGAGAAGGGCCGGACGCCCGAATTGGCCGTCACCGCCACGCGGCCGTCGGGGCTCAGGATGAGGCCGTAGGGATGCGGGGCGACGCGGTATTGACGGCCGCGGGGTGTGAGCAGCCGGCCGTTCGGGATGACGGTCTCGCCGGCCAGCGCGATGGCGGCGGGTCGCGCGCCGGCGGGGGCGCTGGCGATCCACTGGGGCGCCTCGGGCCGGCAGCCGGCGAGGGCGACGAGGACGATGAGGGCGAGGGTAGCTTTCAGATTCATGGGGCATTCGGTAGGATGGGCGGCGTCGACGGCGGCGCGGAACGCCAGTTCGGGTCGACGATCGGGAAGGCCATCTTGTTGGAATTGCTCTTGAGCAGGTTGACGGTCTGATACGGATTCGAGGGCGACACGTAGAGCGTCAGCGTATCGAGCATGTGTTCGTCGATCCAGACCTCCTCGCCGGCCAGGAGGCTGTCGGCCACACGCCGGCGCGCCTCGAGGGCGTACCGGCTCGTCAGGCGGCTGCGCTGGGCGGCCGTGAGCGAGTCGTACGGGATGGCGGCCTCGCCGAGCTGGCGGGTGCCGGCTTCGTAGAATGCGCGGAGCGCGTCCGGCGCCGGCGCGTGCTCCTGTTCGAGCAGGCGGGCGTATTCCTGGAAGAGCCATTTCTCCTTCCAGCGCTGCATCGCGCGCTGGAAGGCGGGCGATCGGTCGAGCCGCTCGTCGCGCGCGATGCCGAGCAGCACCTCGTCGCGGACGACGAGGGCGACGATATCGGCCAGCCGCGCCTTGAACTGGCGGGGATCGTCGGGGCGGATGATGTAGCGGCCGGGGGTAAAGTGCGCGAGGAAGTCGCGGATCGTCCACGCCGCGTCGCGATACGTGACCAGGGGTTCGTCGAAATGCGCCCGGAGCTGCTGCGCGTAGGGCGTGTCGAGCCCCTCCTCATCCAGGTAATAAAGCAGATTACGTTCGGGTGTCGCGGCCTGGTACCACGCCAGCAGCGCCTCGTTGAGGATCTCGAAGCCGGCGCGTTTCGTGGTGACGCCGAGCGGCTCCATGGTTTCGGCGACGAAGGCGCTGCCCTGCTGCATCGCCTTGCGGTTGTAGATGATCTTCCGGTAGCTGGGGGATTTCTGGGCGTAATCGACGTCCGAGAGCCGGGTCCGCGTCACATTTATTACCTCCATCACATACCAGTTGCCCTGGTACTGCAGCGGTTCGGAAGGCGTGTTCAGCGGAAGTTGCTGGATGAGGGCGAGCAGCTCGGGATCGGTCGACTCGGCATCCATCAGCGGCGAGGTGAGGCGGTCGGCGAAGGCGTCGAGTTCGGGCAGCTCGGCGCGGCGCTCGGCGAGGGCGGCATCGAACCCGCGGGCCTGGACGGCGGCGTAGAGGTCGCGGGCGTCCTGCTCGCCGGCGGCGGGGATGAAGCGAAACTGGAAGCGGACGGCGGCCTTGTTGATCTCCTCGCGGATCTCGTCCTCGGTCACCTCGATGGCGTCGAGCACGCGGGCGTTGAAGACCTCTTCCACCAGCAGCTCCTCGCGCAGTGTCCGCATGGCGTGCTGGATGGCGGGCAGCGTATCGAGCTGCAGGGCCCGGGCCTTGCGCGCCATCGCCGTTTCGAGGAGCATGTAGTCGAGATAGGCCCGCCTGGGGTCATCGCCCCGGCGCAGGTGGCCGTAGCCGAACTCGTAATTGAGGCGAAACTCCTCGGCCGTGATGACGGTGTCGCCGACGCGCGCGAGCACGGGCTCATCCGGCGCGGCGGGCCTGCAGGACAACGCTATCGATGTGAGTGCCAGGAGGCAGGCGTACTTCATACCGCGACAAAAAAGAGGGAGCCGACACATGCGAACATACGCCGGCTCCTCTCTATGCACAATCATGGTCCATGCACACAGGCATCACAGATTGCCAGAACACCTGAAACATCGAACCCGTAACCTGAAACAGCGCCGGCAGGCCGTTGGCCTGCCGGCATCCGTTTTTACTTCAGCAGCAGCATCTTGCGGACGCTGACGTAGTTGCCGGCTTTGATCCGGTAGAGGTACATGCCCGAGGACAGGCCCGACGCGTCGAACTGGACGCTGTACTGGCCAGCCGCCTGCAACCCGTCGACCAGCGTGGCCACACGCTGGCCCAGCAGGTTAAAGACTTCCAGCGTCACCTGCGATGCATCCGGCATCTGGTACTCGATGGTCGTCGTCGGGTTGAACGGGTTCGGGTAGTTGGCGAACAGCTCGAACTTGCCCGGTACTTCGCCGTCCTCGACGCCGACACCCGTCAGCTTCGTGAGACGGAACTTGTACTCGCCGCGAGCGGGGTCGCGCCAGCGGCTCGACGTCTGCTCACGCGGTGCGACGTGCGCGTCTTCACCCACCACGAGGATGTAGTGCGTGCCGGCGGTCTGGACCGTGTACTCGATCCGCGAGTGCCAGTCGTCGAAGGTAGCGCCGTCTTCGAGGGTGACGCTGTTGTCGTCGTTGTTGGCCACCTGGCTGCGATCCGGGCCGTACATGTACATGTAGGCGTCGAAATCGCGCGGCCATGTCGGGCCGTCGAACGGCAGCGTCTCCGCGATGAGGATGTCGCCGACGTTGGCTTCGACCTTGAAGTAGTCGAGGTCGTCGTTGAAGTCCTCACCTTCAGCGTCGTACAGCATGTACTGCTGGACCGAGCCGTCGGCCGGATGTTCGGGCAGGAGGTCGGCGGCGTCGAACGAGTTGTTCGGTTCGCCGGCGGCCGCGAGCGCCTCGATCGGGTTGGACCGCATGAGCACCTGGTAGCTGCCGTCGGTGCCGAGGTTAGCCGGCGCGCCGAGACGCAGGTAATAGGTGGCATCCTCGGTCGGGATGATGTTCAGCTTGATGTTGCTCCCGTTGTTGCGGGTGCGCCAGCCGCCCGTCTCCGAGTCGGTGATGTCCGTCGCCGTATCGGTCGAGAGGTACAGGTTGGCCGTATCGCTGAAGCTGTCGAGGCCTTCGCCGCGGAAGGTGCGGATGTGGTAGATGTTGCCGGCCTTCAGGTTGAAGGCAAACACATCGACATCCCCTTCCGTCATCGTCGCTTCCGTCGTGCTGAAATCCTGAACCAGCGTGGCGGTCTCGAATTCGTTGTTCGGTTCCGATTCCGCGCCGCTGTAGCTGATGCGGAACTTGTACTCGCCCGACGTCGGGTCGCGGTCGTCGCCCCCGTTGTCGTCGTCGAGGAAGTCCTGCGAGCCAAGGACGCAGTAGTAGACGCCGGCTTCCGTCACGTCGTACGTCGACTTCGTGTGCCAGTCGTCGAACAGCGTGCCGTCTTCGAGGACAACCGCCGCGTCGTCATTGCTGGCGAGTACGGTCGTACCGTCGGCGGCGAGGATCCGCGAGAACATGTCGCTGTCGCGGCCCCAGTTCGGACCGTCGAACGGCAGCGTTTCGCAGGAGAGCGTCTTGCCGGGCTCGTCGATCTGGACGCGGTAGACGTCCACGTCGTCGAAGAAGCGGGCGTTATCCGGGTTGTAGAGCATCGCGCGGCGCACCAGCCCGTTGGGGTCGATGTTGCCGATCGCATCGGCCGCGGCCGCGTCGTTGTTGGGTTCGAACGCGGCGGCGATCTCTTCGATCGCGTTGCTCTTCATGTGGACCTCGTAATCCCCGCTGCCGCCGGCCGGCGGCGTGATCTTGATCAGGTACTCGGCATCTTCAGCGGGCAGAATCTGCACCTTGAAGTTGCTGCTGCCGTACCGACCATTCCAGTCCGATCCGTCGTGGATCGACGTCTCGGGGTCGCTGGCGAGGTAGAGATCGACCTGCATCGCACCGCCCGTCGTGTTGTTCATCGACCGGACGTGGTAGATCTTGCCGGCTTCCGCGCGGACGCGGTACCAGTCGACGTCCGTCGACGTCAGCGAACCGGCCAGGAAGCCGTCGAGCAGCAGCGTCGCATTGTCGGCGGTGTCGTTCGGCTCGGCTTCGCGCGGCGGTTCGCCCACGTTGAGCGAATACATGCCGACGGCGTTGTTGCCGTAGTTGCCGGCCGACGTGCCCGCGGCGGCGCGCACCCGGAGGATGTATTGTCCGTCCGCCGGCAGCGCTGCCGACAGGGCCGACATCGCATCCGCGCTCGCGGCGCCGGTGGCGACGACGCTCAGGCCGCCGTCGAGCAGATCCACGACGCCCTTGAAGTCGTCGTTAACCACGCCGCTCGAGATCGACTGCAGCTTGGCGTTCACCTGCTGGCCCGCGAGGCCGTTGAAGACGTAGTGATCGACGTCGCCCGCCGGGAAGATGATGCCTTCCTGACGCGGCTGACCAACGCCCACGAGAATCGCGGCGTTCGCGATCGCATCCGGCGCCGTATCGTTCGGCTCGGCGCGGATCAGGCGCTGGAAGATCGGATCGTCCGTCACGGCGAGGCCGTAGTTGCCGGCCGAGGGACCCGTCACCTTCAGCAGGTAGGCTCCCGTGGCGGCCGGCACGAAGCCGACGATCCGGAAGTCGTTGCCGCTGGCGCCCTGCGCGCCGGTGCCGGCGAGCAGGTTCGACGAAAGCGTCTTGTTGCCGTCGATGTCTTCCGACTCGTGGTACAGCTCGACGCCGATGACGCCCGAGACCGACGAGTTGTACGACAGCAGGTTGTACATGCGCATTTCGTTCATGAACAACCGGTAGTAGTCGACATCGCCGGCGCCCGAGAAGCTGCCTTCGATGGCTTCGCCGGTGCGCGGGATGATGCCCATCGCTTCATCGGCGGTGTCGTTCGGCTCGTTGTTGGCCTCGACGAGGTCGTTCGCGTACTGGTGCGCGTAGAGGTAATACGGGAAACGGCCCGGATCGCGGTTGTCGACCGCCTGTTCCGGGTTACGCGTGTTGGACGCCCAGGCGCCGGCCCACAGCCACAGCGGAGCGCCGAGGTCGGCTTCCGTGATCGCGTAGGTCAGGCGCGGATGGATGTTGTTCGGGCTTCCCGTCGCGCTCTGGGATTCCCGGCCGGCGTCGTCGCTGGAGACCAGTTCCGCCGAAAACTCGGCGTTGTGGAGCGAGAACAGACCGTCCGCCCAGCGCGTGTTGCCCGGCCCGATCGAGCCGTCGACGTCGCGGTAGTAGCCGTAATACGGCAGCATCTCGACGAGGAGGGTGTGATTGGCCTTGAGGTTGTTGATCGCGTAGATGTCGACGTCCTCATCGCCCTGCTCGAGCAGCTGCGAATAGACGCTGTTCATCTGGCGAGGGCGCGGGTCGATGGTGCCCGCGCTCGGCACGCCGGCGATGGCTACCTTGACGGTGTCCGGAGCGAACGTCATGAAGGCGCGCACGACGGCGTCCGTCGGCAGTTCCGACGACGGGTTGAGCAGCGCTTCCTCGAACGTGTTGTTCGGCTCGGCGCGCGACACCAGCGGGTCGAGGTCGATCGCGTAGGCGCCGATGTAGTAGGTGCCTTCGTTGCCGAGCGACTTGATCGGCCGCTGGGCGCCGCCGCCCTCGCCGTTGAAATAGAACAGGTAGTAGGTGCCGAGCACCTTCTCGCCCGTCGCTTCGTCGATCGGCACCGTCCAGCCCGTCAGACGCGAGTCGCCCGAGTTGGCGCGGTGGTCGGTCGTGCGGCCGAGAATGTCGCCGGCGATCTGGTCGTTCCCGTCCTCGCCGCCGAACGCAACGACGAACGTCGTGTCCAGGTCGGATTCATGGAAGAGGCGGACGCTGGCCGTGAACTGGTCTTCGTCGACGTTGACCGGGCCCCGGTAAGTGTGCGTCGTCCCGAAGAAATACATCTTGTTCGGGTCGGCCGTGAACTTGTAGACGTCGAAGTCGCCGACGGTGAAGGAAGCCTGTATCAGACCGCCCGTGTACGGCGCCGCAGCCGCCGGGATGGCGACGGAAGGCGTGGCGAGCACGTCGTCGATGTCGTCGGCCGTATCGAAGTAGTCGTTCGGCTCGCTTTCAGCACGCACGACATACCGATCGTCCTGCGCGCCGGTGAAGAAGAAGGGGCGGATGTTTTTCGCATCCTGATAGGCATCGGCCGCCTGTTGCAGCCGGATGGGATCGTCGCCGTATTTGGCCACGATCTCCTCGTAGTTCGGTCCGTAGAGGGACTGCAAGGCCTGTGCGTTGGCGGTCTTTTGCTGCGCCGAAGCGCCGCCGACAACCAGCAGACTCAGCAATACCCCGCAGACGAGAGCGGTAGCTTGTTTCATGATGGCAGATGGTGTGGTTTGGAAAAACAGAATAGCGATTAGCGATTCGTGATTAGCGATTGGAGAGGGGTGTCGCCGGCTTTTCGCCACGCAAGCCCCCTCACAAATCGCTATTCGCTATGCGCCAATCACTCCTCTAGAGGTAGACGCCCAGGCTGAGGCGATGCACCTTGGTCAGGATGCCCCAGTCCGAATAGGCGTAGTCAAACACAAAATCGCTGCGGTCTTTCAGCGTGTACTGGATGCCGCCTCCGAAGGTCAGACCGTTGATGGAATTCCGCTCGAACCGGTTGAGGTAGCCCACGCGGAAGAAGATAATGTTGTTGAAGCCGTATTCCAGCCCCATATTCATGCTTTCCGTCGCCCCCGTGGGGTGCATCAAGTCGACGGCGGTGGTCAGGTTGCCGCGTCCGGGGAGCGGTGTTTCGTACGACAATCCGAACCGAAAAATCTGCGGCAGCGGCGCCGAGTCGGTCTTGTACGTCACCGGGATATTCTCGATGCCCCGGTTTTCGGGGTCCGGGTCGATGATGTTGTTGAGGTTCTTGCCCGATAGGCTGATGTCCGCCCCGAAATTCGAGATGCTCGACCCGATCATCAACCCGCGGAGGGGCGTCTGGTAATAGACGCCGGCATCGAGCGCCACCTGGCTGCCGCGCTCCGTCCAGATCCGCTGGCTGATGTATTTGCCCGTGATCCCGAACGAAAACGAGGGAATGAGCTTGGCCGAAAACGAGACGTTCACCGCGTAGTCCTGCGCGTCGTACCGTTCCCCGGTGCCTTCCGGGGCATCGACCGTGCGCACGACCTGCTCGGGGACGGCGAGCGAGGTGAAGCTCAGGCCGATGACGCTGCTGAAGAACGGAAGCGGCGTCGCGACGCTGAAGAAGTCGAACGACGTCTCGGCCAGCCACTCGGTGTGGGTGAACGAGACGCCTAGCCCGTCCATGTAGGCCAGGCCGGCGGGGTTCCAGTAGATCATCTCCGTGCGGCCGGCCTGCGCGGTGTAGGCGCCGCCCATCGCCTCCGCCCGGGCGCCGACGCCGATCTCGAGGAAGGCCGCGGCGACCGTCCCGTTGTTGGAGACGTTCTGTACGAAATTCTGCCCCCGCGCCGAGGGCGCGCCGGCGAGCAGTAACCCGACGACCAGCAGTGCAGCACGCATCGCAATCGATTTCATTGTCCTACTCCGATCGAGTTACTTGATGATGGAAAAGCGGCCGATCTTCTCGCCGATACCCGGCGCCTCGACGTGGTAGATGTACACCCCGAAGGCGACATCCAGCCCGTCGTCCGACTGCAGGTTCCAGCTCTCGATACTGTCCTCGATGGGGGCTGAATGCGAGAGGGTCTTCACCAGCCGGCCGCTCATCGTAAAGATCCGGATCGTGCATTCCTGCGGCAGATTCCGGAAGTCGATACGCCGCTCGCCCCGGCTCGAGAGCTGGATGTTGCGCGGTTCGAGCGAGTTGACCGCGATATAGGGGTCGGGGACGACGTAGATGTTGTCGAGTGAGGATTCCTCGATGACCTCGGGCACGGTGTTGCCCTCCACCTTGAAGGTGAGCACGTCGTCCCGATCGAACGGCTTGCTCGTTTCGAGGAGGTACACGTCGCCGGCCACCGGCATTTCGTTGCGCGTCACGTTGTTGAGCGTGGCGAGCGCCTGGGCCGGCGTGGGGTTGGCCAGGATGAGGGCGCGCATGCCGGGCGAGAGCGCCGTCAGCGAGTCCACCACCTCATCGTACCACACGTCGATCTCTTCCAGGAAGTCGTCGATCTCCAGGGTTTCGAGGTCCTCGCCATACGGCAGCGCCCCGAAGCCGCGGACGTTGCGGACGGCCAGCGAGTCGTACAACGTATTCGCGTTCACGCCCACCTGCCCCATCACGGCCTGCCCCGTCGCGGAGAGGCCGAGGCGGAATTGCCAGGTCGACCGGGCGTAAAACGTGTAGCCCGAAAGCGGCACGCCGAGGACGCGGACGTTCACGATGTCGCCCGGGGAGAGGGCCCCGCGGACACTGTCCGCCGGCAGCAGCGGCGCAGCGGCCTCCGTCAGCTGGAACGGCACCTTGCGGGGATTATTCAGGTCCGTCACATCCCAGATCGAAAAGTTCGTCTGGATGCGGTTGCGCGGAGAGAGCGCATTCGAGGTGTCGACGCCCATTTCGCCGACCCGGAGTTCGTAGTCGTGCGGGACGGCGTCGCCCCCATCCGGCACGAGGATCGTCACCGGGACACGGGGAATCGCCGTGCCGCGTGGATTCGGGCCGTTGTCCATCCATCCGGTCGTGACCGGCTCGGGGCGGGTCGGGCCGTTGAGTTCGATCTTCATCCCGTCGTACAGACGGGCGTTGAGCACATCGTTATTGAAGATCGCGGCGCCGCGCGAGCCGACCGGGCTCGTCGCCAGCGTGTCGCCCGTCGTGACGTTGCGGAAGACCCAGCCCGTCGTCAACCCGTTTTTCAGGAAGACCGGGTCGATCTCGGCAAAGGAGTTGTCGTCCGTGAAGGTGATCGCGTAGTCGTAGCCCTTGCTGTTGGCGTCGTCCGGGATCAGGAACTGGACGTTGAGGCTGCCGCTCGCATTGCCGCCGCGTTCGATGCGCCCATCCGCCAGCTGCGGCTCGACGTACCCCAGCGCGTGCGGCTGCGGCACAACCACCGCGGCGTTGCGGTCGACGTTGATCGGCCGGTCGAACGCGTCCACCTCGATGATCTTGGAGCTTTCCGTCGGCGACAGTTCGGCGAGGGACTCGAACTTGGAGATCCCGCGATCGAAGAACGACGTGTGGTAGCCCTGGTCGACGGAGACGACGGCGTAGTAGTAGGTCCGGCCGTTGTCGACCGTGGAGTCGACGAAGCTGTATTTCAGGCCGCTGTCCGAGCCCATGTCGTACGACACGCCGAACTCCCCTACCGGCACCGGGTGCGCGCCGAACAGGCCGTCCTTGAGGTCGAACTGAACCTTGTCGCCCGTGGCGCTCAGCAGCGGCTCCCAGAGGAGCGGGTTGCCGAAGGCGTCGGTGATGGTCTTGATGTCGTTGAATTCAGGGTCCGTGCTGCGGTAGACCTTGTACATCTCGAAATCCAGCCCGTAGATGGGGTCGCGCGAGATCTCGGCGCTCTGATCCCACACCAGCGTCACCTTCTTGTCCCCCGGCACGGCCGTCAGGAACGGAGTGCGCGGCGGTCGGGCGAAGTTGTAGTCGGCGTCGTAGATGTTCTGCATCGTCCGCTTGTTGCGGAGCATGTCCTGGAAGTCGTTGCCGCAGAAGAAGGCGAGCGAGAACCGCTGGGTGAGGCCCTGGGCGATCTTCGAGTAGCCGGAGCTGTAGGCGTAGATCACGTCGGCCGTTTCGGTCGGGACGATAAACTCCGCCTCGTCCACCGGCTGGATGTATTCGCGCCAGAACAGCTGGTCGTCGTCGAGGTCGCGGTCGAAATCCGACGGCGTCCGGATCACCATGTTGGTGAGGCCGATCTGGTCGATCTCGTCGTTGTCGGTGAACTCGAAGTTCGGCTCGCCGGGGTCCGGGACGCCGTTGGCTTCGGTGCCATCGGGGTCGGGGCCGGGGTAGTTCTCGTTTTCGGGGCCGACGCCGTCGGAGCCGGTGTCGTCCAGCAGCGGCTCGATGGTCAGGACGCCGTCGCCGTCGAGGTCTTCGCCTTCGTCGAGGATGAAGTTGTTGTTGCGGTCCTCGTTGTCGTAGATGCCATTGCCGTTGACGTCATCCCAGGTGCGCCAGTCGCCGTCGTCGTCGATGCCGTTCTCGCGGCTCTCGTCGCGGAGCCCGTCGTCGTCGTTGTCGATGCCGTCGTTGTCGATGCCCGGGCTTTCGAGGAAGCCCACGCCGGCGTAGCCGACCTTGAAGCCGTTGATGACGAGGTCGCGCTTGAGCCACTGGTAGGTGATGTCGTCCTCGGTGTCGAACAGCGCCTGGTTGTCGCCCGTGATGTCGGCGATGTCGTAGTCGACGATCATCGCGATGATGGCGCGCTCGATGTCTTTCCGGGAGATGTTCTCGACGTCGAACGTGGCGATGTAGATGTCTTCCGCGAGGATGCTGGCCCACTGGTACTGGCGGACCTTCACCTCGATGCCGAGGCCGCGCCGGCCGCCCTGATCCCAGCTACGGCGATCGGGCTCGCCGGTGGCCGGGTCGATGAACGGGTAATACGGAAATTCGTCGTTGTCGCGGTCGTCGGCGAGGTAGTAGGATTCCTGGTCGGCGCGGATGAACGAGCCGTAGGCGCCGTTCCACCGGCCGGCGCGGATGCCGGGGCGGTTGTCGCCCGGGAGCCGGTCGTCGCCGACGTACGACTGCGGCGGCCAGAACGCCGGCCACGTCTCGGCGAAGTTCGACTGCGACGTGTACTCGATGAGGTTGACGAGTTCGTTCTGGAGCAGCCCGTCGTTGTTCAGGTCCTCCCCGTCGTCCAGCACGCCGTTGCCGTTGGCATCCTCATTCAGGCCGCCGATGAAATAAAAGCCGGCGTCGGTGAGCCGCTGCCGGTCGTCGGCGTTGTCGTTGAGGCGGTTGCGGGTCGTCGGGTCCCCTTTCATGTTGTAGTAGCCAGGGACCGCCGTGAAGTGGAATTTGTGGCTGCCGCTCGGGTGGGTGTCGCCGCCGCTGCGGTTGTAGCTCTCGCTCAGGATCCGGAGGGTGTCGCCGTTGTCGCTCACCACTTCGCCGCCGACGATGAAGCTCATCGTGTGGCCGTATTCCACGCCCGACCCCTTCGGCCAGGTGATGCGGTTCGGCGAGATGGTACCGCCCCAGTAGCCGGCCGAGATGTTGACGTTGGTGACGTACGGCACCTGGATGAGGTTGCCCGAGGCCAGCCCGCCGCGCACGAAGTTGCGCAGCGAGAGGTCGGTGATGGCCTGCACCGTGGCGTCGCGCCGGCCCCGCTTTTTGCCGGCGTCCTCCCATTTCTCGATGGCGGCGTCGACCGCCTCCTGGCGCTCGAGCGCGGCCCGCTCCTCGCGGAGCGCGTTTTTCGACTGCCCGAACGCGCTGGCCGTGGCCATACACCCGATCAAAACCGCGAGCGCTATTTGCCCAACGTACGTCTTCATGAATCGCTGTATTGCAGAGTTCTGAGTGCGGATGCGAGCCGGGTGGATGGACACGCCGTTCGCGCCCTATTGCCGCCGGCGTGCATCGACGCCTTAAAAGTTGACCGTAACCGCCAGCCGGATCAGCCGCGGGGCGGAGTACCAGCTCGGGACGTTGTCGTCCTGGTTGCGGGAGAACAGCCCGACGAATTCGTTGACCCGGTTGCGGTCCGCCTGCACCACCGGCAGACGCACGATCTGGCCGGCGCGGCCGGAGACCGCATCCACGAACCGCTCGTTCAGGCGGTTGAACACGTTGTCGACCTGCAGCCGGATGCCGTACGACAGCGGGCCGGCGCTAAACCGTTTTTCGGCGCTCATGTCGAACGTGAACAGCACGGGCTTGCGCTCGGCGTTCAGGAATTCGTTGTCCGGGAAGTCGAGGTTCGGATCGAGGAACGCCGGCGTGTACGGCTGCCCGGTGGCGAGCTGGCCGATGAAGCCGACGTTCCAGTTGCCGGCGACGCCCACGTTGGCGGACAGGTTGGCGGTCAGCGTCTGGTCCCAGTCCAGCGCGATGATCTGCCGGTCGATGAACAGGTCGCCGACTTCGCCGGAGCGGCCGGCGATCACGATGTTGGCGATGTCGTTCGGGTTGGACGAGCTGCCCCGCGCGTCGGAGTAGGTGACGTCGAACGAGGTGCCCAGCAGCATCCCGACGGGCCGCGTGACGAGCGAGAACGTGCCGCCGCGCACCAGGCCGTAGTCCCGGTTCACCGTCCGCAGGTACTGGACGTTATCCAGCGTGGAGAGGATTTCGGTGCCCAGCAGGTTGCGGATGTTCTTGTAGAAGAGGTTGATGTCGACCCCAATGAAGTCCGTCAGCTGCTGCTGCAGGCCCATCTCGTACTTGATGGTCCGCTCGGGCTGGAGGTCCGGGTTGCCGACCTGCCGGTTTTCGAGCCGGCCGACGTTGATGCCGTCGAACACCGGGTTTTTGAAGATCTCGAGGTACGCCGGCATCTGCACGAAATGCCCGTACGCCACGCGGAACGCGCCGCGGGTGGAGATCGGGTAGGAGACGCCGAGGCGGGGGCTGAAATAGAACTTCGGGCTCGTGGCGGTGAAGTTGTCGGCGCGCCCGAGGCGATCGGTCGGCGTGCGCGGGTCGAGCAGGCGCTGCTCGCGCACGTCGAAGTATTCGAACCGCACGCCGGCCTTGACGACGAGGCGGGAATCGAACTCCAGCTTGTCCTGCGCGAACACGGCCAGTTCGATCGGCGACTGCTCGAAGCGGTCGTTCACGGCAAACCGCTGCAGCTCGGGCACCAGCACCGGCGTCAGCCCGGCGACGGCGTCGAAATAATCCTCGAAGTTGGGGTAGTCGAAGGCCGACGGATACGGCAGGTTGATGAAGAGCGAATCGGGATGGTCGCGGAAGACCCAGCTCCGGTCCAGATCCTCGACGACAAACGTATTCTGCCGGAACTGAACGCCGGTTTTGAACTCGTTGCGGTCGTTCACCTGCCAGGTCAGGTCGGCCGAGCCGATCAGCTGCTCTTCCTTGCGCTGGTAGGCCGTGTTGTCCGTGGCGCCCAGCGTGAAGCCGGTGACGTCGTCCTGGGCATTGATGAACTGATAGCGGGCATCCTGCACCGAGTCGAAGGCGTGCTCTTCGTAGTCGGACGTCTTGTACGACCCGCGCAGGTTGAACACCTTGTTATTCCCGATCGTCTGCTTGTAGTTGAGGATGCCCGTCCACGACGTGAAGTACTCGTGGTCCCGCCCTTCCGGCGCATACCGCCAGGCGTTGTTGAAGCCCTGGCCCTCGGACTGGTTGAAGATGCCGCCGACGGTGAGCGAGGAGCGCGCGCTCGGGCGGAAGACGAATTTAGGGTTGATGGTAAACGAGCGGCGCCAGTCCATGTCGACGATCGAGCCGTCGCCGGAGGCGAAGGTGATGGGGTTGCCGTCGCGGCCCAGGATATAGTTGCCGGCAGGCGTGCGGGCGGTATCGAGCGTGATGAGGCGGGTGTCGTCCGGCTGGTACAGGTCGCGGTACCAGCGGCGGTAGGTGTCGATCTTGAACCCGTCCTCTGGCAGAAAGTCCTCGACGCCCTTCAGATGCCCGACCCGATCCTCGTACCGGCTCGACACGAAAAATCCGAGACGGTCGAATTTCTTGATGATGGGCCCGCTCAGCGTGAGCGAGACGTCCTTGCTTTCGATGGGGTCGAAGGCGTTCGTCCCGACGAAGATGCCGTCCTCCGGCGCCAGGAAGCCGCTCCCCTGCACTTTCAGGTTGCCTTCTAGCTTGTTGCCCGGGTCGCGGGTGGTGAGGCTGACGATGCCCGACTGGGCGCCGCCGAGTTCGGCGTCAAACGTGCCGGTGAACACCTGAAGCTCCTGGATGGACTGGACCTCGAGGTCCACCGTGTTGCCGCCGCCCTGGCTGAACACGTCCTGCACCGGGATGCCGTCGACGATGTACGCCGTCTCGCGCTGCCGGCCGCCGCGAAAGTTGAAGCCGCCCTGCGCGTTCGTCACGACGCCCGGCTGAAACCGCACCAGGTCCGCCACTTCGGTGACCGGCAGGTTCTCGATCGTCTCGCGCGACACGAAGGACACCGTCGTCGTCCGGTCCCGGATCACGATCGGCCGGTCCGCGCTGACGACGATCTCCTCACCCTGAAACACCTCTTCGGCCAGCTTGCCGTCGACGGTCGTCGTGCGCCCCGAAAACACCTGGACGTCGGCCGTCTTGAGCGTCGAAAACCCGACGAAGGACATCACCACGGTGTACGTCCCGGGGGGGACGCTCAGCAGGAAGTACTTGCCGTCGGCGTCCGTGACCGTCCCGACGTACGTGTTCTCTTCGAGAAACACGTTGACACCGGGGAGCGACTCGCCGGTGGCGGTGTCGACCACCTGCCCGGAAATCTTGCCCGTGGACTGTGCCCGCGCCGGCGAGGCACACAGCGCCACACAGGCCAGCAGCACGCTGAAAAGGATCGAAAGACGGTACGAGACCATGCTCGGTATGCGTTTGCGGATGGACTGCCGGTCGGTCGGGAAGCACTGCAGGCCTCGTTGCCCGGACCGAACGCTGCGTTGGAACTTGTCGAAAAAAGACCCGCGCGCGTTCGTGCGGGTGGTGGAATGCCGTGGTGAAGATCGCAAACCCGACAACAGGATCTGTTATGGGAGCATAAAGATTCGCGGTATAGTGACCCTGTTTTCAGGGACACTCGCGCTGACGCGATCCGGTAACAGGACGGCGCAATCTACACCTTTCCAATGTTTCTCAGATTATGAATATGTTTCCTTTCATGCAACACCCGAATAGGGCTGGTTCAAGGTTCTGTGTTCGAGGATCCATGTGTGGATGGCGCGACTCAGGCCATTGAGGATGCGATGTAGGCGCGACCGATCCCTGCGCCGGCATGGCAACGCGTTGAACCTCGAACCTTCCCCCTTGAACCGCCTTACCCATTCCCATAGATGCACAGCACCCGGGCGATCTGGTCGGTGGGGTTGTTGAGGGTGTGCTCGGTGGTGCCGTCCTCGTAGAGGCAGTCGCCGGCTTCCAGGCGGAACCGCTGGTCGCCGTATTCATAGTCGAGGGTGCCTTCGAGCACCATGAGAAACTCCTCGCCCTCGTGCGCCAGCTTCTGCCGGCGCGCCTCGCCGGGCGGGACCTCCAGCAGGAAGGGCTCCATCACCTTGTTGGGCCGCTTGTGGGCCAGGGCATGGTAGACGATATTGGAATCCGGTCGATCACGCTCGACGACCAGCCGCTCGTCTTTCCGCACGATCACCATCTCGGGGCGCGCGTCGAGCCCCTCGAACAGTTCCGACATCGTCACGCCGAGCGCATCCGCGATCTTGGCGAGCGTGGCCAGGGATGGGGTGACGCGGAAGTTCTCTACCTTGGACAGCACGCCGCGCGTGAGGCCTGTCAGTTCGGATACCTGTTCGAGCGTATACCCTCGCAGCGTCCGAAGCACGCGGATGCGCTGCGACAATTGAACCAGATTCATCGCTATATTGGTCATGCATGCGGCGCCGCCCCAGCCGGGTGCGACCCGCATCATCGTATGATGTACCCTTAACGTAGTGCCTTCGGGAGTTTGAACAGGTAGCTTGATGCCCATCGCTCGTCACCCATCCGATGTGAAGATCGGAATCGCTTTTCTTATTTGCCTCTTTTTCTACACGCCGGCCATCGGGCAATCCCTTCCCTTCTACGACGGGTTCGACGACGGCGATTTTGCGGGCTGGAGCGTCCACGACGACGTCGAGCCCCAGAGCGGGCCCAGCCAGTGGGTCGTAGAGAACGGGGTGCTCGTCCAGAAGTCGAATATCTGGTCCTACGCGCCCGTCGAACTCGAAACGAAATATCACCTGGGCACCCACGTCGTCGCCGGCGACGCCGCGTGGGCGGATTACAGCCTCAACGTCATCGCCCGCTCGGCCGACAATGACGGCATCGGCCTCATCTTCCGGTATCAGGACGCGCGGAACTACTACCGCGTCCTCCTGATGAACGACCCGGCGTGGTCGGGCCGCGACATCAACGGCGTCGCCGTCAACACGCCCATCCAGCGCATCGAAAAATATGCGGACGGCGAGCCCTACATCCTGGCCGAAAACAAGGTTGCCCAGGCCTATCCCTCCGGTTTCTTCTCGCTGACCGCGGAGGCGCGGGGCGATACGCTGACCGCCTACCTCAACGGCGACGCCATCCTCACCATCGTCGACACCTCGTATACCGCCGGCCCCGTCGGGCTGCTGTCCTACGCCAACGCCGGCGCCTATTACGACAGCGTGTCGGTGACGGCGGAGCCGCTCGTCTACGACGGCGCGGGCAGCGTCGCGACCACCTACCCGGTTCGCGAGTTTCGCGCGCCGTACATCCAGGACCCGACGCAGACCTCCTTTTCCGTCGCCTGGCGGACGCTGGAGGCCTATGCCGGCGAGGTCCGCTACGACACGGAAAAGGACCTCCTCCGCTTCTCGGCCGTCGAGGCGGACGCCACCAAAAAGCACTTCGTGCGCGTGGACGGCCTCGAACCGGGGCAGCGGTATTATTACGCCGTGTACGACGGGGATACGGAGGTGCAGGGCGAGGAAAAGACGCGCACGGCGCGCGGCCCCGACGAAACGCAGTTCTCTTTTCTCGTCCTGGGCGACAGCGGCGTCGACACCCCCAGCCAGTGGCGCGTCGGCGCAGAGATGCGCGAGAGCATGGACCGCCAGGAAATCGATTTTGTCGTCCACGTGGGCGACGTACACCAGGGCATCGGGGACTATTACGACAACATCTACTTCAAGCCCTACCGCGAAATCATCAAAAACGTCAACATCTTCACCTCGCTCGGCAATCACGACGTGATCACCGACAACGGCGACGTGTACATCGACGATTTTTATCTCCCCCACAACAACCCCGACAGCACCGAGCGCTACTACTCGTTCCGGTGGGCCAACGCCTTTTTTATTGCGCTCGACACGAACGGCGATTACAGTCCGGGCTCCCCCCAGTACCAGTTCCTGGTGGAGCAGCTCGAATCCAAGGAGCGGGAGGATGCGCTGTGGACGTTTATCTATGCGCACCACCCGCCCTTCTCCGAGTACTGGGTGGGCTATTACGGCGAAGCCGGCGTGCAGAATGACCTCATGCCCCTCTACGAGCGGTACGGCGTCGACATGGTCATGAACGGCCACACCCACAGCTACGAACGCGGCGAAAAGGAGCACGTCCATTATCTGATCTCCGGCGGCGGCGGCGGCGCGCTCGACGACTTTTTCGTCGACTACGAGCACATCAGCTACTCCCGCAAGGCCCACCACTTCACCCGAATCGACGTGGTGGACGACCAGCTGACGGTTTCGGCGACCGACGAGTTCGGGACTCCGATCGACCACTTCGTCATCGACAAATACACCCAGGTCGCCCGCGAACCCGGGCCCCTCGTGCCGGCAGGCCTCGAACTCGACCAGAACTTCCCGAACCCCGTCGCCGGCTCGACCAGCATCCGCTACCGCGTCCCCGAACCCGGCCCGGTCCGCCTGGAGCTGTTCGACCTGCTCGGCAAACACATCGCCACCCTGGTGGACCGCCAGCACATCCCGGGCTCCTACCTCGCCACGTACGACACCGTGCGCCTGGCCGCCGGCACCTACCTGCTGCGCCTCACGAGCGGCGAAACGTCGGTCAGTCGGCAGATGAAGGTGGTGGATTAGGGCCGTGTGCCTCGCCGCGTGTCATCCAAGCATCGGTCTGGCGAGAAACAGGACTGGGGCAAGCGCCGAGCCACCGCGCCAGGTGATTCAGTACGGTTTACCCGGTCCTTCTGTCATCACCCGGTCTTCCATGGATCCCCACTTTCGTGAGGATGACAAGACGGGGCTGCGGGGATGACGGTCAGGCGCCTCCCGGCACGGCCTGGTAGTACCCGTTGGCCTGAAGCAGCGTCACGGGCGTTTCGTACAGGGCTGAGAGGACGCCGTCCGTGAGGAGGTCGGTCTTGGCCCCGGCGTCGAAGACCGCGCCGGCCTTGATGAGCACGATCTGCTCGATCTCCGGCGGGATCTCGTGGAGGTGGTGAGTGACGAGGATGACGGTCTTGCCGGCCTGCATGAGAGAGCGGATCGTGTGCAGATACTGAAAGCAGGCGTTCAGGTCGAGGCCGCTCGTCGGCTCGTCGAGGATGAGGGTCTGCGGGTCGTTGACGAGGGCGCGGGCCAGCAGAAAACGGCGCTGCTCGCCGGTGGACATCCGGGCGTAGGTGCGGTCCGCAAGGTGGGCGATGCCCAGGTCTTCGATGACCCGTCGCGCCCGTTCGCGCTGCTCCGGCGAGAAGGTCTGATGCGGCCAGGTGTCGATGCTCGCGTAGAAGCCCGAGAGCACGATGTCGTCCCCTTTCGCATGGCCGACATAGTCGAGCTGCAGATCGTGCGATACGACGCCGATCTGGCTGCGCAGCTCCCAGACGTTCCAGCGCTCCTTGCCGAGGACGCGCACATGGCTATCCTCGGCATACACCGCATGGATCTCGCGGCAGAGCAGCTTGAGGAGGGTCGACTTGCCGGCGCCGTTCGGGCCCAGGATCGCCACATTCACGCCGGCCTCGATGCGCAGGCTCAACCCATCGAACACCTTGTTTCGACCGCGGAAGACGGTGGCGTTGGCGATATCGAGTAGTGCAGATCGCAAATCGCAAAAGGCAAATTGAGTGGCGCACATCGTCGGGGGAAGCGCCGATAACCCGCCGAAGCCCTACCCGGCATTCCGGTGACCGCACGATTACCCCCGTCCTTCAGGGCGGGGACAGGATACCACACGACGACTTCGACGCCAGGACTTTCAGGTTGAACCGATCGAGGTTCAAGGTGCCATGTTTATGGCAACAAATCCCTACACCCCCCGCAGCGTCGCGTCGAAGCGATCCAGGAAGGCGTCCACGGTCGCCTCGTCATGGGCGATCGAAAGATAGAGTTTCGTCCCCATCGGATTCAGAAAAATCCCGCGCGCGAAGAGCCCGAGCATCACCGCGCGGCTTTTGACGGAATCGCCGCGCCGCGTGGCGCGGTAGTCGCGCACCGGCTCCGACTCGGTCGTGAACACGACCTGCGCCAGGGGGCCGTCGCCGATGATCTGGCCGGCGATGCCGCGCTCGGCCAGCACCCGGCGCATGCCGGCGCGCATGTACGCGCCCATCCGGTGCAGCTCGGGATAGATGCCATCCGCCCGAAACACGCCCAGCGCCGCTGCCGCCGCCGTCGTGGAGATCGGATTCCCCCCCAGCGTCGACGCCGTCCACACATAGTGCGGGGAATGGCCGAGACCGTCCTCACGAACCAGCGCCATGATGTCCGCGCGCCCCCCGTACGCCCCGATGGGATACCCACCGCCGAGCGCCTTGCCGTAAGCCACGAGGTCGGGCACGACGCCGTAGTATTCCTGCGCCCCGCCGTAGGCCAGGCGGAAGCCCGTCACCACCTCGTCGAAGATGAGGAGCACGCCGTGGCGCTCTGTCGCCTCGCGGAGCGCCTGCAGGAAGCCCTCCGCCGGCGGCAGGCAGCGGTGCAGCGGCTCGACGATCACGGCCGCCAGCGCGCCGGCGTGTTCGGCGATCAGCCGCGCAGTCGTCTCGATGTCGTTGTAGGGCGCGATCAGGACATGCTGCTGCACGGCGTGGTCGACGCCGGCGGACGACGGCTCGGGCGCCGGGAACGCCTGCAGCTTCTGAGGAAACAGGCTGGTCACGCCCTCGTCGTTCGCGCCGTGGTAGGCGCCCTCGAACTTGAGGACCTTCTTGCGCCCCGTAAACGCGCGCGCCAGCCGCAGCGTGTACATCGTGGCCTCGGTGCCGGAGGCGCAGAAGCGGATCTGGTCGCACGCCGGACTGAGCCGCACCAGCTCCTCCCCCAGCGCGAGCGAGGCCTCGGTAACATACGCGAAGTTCGATCCCCGGCCGGCCTGTCGGACGACGGCGTCCACCACCTCGGGCCGGGCGTGCCCGACGAGCGCGGAGCCCCATCCCATCGAAAAGTCGAGGAACGAACGGCCTTCGGTGTCCCATAGCGTACACCCCTCGCCGCGATCGATCACGATCGCCATGTCGTCGGGAAGGTTGAACTCGCCGTTGGAGCCGGCGGGAAACACGCGCAACGAGCGCTCGGCGTCGGTGATGGTCGTTTGCATGGGCATATGAGAAAGCTCAAGTCGCAAATCGCAAAAGGCACATCGCCTCATGGTGTTCGCGATTCATGTTCGTCATTCGGTGTGCGGTTTACAATTCAGCGATACACGCCTCCAGGATGTCCAGCGCCTCGTCCAGCTCGGCGTAGGAAATCGTCAGCGGCGGCACCAGAAGGAGGATGTTGCCCATCGTGAGCTTGAAGCTGAGGCCTTTCGACAGGGCGGCGTACATCACCCGTTCGGCCTCGTCGATCGCCTTCGATCCGTCGGGGCGGACGAGGTCGGCGCCGAGCATCAGGCCGAGGCCGCGCACATCGCCGATCAGCGGATGCCGCTCCCGCATGTCGAGGAGCCGGCGCAGGGCGTATTCCCCCTTCAGCCGGGTCTGTTCGAGCAAT
This sequence comes from Rhodothermales bacterium, assembly GCA_041391505.1. Classification (NCBI taxonomy): domain Bacteria; kingdom Pseudomonadati; phylum Rhodothermota; class Rhodothermia; order Rhodothermales; species Rhodothermales bacterium. The sequence goes on from JAWKNW010000003.1 coordinate 67,570, forward strand.
CCTTCCTGCTCGATGACCTCGATGGTGGCGAGCGCCGCCGCGCAGGCGACGGGGTTTTTTTCGTGGGTGAAGTGCCCGAGCGCCCGGTCGCCGGCGACATCAAACCGTTCCCGGGCCAGCACGGCGGCCAGCGGGAAGACCGCCCCGCCCAGCCCCTTGCCAATCACGAGCATGTCGGGCACGATGCCGTAGTGCTCCACGGTGAACATCGTCCCGGTGCGCCCGAGGGCATGCGGGATCTCGTCCAGGATGAGCAGCGCGCCATGCCGGTCGCACGCGGCGCGCACCTTCCGCCAGTAGTCCACGGGCGGGATATAGGGTGTGCTGCGGACCGTCTCGGCGATGACCGCGGCGACGTCGCCCTCCTTGGCGAGGACGTAATCGATGTAGTCCGCGCACTTGAGCCGGCACGTCCCGCCGCAATCCCACGGGCAATCCGACGGGTTCGGGGGCGGCACGTGCTCCGTGCCGGGCATCAGCGGCCCGATATCCTTCCGGAAGATCGCCTCGCCGCCGATGGAGATGGCGTCCAGCGTCGCCCCGTGGAAGGCATCCCACATGGAGATCGTCTTGTGCCGGCCTGTCACCGAACGCGCCAGCTTGAGGGCCATACTCATCGCCTCGGCCCCGCCGGGCGCGAACAGCACCTTGTTGAGGTCGCCGGGCGCCAGTTCGGTGAGTTTTCGGGCGAGATGGATCGCCGGCTCGTTCGTGTAGCGCCGCGTGCAAAACGGCATCGTTTCGAGCTGCTTCACGACGGCCTGCATCACGTGCGGATGCCGGAAACCCACCTGGTGGACCCAGTTGCCGTGGAAGTCCAGGATCCGCCGGCCCTGCCGGTCGATCAGGTAGCTCCCCTCGCAGGCCTCGATGACGTTGAGGCAGGGCGTGGACAGCGACTGATGCAGAAAGTACCGCGCGTCGTCGGCGAGCAGTTCGGCCGTGCGGTCGTCCACATGGGCGTCCTGCCAGGCCTTGCGGTGCGGCGAGATGTTGAGGTCGCCTTCGGAGCGGAGTTCATCGAGCGGATTGCTCATCGGTCACCTCGCCATGGCCGCAACGCCCATCGCCTCCAGCGTGTCCGCGATGGCGCCGGCGAGGCCCCGGATATCGTCCGGGAAGATCTGGCCGATGTTGCCGATCCGGAAACAGTCCGCCTTGCTGAGCTTGCCGGGGTAGATCACGTAGTTGAGATCGCTGAGCCGGCTGTAAAAGACCTCGAAATCGAAGTTCGGATCGGTCGGGTAATAAAACGAGGTGATGATGAAGCTCTGCCGTTCGGCCGGCAGGTAGACCGTAAAACCGAGCCGGCTCATCTCGGCGATGAGCAGCGTATGGTTGCCCCGGTACCGGGCGCCGCGCGCCGCCACGCCGCCTTCGGCCTCCAGTTCGAGAAGCGCCTGATGGAAGGCGAGCAGCGCATGCGTCGGCGGGGTAAACCGGAACTGTCCGTTCTGCTCGAGCCCTTTCCACTGGGCGAGCAGATCGAGGCTGAGGCTGCGGGCGAAGCCGGCGATGGCGAGCAGCGCCTCGCGGCGGGCAAGCACAAACGCGAAGCCCGGCACGCCCTCGATGCACTTGTTGGCCGACGACACCAGGAAATCGATGTGCGCATCCGCCATGTTCGCGGGGATGGCGCCGAAACTGCTCATCGCGTCGACGCAGTACACCTTGCCGTGGCGACGCACGATGTCGCCGATCTCGCGGATCGGGTTCAGGATGCCCGTCGTAGTCTCGCAGTGGACGACGAAGACGTGGGTGATGGCCGGGTCGGCCGCCAGCCGGCGGTCCAGCTCGGCCAGGTCCGGCGTCTCGTCCTCCGGGCAGCTCTGCTCTTCGGTGGCGATCCCCAGCACCCGCGCCATGTGCGCGATGCGGGTCCCGTACGCCCCGTTGATCACGACGAGCAGCTTGCCGTCCGGCGGCACGACGGAGCCGACCACCGACTCGATCCCGAACGTCCCGCTGCCCTGGACGATGACGGCCTCGTAGCCGTTCTCCTGCGAGAGCCCGTCCAGCGCGAGGAGCCGCCGGCGGATGTCGCGGACGACGGCGATGAACGACGCGTCGCGGGAGCCGAGGTCGACCTTCATGGCGTCCTTGACCGTCCGGCTCGTGGTGAGCGGACCCGGGGTGAACAGCAGTTTGCCGCGATCGTCGCCGGCGTGGGTTTCGGATGTGGGTTGCATGCGTGCGCGCTCCTACCAGGGAAGCGAAAAGGTTTTGACGGTCGACATGTACTTCATGGATTCCTGCACCCCCTCCTTGATGCCGAGGCCCGAATCCTTGACGCCGCCGAACGGCGACAGCTCGATCCGGTAGCCGGGCACCTGGTTCACGTTGACGGTGCCGGTGCGAATGCCCTTGACGGCCTTGAGCGCGTGATCGAGGTTCTGCGTCACGATGCCGGACGACAGCCCGAAGTCCGAGCTGTTCGCCAGCGCGATCGCGTCGTCAATGTCGCGCACGGCCAGGATGGGCGCGAGCGGGCCGAAGGATTCCTTGCACACCATCTCGGTCGTGCGCGGGACGTCGGCGATGACGGTCGGCTCGATCTGCGCGCCGGTCCGCTTGCCGCCGAGCAGCACGCGGGCACCCTCGGCGACGGCCTGATGGACGCGGCGTTCGAGGGTCCTGGCGGCGGCCTCATCGATCACGGTGCCCACCACCGTCTTCGGGTCGGCGGGGTCGCCGGCGAGGTAGGATTTCGACTTCTCGACGAACGCCTCGGTGAAGGCCGGCAGGATCCCGTCCTGAACCAGGATGCGCTTGACGGCGGTGCAGCGCTGGCCCGAGTTGCGGTAGCTGCCTTCGGCCGCGAGCGACACCGCGAGGTCGAGGTCGGCGTCATCCAGGATGATGAGCGGCGAGTTGCCGCCCAGCTCGAGGCACAGCTTCTTGTAGCCGGCGATCGAGGCGATCCGTTTCCCCACGCTGGTGCCGCCGGTGAAGGTGACCAGCTCGATCCGCTCGTCGCGGATCATGGGCTCCACCACGTCCTCGATCGATCCCAGAAACACGCTCAGCATCCAGCCGGGCAGGCCGGCTTCGTAGAGCAGCTCGGCGAACTTGATCGCGGTGAGCGGGGTCTTTTCGGAGGGTTTGAGGAGGATGGGCGCGCCCGAGGCGATCGCCGGCGCGATCTTGTGCGCCACCTGGTTCAGCGGATGGTTAAACGGCGTGATGCCGAACACCAGCCGGAGCGGCTCGCGGAGGGTGAAGATCTTGCGCGCCTTGCCCTGGGGCGTGATGTCGCACGAAAAGATCTGGCCGTCGTCGCGAATGGCTTCCATCGCCGCGAACTGGAGGACGTCCTGCGCGCGGCCCACCTCGTAGTGGGTCTCCTTCATGCAGAGCCCGGCCTCGCGGCGGATGCAGTGCGCGAACTCGTCGGCGCGGGCCTTGAGCAGCTCGCGGGCGTTGTTGAGGATTTCGTAGCGCTGGTAGCGCGACAGCGGCTCGCCGGCCTTGAGGGTGCGCGCGATCATGCGATCCGCCTCGTCCCAGCCGATGGCGGCCACCGAGCCGACCTGCTCGCCCGTGTAGGGGTAATGCACCGCCACGGTCCGGCCGGTGCGGACGGCGTCGCCGGCGATGTAGGAAGGGAGGTCCTGGACGGGTAGTTCCGTTTCGCTCATGCTGTCGTTCCGTTACAGATAAAGTCGAAGATGTCGAAGTTGCGCGGGTCGCCGGCGGCCAGCGCATGATAGTGATCGTTGAGCGGCTCGGAGATGAAGAAAGGCACCATTTCCTCGTAGCGCCCACCGTGGGAGCGCAGGCGATCGGCGAGCTGGCTGAGGTCGTGCTGCGCCGGCGTGCGCCCGAGCACGACGTCGCGCGCCGAGAGCACGAACAGGTCGCCGATGCGCTCCGGCGGCAGTTCGAGCTTGAGCGCCGCCATCTCGCGGTCGTACACCTCGGTGACGCCGTCGCGGGCGAGCAGCCAGCGCGCCACGTCGTCGACCGGTACGTCGTCCGGCACGTAGACCGTCACTGCCGAGCCGAGCGCGCCGTGGTGGACGACATACGGATCGGTGATCGGGCAGATGACGCGAAACGGCCGGCCGAACTGCTGCTCCAGCATGGTCTCCACATAGAGCACCTTCGGCGTGCCATCAGGGTGCGTCTTGGCGTTCATGCCGTGGTCGGCGGTGGCGGCGACGATGGCGCCGAGCTGGGCCAGCCGGCCCAGTTCGCGGTCGATCGCTTCGTAGAAGTCGAGCGACTCCGGCGCCTCGGGCGCGTACGCGTGCTGCATGTAGTCCGTCAGCGACAGGTACATAAAATCCGACAGCCCCTCCTCCAGCAGCCGCACGCCGGCGCGGAGCACGTACAGGCTCGCCTCGCCGCTGTAGATATTCGGCATCGGCCCGACCAGCGCTTCCACGTTGTCGATGCCGTTCACGGCCCGACTGGCCTCGCGGGCCTTTTCGGAGGAAAACGCGATGCCGTCCATCCCCTTCGAGAGGATCGCCCGGAGCTTGTCTTTCGCGGTGACCATCGCCACCTTCCGGCCGGCGCGGGCGGCGGCGGCGAGGATCGTGTCCGTCCGCAGGTACTCCGGCGCGTTCATCATCACTTCCTGGCCCGTAGCCGGGTCGAGGAAGTAGTTGCCGCAGATCCCGGTGACCGCCGGCGGGACGCCGGAGACGATGGCCGAGTTGTTGACGTTGGTAAACGACGGCAACGCCCCGCGCATGAAGCCCCGGTAGCCGGCGCGCTGCATGGCGTTCAGGTGCGGCATCCGGCCCCGGGCCAGGGAGACGGACAGGTACTCATCGGCGCATCCGTCGATGCAGATGACGGCCAGCGGGCGGGCCGGGGGGGCGTAGCGCCGGCCGTTCACTTCAAACGGCCGGGTTGCAGGGGTGTCGGACAAAAGAGACCTCGTAGCGACGTTAACGTGATGTTGCGCGCAAGATAACATGCGGATCTTTCAAGAAACAGATAAGAACAGGTCGATCCAAAAAAGTTTATGCGCGCGCGCCAGCGGCAAGCTAGCTGACGCAAGGGGCATGGGGATAATCAAATTGTCATCATGCAACGTGCTTCGGACAACTCGCCGATGTCATCTCAACCACGCCTTCACGCGCCATAGCGAACGGAGAGATCACCAAGCCTCGAAAAATGTCTTCTCGACCGAACCCGCGATGCCATCGTGGGGAAGCGGAGAGACCTCCCGATGAAATGCGATGAGTTGGTGGAGGTCTCTCCGCTCCGGACCGATACATCGGTCCTACGGTCGAGATGACATGGCCCAGCCCTCGTCAGGAGGTCTCTCCGCTCCGGACCGATACATAGGTCCTACGGTCGAGATGACATGGCCTAGCCCTCGTCAAGAGGTCTCTCCGCTCCGGACCGATACATCGGTCCTACGCCGGCTGAGATGACATGGCCCAGCTCCCGTCACGGTTTTCCGCTCCCGACCGATACATGGTCCTACGGTCGAGATGACACTGGAATTTTTATTGTCTGGGCGGGGTTCAGAAACTGTTGAGAAATAAAAAAGAGTTGTCTTCTCGAGCCCCCGGCGCTTGCGACGGGTTATCGAAGGACCTCCCGAATCACTCGCGAATGGCTCCTATGAGCGTCTCACGGTGGTTCGAGAGGTCTCCCGCTTGCGCGGACGAAAGACTATCACGCCCACCGCAAGCGGAGGGCGGTTCAGGATGACGCACCGAGAAGGATTTTTGAAAATCCCAACCGTTTCTCAAGCCACTAAACACCCGCAACGGCGGCAGTGCCGTATCCCCGGCTTGCATCTCCACCGCTTCGAGCGCGAACTTCCGCTGATCCAAACACCAACAAACGCCCCAACCTCGTATGAAACGACTTTTTTCCGGTCTCCTGATCCTCGCGCTCGTCGCCGCAGCGGGCTGCGCCGGCTCGAAAAACGCCGCCAAACAGCCGCACCCGCTCGCCGGCGACTGGAGCTACCAGATCGACAGCCCCGAAGGCGCCTACACGGGCTCCATCATGGTGAGCGAAAACACCGGGGGTGGCATCGACGGCACCCTGACGAGCGATGTCATCCCGGGCGAGATGACCATGACCAACCTGATGTTCGATCAGAACCGCTTCACGTTCCGGTTCGATAGCGGGCAGTACGGGATCGTCGGCGTTAACGTGCTCGTCACCGGCGACGCGTTCAACGGCATGGTCAACGTGGATGGCGTCGGCGAGATGCCGATCCGCGGACAGCGGAAATAAGCCGGCTCTACGTCCGTTTTAGAGACCTCCCCCGGTTGCCGGCGGGAGGTCTCGCTGTTTCAGGCCCCCGTCGCCGTCCACGCCCCGGCTTCCCGAGCCGAGCGATCCATCGCCTCCACCACCCGCAGGGCCGACAGCCCGACGCCGGCGTCCGCCGCCGGCGGGATGCCCTGCTGGATCGCCTCGCCGAACGCCTGCATCTGGAGCAGAAAGCTCTCCATCCGGTAGTCCCAGAACGACTCCTCCGCGGCCGGCCCCTCCCCTTCCCGGTCGTTGTCCGCCGTCCGCCTGAACCAGACGACGTTCGGCTTGCAGCGCATCGTCCCCAGCGTCCCGCTGATCCGAACCTCGAAGCGGACTTCGGTGCAGTAGGTGGAAACCATCGTCCCCAGCGCCCCGTCGGGGAGCGTGAACGCCGCCGCCACGCTGTCGACCACCCCCGGCGGCGTCTGGATCGTCCGCGCCTGCGCGGCGACGGAGGTGATCGGGCCGATGAGGTAATGCACCAGGTCCACCGCGTGCACCCCGAGCTGCATCACAGGCAATAGCGGGCATCGGGTGGGGTCGAGCCGCCAGGCGTCCGCCGGCATCCGCGTCGCGTTGTCGGCCGCATAGTGGATCTCGACGGCGACGACCTGCCCGAGGTCGCCGGCGTCCAGCCGCTCCTTCGCCCGGCGGGCCGCCCGCGTGAACCGCTGGTTGTGCCCCACCATCAGATACCGCCCCGCCCGCCGCGCCGCCTCCGCCATCGCCTCGCCGTCGGCGACCGTGTTGGCGATGGGCTTCTCGACAAACACATGCAGTCCGCGCGCAAACGCCGCCTCGGCCTGTTGCCGGTGCAGGAAGTTGGGGGTGATGAGAGCGACGGCCTCGATGGCGTCGTCGGCGATGAGGGCGTCGAAGTCGGCATACGCCGCCGCGCCGAAGCGCGCCGCGGCGAGGTCGCGCTCGGCGTCGTTGGGGTCGCATACGGCAACAACCTGGATCGCCGGCGCCGCCTCGCAAGTGCTGGGCCCAGGCGTGCGGCCATGCCCGCCGAGTCCGACGCGAGCCCGAGGCGGATGGGAGATGGGGGTGGGTTCACGGATTAAGGATTAAGGTTTTTGGGAGTGTCATCCTCGCGGAAGCGGGGAACTGTCCGCGAATGCGGGGAACCGTCCTCGCGAATGCGGGGATCATACAACCAACCAGCCTGGCGTGGATCCCCAATCGAGTTGGGGATGCCGGGGATGTTGGGGATGACGAGCGCGCGTGTGGTTCGGGAGGTCTTGGTCTTGCCCCGATTTCGCGGAGTCCCGGTTAAGGGGTTCAGTTGGTAGTGTTGTTCGTATTGCTGCGGGCTGAGGTAGCTGATCGTCGGCGTCGACGCCTGTGGGTTGTACCAGCCCTCGATGTATGCAAAGATACTGCTGCGTGCTTCATCACTTGTTCGCGTAGCGTCTCATGGACGCGCCTCGTTTGAGGTGGCGAAGAAGCTCTCGGTGGGCGCGTTGTCCCAGCAGTTGCCTTTGCGGCTCATGCTGCAAACGATGCCGGCATCCCTGAGCATCTGCTGGTAGTCGCTGCTGGCGTATTGACCGCCGCGGTCGCTATGATGCAGCAGGCCGGCGCCAGGCTTACGCTGAGCGAGCGCCATCGTTGCCAGCGCAGGCCTTGACGAGCGCGCCGTCGATGCGCCGGTTCATAGATCAGCCCACCACACGGCGGGAGAACAGATCGAGCACGACGGCCAGGTAGAAGCCAGCCCTGCGCGTCCAGACATACGTGATATCGGATGTCCAGACCCGGATCTGGGCTCGGGAACCGGAAGCCCTGATCCAGCAGATTGGCCGCCACCGGCATCCCGTGCTTCGAATCGGTCGTTACCCTGAATCGCTTCGATCAGCGCCTGAATGCCGTGCGCACGCATCAATCGCGCTACCCGGTGGCGACCGCACTGCGCCCCGCGATCCTTCAGGTCGCGGTACACACGTGGACTGCCGTAGCTCCGATCACTTTCCCGATGGATCGTCTGGATTCGGCCCAGCAGCGACTCGTTGGCCCGGGCTCGCGCGCTCACACCGCACACGCCAGGCAGTGCAACCGCTGAGCGATACCTCCAGCACACGGCACATCGCCGCAACAGCGATTCCTGATGCATGTCAATGAACTGGCATCTGCGCGCCGCTCATGAAGATACCCACTGCCTTTTTAGGGATGAGCACCTCCTCGCGAAGACGGTCGCTCTCGCGTTTGAGGCGGGCGAGCCATCACGCGGATTGCTGCCCGGAAAGGCGCGCCTGGTATCCTGCGCAAGGCGTTCCCGCCACCGGTAAATCATGTTCTCGTTGATGCCCAGATCGCGAGCCGTTTGCGCAATCCCGTGCCTTGCCCGTTGGAGTGCTTCTTGTTGAATTCCTTCGTGTGTTCTGCGTGCTGTCATGGGAGTCTGGTTTGGCGTAAAGTAGTGCTTTTCCAGACTCCACTTTTTCGGGGCAAGCTCATCTCCCCGCGTTCGCGAGGAGTGGCATTCATCACGCCCACCGCAAACGGCCTACGGCTCGGGATGACCGAGTTATTCCTCCGCATTCGCCGGAGGCGTTCCAGGCTGATTTCGGCATTTTGCAACAGCGGCTCGCAGTGCGTTTCCAGCGTCAGGTGCCCGAGTGCCGGGGGTTTCGCCTCGCCGAGCCAGCCGAGGATGTCGGGCCACGGCGGTCATGCCGGCGCCGACGGCCACCCAGGGCGCCTCGGGCTTTTTGGGCGAGAAGTCCTTCACGTGGAGGTTGACCAGATACGGCGCGAGGGTGTGGACGGCCTCGTCCGTGACCCGGCCGCCGCCCCACTGGAGGTTGGCGGGGTCCCAGTTAAAGCGCAGCGCGGGGTGGTCGAGTTCGCGTAGGAGGGCGATGGACTCCGCCGGCCGGTCGATCCAGAAGTTGGGCTCGTTCTCGACAGCCACCGTGATGCCGGCCTCCGCGGCCGCCTCGGCCGTCTGCTCGAACGCGCGGAGGACGCGGGCTCGGTTGGATTCGCGGCTCCGCCGCGTCCATCTCGAACCCGAATACGATGAGTGTCGGCGCTTCGAAGCGCTGCGCCAGTTCGAGGCTTTTGGGGAGGACGTCGTCCAGCTCGCGGCGCAGCCGGTCGGTGTCGGCGACGTTGCCCTTGAAGATCCCGGGGGAGACGGCCGTGATCCGCGCGCCGGCGGCCCGCTCGGCGTCGATCCGGGCGATTTCTTCCTTCGTGAATCCGGGGAAGCGCGCCTTGCCGCCCTCGCGGAGTTCGAAGAGCGAGAGGCCCCAGGTAGCGGCCACGTCGAGGGCCTCGTCGAGGGCGCGGGAGATTTCGTCGGTGACGATACCGATGTTCATTGCAAATCAAAAAATCGTAAATCGCAAAACGGGCCGTCGCAAGCTGAAACCGCCGTAGGTCGGGTTAGGATCCGTCGGGTTGTAAAACCTGACCATCCGTAACCCGACACCCTGCAAGATGTAACCTCGTCCCGACCATCCGTAACCCGACACCCTGCAAGATGCACTCCCTGTCCCGACCATCCGTAACCTGACACCCCTGCAAGATGCACCTCGTCCCGACCATCCGTAACCCGACACCCCGCAAGGTGCACCTCGTCCATTCATCGAATCAACGTCACGGCACGCGTGACGGTCACCGGCCCCTCCCGCCCCACGGCAACCATCTTGACGACATACAGCCCGCTCGCCACCTGACGCCCGGCATCGTCCCGCGCATCCCACACCATGCGGTGCCGGCCGGGGCTCACCGCCCCCTCCTCAAGGCTGCGAACCGACACGCCCAGCGCGTTGTAGATTTCCACCCGCACCTCAGCCTGCTCCGGCACATCGTAGGACACGGTCGTTTGCGAGCGGAAGGGATTGGGGTAGCTCGTGTGCAGGACGTAGCCTTCCGGCAACCCGCTCGTCGGGCGCTGCCGGCCCGTACCCGTAGGCGGCATGTACGTGAACTCCGCCTGGAGCACGCGGAGTGGATCGGGGCCCGCGTGCAGGACGGCGATGGGCTCCTTAACCATGTCGTTAAAAAACCGATAGGTTGTGGTGGTGTCGACGCCGAGGCCCCGAAAGCCGGCCATTAATTTGGCGATATCCGTGACATCCAGCCAGCCGAGTGGAGGAATCTTGGCATCAATCCGCGTCTCCGTAAACCGGGTCTGTTTTTCACGCAGGACGGTGTAGGTACCACCGGGGATGGTGAGGGCGCCAAACGCATCGACCGCCTGGAGCTGATTTATTGCGATCCGGTAACGCAACGAATCCGGCTGTATGAACTGCCGCAAGCTGGCTACCAGCGCCGGCGTAAACGCCTCGGGCGCCTCGGCGTAGAGGATGCCCGAACTACTGGCGCGGGTGTCGAAAAAGTTGAGCGGAGCGTAGCGATCCCCTAGCGGCGGATTGTACTGAAACAGGGAAGGAACGAACAGATCGAGGGGGGTGCCATAGTCCGCCGTCACCTCGATACGATCTTCGGTCACGTTGTAATACCGCTCCAGAGCAGGAGCAAAGACCGTGAACAGCTCGGCATCCGGGACTTCCGCGTTGCCCTCGCCGGCCGGTCGAAAAATGATCGCGTAGGTCGAATCGACCTGGAGACCGCTGTAGTCCCACACCAGATCGAACCCGGGAGGCGAAACCACCACGACGGCCGCGTCCGGCGCGTCGTCGATGGCCATGCGGAGCGTGTCGCCGGCGGCCGGGAAGGTTGCGTTGGTGACGGTGATCTGGGCGAATGCGGCAGGGCAGACCGCGAGGACGACGACGAGCGCCGCGAGACGAACGGAGGTCTTTTCCATAGGGAGCCGGAGTGGGCCGGCGGGCTGGTTGGCCAGGCGACATTACGACACAGCGCACTTCCCTACAAGATCCGCCTATTCGTTCGACGTGCCCCGGGTTACGGCGCCTCCATGGTTCGGATGTTTACCGCGTAGGCCCTCTGAGGATTTTGCATGAGAAGGAGGTCAATCTCCTCCTGACTGAATCCATGATCCGTCAAGGCCGGCACCAGGTAGTCGAAAATATCTATATATCCACGGTAGTCGCCCCCATTCTCCTGCCCTACGTGATACCACCCCGCATCATGCGAGATCAGTACTTTGTGAAGCAGACGCTCATCTTTCATCTTCTTCAGGACAGGCACCAACCAATCGATTCCGCCGGGCTTGTCCGCATTAGCATGATTCACGTTATCCAGTGAAATCCATGCCCCCTGTCTGGCGGCGTTAATGTACCCTTCCACCGTACCTCCCTGCGCATGCGTCCAGACAAACGCGTCGGCAGATACGCCCTCTTCTTTCAGGATCTGCAGTTGAGCCCGCGCAGGACCATCCGCACCCGTATGGGAAACAATGGTCAACCCCGTTTCTTTGTGCGTGATCGCCGCCGCCCTTACGAGGTTTACATGCATGGACGACAAGGTATCTCCCCCATCCACCGCCATTTTGATAAAGCCCGGGAAAATGCCTGTCCCTTCAATTCCGTTCTTAAATTCATTAATCCATACCTTAGCCATCTCATCCGGGCCGGCCTCTAGAGCCGACGAGGGAATAAACCGATTATTCCCCGCCCCATAATACCCTGTGTTTGTAACGATGTTGAGGCCGCTTTTTTCAGAAAGCTCCCGCAGCAACAGAGGATCTCGTCCGACATACGCAGGGGTGCATTCAAACAAGGTTTTTACTCCTCGCTCTTTGGCCTCCAGCAAAAAAGGCAGGGCACGCGCTACTACTTCGGACCGATCCCAGCGATGATACCCCGTGCTGTCCGCTCCGATGAAATCCACCAGGACATGCTCATGAATTAACGTGATCCCCATTTCCCGTACGGGTAGTTCACCGTTCACGGTAATGATGTACTCCTGACTCGGAATCGGCGCACAGCTCGAAACCATCACACATAGAAATAGAAGTATGCTTCGATTCTCCATCCTTATTTCTAACGTTGGGCAGGTGCCATGATGTTGTCTTGCTGCATGTACTGAGCGAAGCCGAAGTGAGCCTCGCGAAACAGCTGTCTGAAACGCGATTCCGAGCGAAAACGGCATCATTTGCGTCTTATTCACTCATGTTACGCAAGGCATCGTGTCCATCTGTGGATGCAAGATGAAGGATGCAGGATTTCGTCCGAAAAGCCTGTTGCCCGGTACAAAATCCTGCATCTTGCATCCTGCATCAGACTACCAGGCACACGGCTGCGTAAGATCAGTTATTCAGTTCCTTCACTGCATTGCTAATGACAACGTATGTAGCGACGCAACCCTTTGATCAGCGATACGCCATAAATACGATCGGTCGTGGGGTTTGTCGCCGAGTGGTGTCAGACTCAAAACCGCCCTGTCATCGCGACCGTACGCAGTGGCGATAGCCGATGCGGAAGCGGAGCGACCTCCCAAAGCCGGCTTTGAGCCATTCATATGGAGGTGCACCCGCCTTCGCGGGGGCAGGCTCTCCGCTGCAGTGCCGCCTTGCGCCGGCACTTCCGGCCAGGATGACAGGGCTCTTTATATAAATACCTCTCGGCGCCGTCCTTCAGACCCACCCGTCCCTGAGTTTTCGCTGACTCTATGCCAGGGCCATGTCATGCCCGAATAAAAAGCCCTGCGCAGCTGGGCTCCGCGTCTCAGGAGGACAAATTAACTCGTGTTACGCAAGGCATCGTGTCCATCTGTGGATGCAAGATGAAGGATGCAGGATTTCGTCCGAAAAGCCTGTTGCCCGGTACAAAATCCTGCATCAGATTACCAGGCACACGGCTGCGGAAGATCAGATATTAAAGCAAAGTGTGTATCGTCAGGTCGTAAAACGGCTTATCCTGGATTCCTTTTCTCCAACTCAGCGATTCGCTGTCGCAAGCGGGCGTTTTCCCGTTCGAGATCTGGCAGGGTTGGTGTACTCAAATTCCCTGGCTGGACGATTCGATCCTCCGTAAGGTAGACGCCGGAGAACATCGACGTCTTGACCGTCGCCTCGTGCAGGCTGCCCGTTCGATCCCGATAGCGGATCTCATAGATACGATCGCTTTTTTCGCCGAACCAGCCCCGTCCGAACGGACTCCACTTCGACTCAAGCAGTTCGCCGCCCTGGCTACCGATATACTCCTTCACCCGATTGCCCTCCAGGCTGCCGGCGATCAGCCGGTAGACGAGCAACACCACCAGAAGAACAGCGATTATCGTATAAGTATCCATGAGCTATGCGAATCAAGCGTTGAAACGTTCAAAAAAGCGGCGTCATCTCGACCAGAGGCCCGATCCATCGGGCCGCAGCGGAGACACGAGCGAAGCGACTGATGAGCGCCGCGAATCAACCCTCCGTAGGCCGAGCCATTCGCCAGTCATAGGAGGTCGCTCAGCTTCCGCATCGGCTGGCGCCGCTGCGTCCGTTCGCGATGACAGGGCTGGTTTTAGAAACACCACTCGAAGCCTGAGCAATGCTTCTACTCGTACCGCTACGCATGCGATCCGTGTTGATAAGCCCACGGGGGACTGGGGTTTTACCTGGTTTCGTTCTTCGGCCCTGTCGTCGTTCCGGGTTCTTTCCGGGCCGGCGTGTGTGCGAGCGCATCGTTCAGCGCGAGCCTGTTCATGGCGCACACTCGAAAAATCGCCGAGCAAGCCCTCCAATGTCACGCCGGCTCGGAGATGAAGCACCAGTGTATCTAACGGAACGCGGGTCGCTGTGAACACCGAGGTGCCAGTATTGGTTTTCCACGCGGTTCATGGCCGTGCTGGATGGATGGTGAAAGGTGCAATGTCGTTGGTGAGAAGAACGAGATCTTCCCGCGTGCCGCTTTGGCCGTAGTGCAAGGCCTCCCCTCGGTGACTTCGTAAACACTCCACGCCGGATCGCCGTAATCGATCAGGACCAGGTCGCGCTCGCGCTTCTTCTCGTGGTCGAAGAATTTGCCCCGGTTGCGCAGGACCTCGACGATTTCCCGGTTGCCGTAGCTGTCGGTATATAGATGGCAGAATGCCCGATCAACACAACCTAAGACTCGGCGTAGCGCGGGTTGTACGCGCACAGCTTGGCGTCAAGTCGGTCGTTGAAAAACAGCGAGCGGTTTCTAGCGCTGGCGGCAAGCGGCACTTCCAGATCAAACCCGCCCCGTCGCTCGGCTTCCTCGCGGTACCAATCGTCCATCGATGGCCTACGCGTATTCGAGGATCCTGGCTTGGACGGTTTCACGCTCTCCGGGGGAATACATAGCTAAAAGTCCCAATCAGTATCGGTCGGTTCTCCGTCAGGCTCGGCCGTTTCATTTGCCGTCCCAACTCCACTCCAATCGTCTGCCACGGCCTGCCAATTTGGCTCTCGCACCACTGGATTGCCATCTGAGTCTTTTCCTGTCCAAACATCCCAGTAATCGGGATCTGCCGACTTGGGTTGCTTGTCTTTCGGTAAGTCATTCATATGCACCAATACCGGTAATTCAGAGGCCCAACCGAGAAGAATGGCATTCTGAGAGGGAAGAGATGGTAGTTCCCTGAGAAGCCCCTTCAAATTGTCAGGAACGAGTTTGTGGACCAGTTCCTGATCTCGATCATTACTGATTCGATGAAGTAGGAACGTGTTGCATTGAGATAGAACAGTCGGAGATAACTCAGATGGCCGTTGTGATGAAAGAACAAGACCCAACCCAAACTTCCGGCCCTCACGGGCAATCTTCTCAAACACCTGACAGCAGATCGCGGACACATTGGAATTATCAGAATCTTCCCGATACCGCTTAATGAACGTATGCGCCTCCTCCAAAACTAGGACGGTTGGCAACGTCAACGTCTTGGTGTGGAGTTTCCGGTAGCGTTGAAGGAACTCGAAGCACATCCGTGCGATCACTGATGTGACAAGATGCATAATCTCCGCAGGAACTAGTGAGAGATCAATGACAATGACACATTTCTCGTCCTCCGGTGCTCTCCCAATATAGTCCCCGAGCCATTTCTCCAGAGTAACTTCGTCGTCGTCTCCAATGACAGAACTCATTCGTGTGTCAGCCAACATTGTGCGAATGCGGGCGAGGAGGAACTCGACATATTGTTCATTACCTGTTTCCTGCGCCAAACCTGCAAGAAAGTCGGCGAAAACCTCGCCAGAGAATTTCACCGGAACATCTTCATTCTTCGGGAGAAGATCATTTGGACTTCCGCCTATCGAGGTATAAGCATTGCGCATTTCTTCCAGAAGATCATCCACCTCGGCGGCCGTGTAGATCAGGTAATCTGTGAATTTTCCAGCGGCATTTGTAATCTTGTGCGCAGTGACCAAACTTTCCAAAGCTTCTTGCAGTGGACTTAAGTCTGTCTCGATTTTCGTGTCATACTGCCCGACACTCGTGGCCCAAGAGGATAGCCGTTCTGTGAAATTTTTTGAGTGAGGGAATGCTCGAAAGGGTTCTCCCGCATTCTTCGCAACACTTGTCGCCTGAAGGATGATCCCAACGAACCTGCGCGCCGAAATTTCCACGTCTTCACTGATTTCAAATTGCTCATTGCGCATGGATCGAAGTGCGCGTTTGAGGAGGGGCACTTGTGCACGCGCGCTGGCTTGAGTAAAAGCGCACCACTCTGCGCTATTCCAAAACCAAAGTGGAACTTTCAGTGGGTTCGCCTCGGTGTTGACCTGAAATACTCTCGCAGTACTGCCAAACGCATGAGCGTATTCGCCATTGGGATCGAGAATCACAAAGCGGGCATTGGGTGTGGAGCCACTCGCAGCTCGGGCCTGTTCAAGAGACCAATGAACTAGACCTGCGACCGAACAGGATTTCCCACTTCCCGTGTTTCCCAATACAGCGAGATGCCTGCCAAAGATTCGATCTGGATCAACCTTAACTTCTGCATATGCTGCCAACGGGCTGGTGCCGATTTTTACACGGCGACAGTCCCCAGACATGACTATCGAATGAAGTTGTTTCTCAGTCGGCAGGAGCACTCCAGTTCCGATCGCTGGTAGTGAGTCTGCGCCACGCCGGAAACCATATTCAGACTTTGAACCCGGCTTCTTCCGAAGAGTCCCGAGCGGAATCAGACTCATTCTGCGAAGCGGATAAGGCAGATCAATCAAACCGAAGTCCTGCATCCCTCGCCGCTTTGGGAAGGCAGATCGCTCGACGGTCAACCACTCGATCTGGCCGACGAGGTATCCGTCATCGACCGGGATGAGCACGTATCCGTTTACTCGCGGAAAAGGGCGAGGAGACCCCGCATTCAACGCGACGGAATCTGGAGCTTCAATATCCAGTAGGACTTTGATTTCGTCGGGAGAGACGAAGTCAACAGTCCCGATTCGGAGGCTTCCAGCGTGCTCAAAAGGCGTTTCACTCATTAGCTGAGTCAGGTTCGGGTGTCTGAGGAGCCGATTCGGCTTGGGATATGCCCCAACGCGATTTGAGCAGTTCGGACATTTTGAACGTGGTCCGGTCAATCGCGGGCTTCGGCATGTAATTATCGACTAGGTTTCGCAGGTCACCCAGATGCGCGCCGATAAGCATCGTGATTTGGGCAGAACGGCCAAGCTCTACGTAGGTCTGCATGATTCGCCCCAAAGGGTCACCGTAGGCTATGACGACGAGGTGAGTGGATGGAATTGTCAGCATGTCCTTGATCACCCGGTTGATGTGCTCGTCTCCGAAGCTGTATCCAAATGAAATCAACGTGCTGTTTGGGCGACAGACCGCCGCCGCAAAATCACGAAAGAGTTCGACGTAAGGGTAAGCCGCTGTCTCCCGATCCTTCGCTGCATTGGGGTGAATCATCAGGTTCAAGGCTTCGCCATCACTCAATCCGGGTGCCTTCAAGTAGGGCGCGATTTCTTCACTACCGAAGGGTAGTCCGATCTTCCGAATTTGCCCCTCCGTGCTTATCCAGTCCAGGGAGCCATGCAATTTTGTGAAGCGGGCAACCCCTTCGAGGTAGCGAGGCTCCCCACGGATCCCTGGTGGGTTGTAGTGCATGTCGATGTCTAACCGAGAAGACCTGAATATGGGCGCGAGCGAGCCAACGAAGCGGTCAATGAGGTGCAACCCTGCGGCATCTGCGCCAGCCTCGATAAAGCGGTCGTAATTGGTCGTAAATACCTGCAGACGATCTCTCATTCCCGTTCTGCTGGCAAAGCTCATGAGGAAACTCACGAGATAGTTGAATGCTTTCTCACGCTTTTCCGACGGAGCGGTGATCAATCCGTTCTCTCCCTTGAGCACTGAATCCGCAAAATTTGCGAGAACGATCTTCAGTTCGGACCGCAGAGACTTTAAAGACTCTTTGAGCGTGAGTTCCTGTGACGATAGGATTTCAATTCCCCGGATCAATTCGTTCACGACGCGAATCTGATCTTCTATATTTCCTGCATTTCTCCCTGCTAGCTTCGCTGACTCCCTGGCTTTATCGGCAATTGCGGCGTTGTAGTTTGTGAATGTGGCCTGGCTCATGCCTGGAAGAAGATTGCCCGTAGCGATGCAGTGGACAGCGTGGGAGAGACCGGAGCCAGCCAAAAGCGCAAGGTGCTCCGACTGGAATAGCGAGGTTAACCAAGGCTCGATTCGCGGGCGAAGTTTATCAGATCCGAACTCGGTTCCCCCAGCCATCCACGAGCAGTCGGCATTCTCGACAAGTTTGAAATTACCCTCTTCGCCGCTGTCCACGAATTCGACGCAGGCTTTATCATCTCGCGTTTTGAGGATATGTTTCGTGCTCATACTGTGATCTAAATTTTGTGAACGCGGATCCTCGCGGTCAGTAGTTCGATAAGGGGGGCGCGGAAAAGATATCTGAGTGCTCCGAGCTTTCCTTGATTGCCGCCTAGATTTTGATCAACGATCCCGAGTGCCTTCAAGAAGTCGACTTGCTCAGCTGGGGATGGAATAGGGATAAGCAGCGGCTTGAGTTTGATCGGAAGATACGCGATTGCGGTTCTAGTGTTGGTCACGGTGTGGGTGTGGTTAGAAAAGAATGCGAACATTATCCATTGAACCATGAACTTGTTAGTGATTTGATCATTCTTTGGACGCAATCGGTGATGAGCTTTCCAGTAAATGCGGTTAGCGATGATGCTGTCCCAAAGTGCTGCACGTCCTACTTCTCCGCCTTCACAGACGAGAAGATCACCTCTCCGAAACTGGAACAGATCCGCTTCCCGATCGCTTTTGTCCATTCGCAGCTAATCGTCAGTGTCAATTAGGCCCCACTGGAGGTTGATGTTTCGCAAATAGGCACTCGGCTAATCTTCAACTTTCGCTTTCTCGGAAGGCATTATTCCGAGCAAATTTTCAAAGAAATGGCCGATGGAAAGTAGCTCCTAGCTTTCGAGGAGGGGGCCTATTTCGGTTGGTTTTTGGCGTTCGTTGCAGTGGTCTTCGGTGAGGAGCTTGTGCATAGGGCCTTTTTCAGTTCGGTGGTGGCCTGAATGATCCGCGCCCGCGCTTCGATGGATCAGGCGCATCCCAGATTCAGGATTCGAGGGATTTCCCGCTACCATTATTGTTTGCCATCTGTGCTGAGCCCTGTTGTTTTGATGTGCACACTCATGAATTGTCGGGACACTACCATCTAAGAACCGGAAGACCATCTAAGAACCGGAAGCCCAACTAACACACCACCCTGGCCACTGTAATGTTTCCTTCTTCACGCGACTCGATCCACACGGAATGCCGGCGCCGAAATGTCAACACGAACCGCCGCGCTTGATCACCTCCGAGAAGGACGATTGAGATGTACGGTGAACTGTTATGCGTGTAAAATGCCACGGACTTGGTCCGGGGTCCACGGGTATGCACCATCCTACTGGATCCCCGACTTGATCGGGAGCCTGCCCCAACTTGATCGGGAGCCTTCCCCGACTTGATCAGGAGCCTTCCCCCGACTTGATCGGGAGCCTGCCCCCCGACTTGATCGGGAGCCTGCCCCCAACTTGATCGGGAGCCTGCCCCCGACTTGATCGGGAGCCTGCCCCCGACTTGATCGGGAGCCTGCCCCCGACTTGATCGGGGGAAGACAGGAAATAGGTGAGGTTTCTGCTTTAACGTGGACCCGTTTTCATTAAGGAATGCTATTTCCTCGGCGCCTCAGGGCTCCGGGACCGGGATGACTTGCTGCCTGATCTTACGCAGCGGCTCCCATTGGCGGCAGCTATTCGCCGAAGGATGACCGTAGGGACCACAATATATCGTGTCCCTACTCGCATTCCGCATAATGTCAGTTACTGCTTCATGGAGGCGTCCAGCGAGTGGATGAAACCCCTGTTTACCCGCGCAAATCCCTCTCACCGCCTCCGCCAGCCGATCCACCTCCTCCTCGTTATTGAAGATATGCGTCGACACCCGCAGGGCGTCGACGCCGCGCTCGGTGACGACGCGGCAGCGCATTTTGTGCTCGCCGAGCAGCACGTGGAAGAGCTCGTCGTAGCGGGACTTCTCGGACTTGAACGTCGTCATGATGGCGGGGAGCACTGGATGCGATCGGCTAAAAACAGCTGAAGGAGACAACTACATTTAGAAAAGCATCAGAATGCTCTCCTGCTCGGTCATAGCCAACTTCTCGACCTGACTGTTCTCTCGCCGCAAAAATGCCTCTATGTCACGTGTGGAGCAATTCCCACGGCGTATTCAGATCACTTTTGGCGGCACACAGCGCAAGTGGCTAATCTCATTGAAATCAGAATCTTTGCTCACGATCACGAATCCATTCATACGAGCATAGTGCCAGACAACGAGATCATCCGCTTCATCAAGCCCTACCTCCGTCACGTGAACAGAGTCCTCATACACATCAGCCAGTAATCCAACCAGGCGTGGCGAGAGGTTCTGATCGAACAGCAACTTCATGCAGAAACAGCCACAATAGCACGTTCGCGATCAGCCGCATACTCGAGGCTGGCCAGGATATCCTCTTTCTCCAGATAGGGGAAGTCAACGAGCAGTTCTTCGTACGTCAAACCAGAGGCGAGGTAGCTCAGTACATCGTACACCGTAATGCGTAGTCCCCGAATACAGGGCTTACCGCCGCGTTTTCCGGGTTCGAGCGTTATCCTATCCTTGTAGCTCATGGTTTCTGGTATGGGAGCCGAAATCTTGAAATCAGGTACAGCGCCGGCGATCTGCGGTTTCGTCAAGCCACGTTCCACGGGCGGCTCCCGCAGCCTGATTCCGCTGCTTGATGGTTGGCGGATGTGTCGGGTTACGGATATCGGTCTGGGGACCGATGATCCTAGCCGCGACCTACAGGGCACACCGATCGGCGCGGGATTAACCCATAACGAGGCTGCGCACCGCCTCCGCCAGACGATCCACCTCCTCCTCGTTATTGAAGATATGCGTCGACACCCGCAGGGCGTCGAGGCCGCGCTCGGTGACGACGCGGCAGCGCATCTTGTGCTCGCCGAGCAGCACGCGGAAGAGCTCGTCGTAGCGGACCTTCTCGATCTTGAACGTCGTGATGCCGGCGGACAACGACGCGTCCTCCGGCGTCAGCACGGTCACGCCGGCCATCGCGCGGAGCTGCTTCTGGAGCCGGCGCGCGAGGCCCTGCCCGTAGGCGGCCACCTGCTCCATCCCGATCATCTCCATGAACTCGACGGCAGCGACGATGCCGGCCACGCTCGTCGCGTCCCGCGTGCCGGGCTCGTAGCGCTCGGCTGTTTTGTTATACTCCAGCTTATCCGGAATATCGAACGTCCCGTCGTCGGAGTAGGCGCCGACCTCCGTCGGGGCGACCTCATCGAGCCGGTCTTCGCGGACGTACAGCACGCCGGTGCCGTGCGAGGCGCCGAGCCACTTGTGGCCGCTCGTCGCGTACGAGTCGCACCCGATCTCGCGGAGGTTGAACGGATACGCGCCGGCGGACTGCGCGCCGTCGATATGGAACCACAGCCCCCGGTCGCGCGCGAGGGTCGCCATGGCGTCGACGGGCATCTTGATGCCGGTCGGGGCCGTCGTGTGGCTCACCTGGAGGACCCGCGTGCGCGGGGTGATCAGCGCCTCGATGCGCTCGAGGTTGCCGGCGGCGCTCGTCGGGTCCGGCTCGAAGACTTTCACCTTGATCCCCTGCTGCTTCTGCCGGCTCATCCACGGAATCGCCCCGCCCGGGTGGGCATGCGACTCGAAGATCACCTCGTCGCCGGGGCGCAGGAACGTCAGACCCGATGCGATCGTCGCGTTGCCCTCCGTCGCGTTGCGCAGGAAGGCGATCTCCTCGGGCTTGACGCCGAAGAAGCGAGCGACCGGCTCGCGCGCCTCCATGATGCGGTTGTGGCCGTGCTCGGAGAGGCGCTGGAGCTGCATCATCAGCGACGAGACGGTGTCGACCACCGGATACGGCGCCGGCCCGAGGCCGCCGGTGTTGAAATAGACGCGGTCGTGGGTGAGCGGATACTGCGCCCGCACCAGCGCCCAGAAGTCGTCGGGCGGGAGATGGGCCGGCGGAGGCCACGGCGCGCGGCCGGCGGCCGGCAGCAGCGCGGCCATCGGGGCGGCGGAGAGGCGCTTGAGGAAGTCGCGGCGAGGGGTAGGATCGTGCATGCGATGTGCCTGGCTGATGGAGGTCTCTCCGCTTCACCGACGGCACGCCGTCGCTTCCGGTCGAGATGACGTTTTTTTAGGGTGAGGAGCTTCAATCCATGCGCCATGCCAGCCCCAAGCGCCCCATAGCCCCCACACTTCAGTGTGGGGGGGCGGGATGCGCGCGGAAAGGATCCACGCAAAGGCCCAATCTCAAACGAGCTTTATCGAAGCCTCCATGCGTTGTATAATACCAGCCGCACCGCAAGACCACAACCCCATGATGCCCCGTCTCTTCCTCGTCGTCCTCTTCCTCATCTTGCTCGCCGGCGCCGGGTGCCGGGGCGGGTCGGCTCCAGCGTCGGACGGACGGATTCCGCTGCGGCTCTACCTCCTCCTCATCAACACCGGGCAGGTAGCGTTTTTCGACTGGGCCGAGCAGGAATACGAAGCCCGGCACCCCGACGTCGACGTCATCATCGAGCAGTTCCCCGGGACGTCGCTCAAGGACTACGAGATCAAGCTGCGGCTGCGCTACGCCAGCGGGCAGGCGCCCGACATCTGGTCGCTCCGGGAAAACGAACTCACCACCTTCGTCGAGAACGGGCTCGTCCGGCCGGCGCCGGAGGCCATCGCCCGCATCGTCAAGGAGAACAGCATCAACGACCTGATCCGGCTCGCGCCGGTCTTCAACGACACCGTCTACGGCATCGTGCATCACGCCGGCTGGACGATGCTCTACTACAACCGCGCGCACTTCCGCGAGGCCGGCCTCGACCCCGACCGCCCGCCGCGCACGTGGGACGAGATGATGGATTTCGCCGACCGCCTCACCGTCCACAACGCCGACGGGACCCTCGAACGCGCCGGCATCTCCCTCCGGAAGGTCGGCTACAAACCCGGCACGGCCGAGAAGTGGCTGTCGTTTTTCTATTCGGCCGGCGGCGTCCCGTTCAACGAAGACGGGACGGACAGCTACTTCGACAGCGACGCCGGCCGGGCGGCGTTCCAGTTCTACCGGGACGTCCTCGACCGCGGCTACGACGACGTCACGTTCGAGGGCGACCAGCGCGGCTTCGGGCAGGGGCGCGTAGCGATGTTTATCCGCGAGGATCATGTCATCGCCTGGCTGACCGAGCACTATCCCGACCTCGACTACGGCGTCGGCCACATCCCGAGCCGCGACTCGACCTATACGTCCTACTCCTCCGGCGGCGCGTTCCCGTTCGTGGTAAGCAACCAGTCCGCCCACCCCGACGCCGCGTGGCAGTTTCTGGAGTTCCTGTTCGAGGACGACGTCTACCTGCGCTACATCGACCTCGTACACGCCCAGCCGAACTACCTCTCCGTGGCGCGCCTCCCGCAGTTCTGGGACGACCCGCGGCTGAGCGTCTACCGCACGCAGCCGGTGAAAGTCCCCCCGAAGTTCTCGCACGACAAATACTCGCTGGAGCGCATCGGCGAATACGTCGAGCGGTTCAGCTACGGCCGTCTCGGCATCGACGAGACGCTGCGGCGGATGAACGAGGAAATCGATCGGGGATTGCAAAGTGCGAAATGAAAATGGCAAATCGGGGGTAAGGCACGTATTCAATACAATGTCATCTCGTTCAATACAATGTCATCTCGTTCAATACAATGTCATCTCGTTCAATACAATGTCATCTCGTTCAATACAACGTCATCTCGACCGGACCCCCGACTTGATCGAGGGGTAGCGGAGAGACCTCCTCACAATGGCACTGCCAACCGTCGGGAGGTCTCTCCGCTGCCTCACCACAATTATGGCGATTTCGGTCGAGATGACATTGCGTGTGTTTTAATTATTGTCGGGTTACGGTCCCTGTGGGGGACCTGACCCGACCTACGATATCATTTTTCACGTTGCCTATTGAAATTCCCCATGCTTCTCTCAGGCATTGCCGACGAAGCCGGCACCGACCTCGCAACGCAGATCCGCGCGCACCGGACGCTCGGCTGGGCGTACATCGACCTCCGCAACGTCGACGGGGCGCAGTTCACGACGCTCGACGACGCGGCGTTCGACGCCGTCTGCGGCCGGCTCGCGGACGCCGGCCTGAAGGTATCCAGCTTCGCCTCGGGCATCGCCAACTGGGCCTGCCGGATCGACGACCCGTTTGAGGATTCGGTGGCGACGCTGAACAGGGCAATCCCGAGGATGCGCCGGCTGGATTGCCGCTACATCCGGGTGATGAGTTATCCCAACGCCGGCCTGCCCGAGCCGGCCTGGCGCGACGAGGCCGTCCGGCGGATGAAGGCGCTCGGCCGCATCGCCGAGGACGCCGGCATCGTCATCACGGTGGAGAACTGCGACGGCTGGGCGAGCACGTCGCCCGGGAACTACGCGCGGTTTTTCGAGCTGGTGGATTCGCCGGCCGTGAAGGCGGTTTACGACACCGGCAACCCGGCCTCGCACGGGCACACGAACACGTGGGACTGGTATCTCCATGCGAAGCCGCACATCGCCTACATCCACATCAAGGACCACACAGGGCCCACGGCGGACGGCGCCGGCGAGCACGTCTGGCCCGACGCCGGGATCGGCTGCGTGTCCGAGACCCTGCGCGACCTCGCGGCCGGCGGGTACGACGGGTTCGTCTCCATCGAACCGCATCTGGAGACGGTCATCCACGAAGGAAAAGGCATCACCCGGGCCGAGGCGGCCTTCGCGGCGTACGTCGAGTACGGCCGGCGCGTCGCGGCGCTGGTCGGCGAGGCTACCTCACCACCAGCAACTTGAGGGTTCGCGACGCGCCTCCTTCCTCCAGACGGCCCAGGTAAAGCCCCGGCGGCTGCCCGGCCGCGTGCCAGGGCATTTCATAAACGCCGGCGGGATAGATGCCGGCCATCAGCCGGTCGACTTCCCGGCCGAGCGCGTCGAACACCGTCATCCGCGCAAATCCGGGGCGCTCCAGTTCGAGTCGAATCGTGGTCTCGTCCCGGAAGGGATTGGGGTAGTTTTCCAACCTCCCCTGACGCCCCGGCAGCGGGTCGCGCTCCGTATCGAGTGCGAGCCCGAGCATCGGATACATATCCAGTTTGAGGCTGTCGAAGTACGCGATGCGGTTCGGCACGGTAGCCTGGATCGTGTCGTACAGCGAGGTGCTGATCTGTTCGGGGCGAATGCGGACGGCGAGATAGGTCAGGAAGGTCTCGGCGATGTCCTCGCGCGTCGGGTTATCGCGCGCGTAGGTGGAGATGAAGTCGCCGTCGGCCTGCTGCGCGGCCACCCAGCCGGGAGCGGCGGCATGATAGGCATCCAGCGAGGTGTGGGAGGCTTCGTGGACGAGCGTCTCCTCCAGAATCCCGGCGGCCCGGTAGGCATCCGCCTGGCCGACATGGATCAGCAGGTTGTTGTTGCCGCCGCCGAACGGCTGCGTCCCCATGTGGATCCAGACGGTTTCGAGATCCGTCCGGAGCGCCTCGGGCAGCCGTCCGATCACCGGCGCAAAGACCTCAGCCTGGACCTGCGCCGCCTCGGGCGTCCCGAACTCCGGGTTCACCTGGATCTCGACGACAAAGCTGTCCACCCCGTTGCTGCGCCGAAAGACCGCGTCGTACAGGAAGGCGTTGGCCGTTATCCAGTTGTTGACGCGCCGGTCGAACATGGTGCGCATCCCCTGGCCGGCGTACGAGAGCCGCTGGAAGGCCGTCGGATCGGCGGCGACGATGATCGTCGAATCGAGGAAGATGGTGCCGTTGAACGGCGGCGACGCGGACGCCTTCGAGGCATCCTGGGCGGCGACCGTCGGGCCTGGCGCACTCGACAAAACGAGCAGCAGGGCGAGGAAAATCGGAGTTTGAGATTTCATGGATAGGCGCTGACTGGATGCGTGGCCGGTTGATAACGCGCCCCTGCAGATCTGGTGCCGAAGCGATCCCCTTCGCGCTCGCTGGGGATGCGTGCAGGGTGATTGCATGCTCGCCGTGGTAGTGAGAAGCGTATGGGAGTTTGGGTGTATGGGGGCACTTTTTACCGCAAAACCTCCCATACCCCCATACTCCCATACCGGGAGATGCTCACGTTTGAAGAGCATGCGATTGCCCCTGGGGATGAGCGCATACGACTGGCGTTTTGCCGGCTCGCGCCGTATCGTTGTGCGCTCCGCACCGTAACTGTTTCCCGCACGCAGCATGCCCAAGCCCACCCTCTTCGCCCCCGTCTCCCGCGTCACGTATCCGGCCGGTGGCCCCGAAGTCGAGCAGACCGCCGCGGCCGCGTTGTGCCGGGGCCTCGGGATCGCTCCGCCGACGGCGGCGCAGGACGCCGGCGCCGGCCTCCGCGTCGGCGTCGCGCCCGGGCCGTGGGGTCTCGGGCCCGAGCCCGCGCCGAACGACGCGCCCTGGTGCTGGGCGCGGATCGACGAGGCAGGCAACGGCGAGGTGACGTCGTCCGAGCCGGCGCTGCTGTATGCGTTCGTCCACCTGCTCCTGGAGGGCCTGAGCGATGCCCAGCACGGCCAGCTCCGCGCAGGGTTGCTGCTCCCTGCCTCCTTCGCGTGGAATCGGCCGCTCTACGACTCCGTGCTGACGCAGGTCGCCCGGACCGTGCGCGACTTCGACGCTGAGTCGTACATCGAACAGATCGCCCGCAGCGGCTTCACCCACCTCGAAGTCAACGGCCTCGCGGCGCCGACGCCGCAGGAGCCGGGCGTGCCGACCGAATTTTATCAGGCGTTTTATTCGTACGGCCCGGGCCTGCTGCAATTCGTGGACTCCGACATCACGCGCGGGCTCTACGACCGCTCGTACGTCCGCGCCAACCTGGAGCGGCTCAAGCGGATCGCCGGCATCGGCCGCAAATATGGCCTCAAGCCCGGACTGCTCTGCTACGAGCCGCGCGCGATGCCGGAGCCGTTTTACGACCGCTACCCCTACCTCCGCGGCGCGCGCGTCGATCATCCCTTCCGGTCCCACAAGCCGCGCTACACGCTCGCACAGGACCATCCGGTTTCCCGGGAGCACTACCGGCAGTTGATGGACAACATGATGCGGGAGGTGCCCGACCTCGCGTACCTGTCGGTATGGACCAACGACAGCGGCGCCGGCTTCGAGCACACCAGCTCGCTGTACGTCGGCCGCAACGGCGGGCCGTACCTCATCCGCGAGTGGCGGACGCACGACGCCATCGCCGAGGCCGCCGGCAAGAGCGCCGTCCGCTGGATGCGCCTGCTCCAGGAAACCGCCGCCGCCTACAACCCCGACTTCGTCGTCAGCCTCCGCATCGACGCCTTCCGCGACGAGCACGACCACCTGGTCGGCGCCATGGACCGCCACCTCTCCATCGAGGGCCCGTCGCTGCTGGTGAAAGGGTACGACATGCCGTATGTCCACCCCCGCTATCCGGATCAGGACGGCGTCGCCGGCTCGATCTATCAGACCGAAGTCGACCACCAGGAATCCGAGGCGCTCGCCCACTACCGGAGCCTGTCCGTCGAACCCTCGGTGTCCTACTCGGCGGGATCCAGCTTCAACATGGAGCCCCTGCTCGGCACCCCGTTTCCCCGGTCGCTGCACCGCAAGCTGCTCAACCTGCGCGAGGCCGGCCTGAAGCGGGTGAGCGCGCACGGAGGGCTGCTCCACCTCGACAAGACGCCCTACTGGCCCCATCCGACCGTCATCCAGCAGGCCCAGCTCAACCCCGAACGCCCCATCGACGACATCCTGATGGAACTGGCGGAGCGGTGGGCCGGCGAGGCCCGGGCGCACAAGCTGGTCGACGCCTGGGACATGATCGACGAGGCCATCACCTGGGTACCCTACATCTACCTGTACAGCTTTTTCGGATTCGTCTGGTACCGCGCGTGGATCCGCCCGCTGATCCCCAACCTCGAAGCCGTCCCCGAACCGGAGCGGCGGTACTACGAGCAGTTCATCGTCACCGTCAAGAACAACACAAATAACGTCGACCTCAGCCGCGACGTCATGTTTACCCTCATGACGCCCGAGCAGGCCGCCGTCAAGGTGCGCGGGTTCGACGCCAACGTCTTTCCCCGGCTCGACGCCGTCGAGGCCTTCCTCCAGCCGCTGTCCGGCGAGGCCGTCTTCAGCGACCTGCTCGTCCGCGTACGGGCCCTGCGCGCGTGGACGATGGCGCAGCGCAATGTCTGCGCCTGGACGGAAGGCGTGTACGGCTATCTCGGTGCGACCACCGACGCCGAGCGGGCGCGCCACCGCGCCGGCCTCCAGGACATGATGGATCGGGATCTGGCCAACACCCGGCTGCTGATCGACCTGTGGGAGCAGCGGGAGACGGAGTGGATGCTCGTCGCCGGCGCCGGCGAGACGCCCTTCGTCTTCGGCCCCAATTTCGGCGATCACCTGCGCCGCAAGATCGACCTGACCGAGCGCTACCGCGATGCGGAGCCGTTCATGGACCCCGACGTGCTCTGGAGGATCTGACGCGATGGATGTGCCGCCGCCGCTCCGGGGAACGGACCCCGATTCCTTCGCCCGCTCGACCGTCACGACGCGTCTCGCCGGCCTGGCCCGGCGCGCCCTTCTGAACGCGGCGCTGCCGGCGGACGCCGCGCCGGCCATCGAAGCGCTCGCCGCCGAGCTGCCGCACGCCCCGATCCGCCACCTCGAGGATCCGCTCGCGCCCGACCTCGACGCGTGGCGCGCCCTGGTCGAGCCCCATGCCGGCGCCTCGTGGCTGGAAGCGCCCTGGCTCTTCGCCGAGTTCTACCTGTTCCGCCGCGTGCTCGAAGCGACCGGTTTTTTCGGTACCGGCGGCGGGCGCGGCATCGATCCCTACGCGCCCGACAAGCGCGCGAGCCTCGGCCTGTCCGAGCCCCTCCTGCAGCGCCTCCCGGACACCCTCGCGCCGGACGCCCCCGTGACGCGGCGCGGCGTCATCGATGCGTTCAAGGCGGCGCTGTGGGGCAACCAGGCCGACCTGAGCCTCTGGCAGGCAGGCGAAGGCCCCGGGCACGAACGGATCGACCGGGATGGGCAGCTGCTGGCGGATCACACGTCGCGCGCGGCGGACTGGCTGCTCGGGGCCGCCTCGCCGATCGATATCGGCTTGATGGCGGACAACGCCGGCGAGGAGTTCACCATGGATCTGGTGCTCGCCGACATCCTGCTGCGGCTGCCGCGGCCGGCGCGGATGACGCTCCACGTCAAGGCGTTTCCCACGTACGTGTCGGATGTGACCCCCGCCGATGTCGACGACACGCTCGCGCATCTCCGCCGCGCCGCCCTGCCCGCCGCGCGGCGGCTGGCGGAGCGCCTGGATGCCGCCCTCGCCGAGGGCCGGCTCACCGTCCGGGCGGACGCCGCGTGGGCCCAGCCCTATCCGTTCCGCCGTCTGCCCGATGCCCCGCGCGCCCAGCTCGACCGGCACGACTTCCTCATCTTCAAGGGCGACGCGAATTACCGGCGCTTGCTGGACGACAGCCACTGGCCGGCGACGACGCCCTTTGAATCGGTGGTGACGTATTTCGCCAACCCCATCCTGGCGCTGCGGACCTGCAAGGCCGAGGTCATCGCCGGGCTCGACGCCGACCGGGTGGAGCAGCTTACGGCGATCGACCCGTCCTGGAAGGTGAACGGACGCTGGGCGGTGGCGCAGGCGTCCGGTTTGCCGGCCGACGTTCCGCCGAACCGCCGCCGCATTGCTTGAGGCGCATACGCCTTTGCTCAAAAGACCCCACCCGGATGTCGTCAAACCTCCATTGCCGGGATGGAGGCACGCCGGTACCTTGTCGCCACCTCACCGTCATCAGGCGCGTGCGGTGCTGCCGGCGGATGGTTCGCAAGCGGGTTTCTGCTGGTTCGTCGTTCCGTAACGATCTAATTAACAGCCGGATCACCCCCCATTTCTTACCGGCTTCAGCCCCAAACACAGGCCCACGCAGGTAAGCATTCGCTTATGATGCGATCTTGCGCACCCTGTCGCTCCGATGAGCAGATGCGGGAGATTCGATACGCGATGTACGCGCATCGCGTCACCGAAATCGAGCGTCTGCCGGACGGATTTCAAGCGACGAAGGCGCAGGTGCGGAAGCTCCGTTGTGATAAGGCCGACCGACACGGATCGACATCGCTGCGCCACTCCTCCTCCAGCGCCTGTCGCATCTCCCGGTATCCTGTCTTATCCGGCGTGACCGTGCCACCGCAAGGCGGCCGCGGTGTTTTATTTTCCAAACTGCAACACCCTGAAGCCCAATGAAAAAGAGCGTTGATTTTTACTGGACCCAACGTATTA
Organism: Rhodothermales bacterium; assembly: GCA_041391505.1. NCBI lineage: Bacteria > Pseudomonadati > Rhodothermota > Rhodothermia > Rhodothermales > Rhodothermales bacterium. The sequence continues at coordinate 97,510 of JAWKNW010000003.1, forward strand.
TCGACCTCTTGATGAAAGTCGCGGGTGTGGTCGTCACGTCGGCCGCCACCCTCGAAGTAGCCAAACAGGCGTTTGTCGGCATCGACGAGCCGTGGCTGACCGTGATCAAGGTAGGCGCCCTGATGCTCGTGGAAGGCGCATTTATCGTCTCCTGGCTCGCGATCGACACCCAGCACAACGCGCCCATGCCGATGAAGATCGCCTGGGCCGTGACGCTCGTGGTCATCTACGTCGCCCTGCTCGTCATCGCCCTGGAACACGGCGAAGGCGCCGCCGGCTGGGCGTTCCGCTTCGTACTCGCCGTCATGATCGGCCGAAGCATCTACGAGGCCGGGATGTACGAGCTGCTCAAGAACCACAAGAAGGCCGAACGCGATATACGCAGCAGCTTCGTCGTGCGCCGCGTGGGCCGGCAGCTCGCCAAGAAGGACGCCATCAAGGCGCTGAACATGGAGAGCATCCAGTCCAACTACGCCCGCGAACTGGGCAGCGAGGTCGCCCGCGCCAAACTCGAAGCCGAACACGAAGCGGCGCTGATCGATGTGAAGCTGATGCGCGAGCGCCTGCTCGCGAGCGTTCACGCCAAGGACAACCTGGCGCGCAAGAAATTCCAGGCCCAGCTGGCCGCCGAAAACCGGAGCGCCCAGTATCAGCTGGATTCCGCCAAAAACGGCTCCCTGATGCCGCATGCGCCGGCGAGCAACGGCGCCGCATCACACACCAATGGACAGGCTTCGCAGGAAGTCAACCAGGAAGTGGCCGGCGACGACAGCGAGGACAGCAACCTCGCCAACAAAAAGGAGCGCCTCAAAGACATGCTGCTCTGGGCGCTGATGGAAAACCCGAATCACTCCAAGCAGGCGCTCAGCGCCCACGTCGGCGCGTCGCCAGGCACCATCCGCAAATACCTCGACGAGCTGCTCGATGAAGGCAAGCTCCGCACGACCAACAAGACCCGCTCGGGCTTCATGGTCGTGCAGGGCGATGCGATGATGAATTGAGGGTTCAAGGATCGATGTTCAAGGTTCAAGGGAATTGGGCATAGCCTCCCTTGAACCTTGAACATCGATCCTTGAACGCTTCGTGTTATCGCATCAGCGACAACACGTTAGCAAAGATCCGGTACGGCCCCGGCACGTTGAACGGGACCTGCCGGTGGATGGCGTAGGCGAAGTAGGTGAAGCGGCCCGATCCATATTCCGCGGTCAGCCAGCCGCCGTCCTGCGGCGCCTGTCCGGCATCGTTGCAACGGATCAGGGGGGTGTAGGCGTCGTCCCACGAGGCGAAAAATTTGGAGCCGCGCTGTTCGATCCAGCCGTCGAAATCCGCCGGCGTGATCCGGTTCGGGCCGGCGAACACCGGGTGGTCGGGCGCCAGGATCGTCACCTTTGCATCCTCCTCCGACACCTCCTCGGCCGACTGCGGCAGCGACGCGGTGTAAGGCGCCTGCTCTTCCGGCCGGTACTCCGGCGTCTGGTACAGCACCACGAGGTGCCCGCCCGCCTTCGCGAAATCGAGCAGTCGGCGGTTGTAGGACACCAGGTCGGCGCGGACCGCGTACGCGCGCGTGCCCACCACGATCACATCGTACCCCGTGAGGTCGCTGCCGGCCAGATCGTCCTCCTCCAGCAGCGTAACCGAAGCCCCGAGTTGCTCGATGCCCGACGGCACCTCGTCGCCAACGCCCATCACGTACCCGACCTTGAGCCCCTGTGCGATCCGCACATCGACGCCGCGCACGTTGACGACGGCCGGACTGTAGAGGTACCGCGTCTCCCACGCCGGCCGGCTGATGGCCTCATATCCCTCCGAATACGTGCGCCCCCCGCTCGACAGCTCCGGCTCCAGCGTGTAGCTGCGCCCCTCCAGCCGATCCGGCGTCACGGAGAACGTGAAGGTGGTGCGCTCTCCGCCCCGGGCCAGCGACACCGCATGCACGGCGGGATCCGTTTTCCAGCCGGCCGGCACGCGCAGCCGCAGTTCGCCCTGCGCGTCGTCCGGCTGATTGTTCTGCACCTCGATGCGCACATCGAACGGCGCGACGCCGCCCGAGAGCGGCACCATCCGGCTCGACGGCGCGGCACGGACGGAGAACGCCGGCACGACGCTCAACTCCCGCATCACATACCCTTCCGGCAGCTGCGACTCGCGGGTCCGGACCGTCTCCGTCATCCGGAAGGGCACGCCATACACTTCATATTCGGCTACGGCCCGGAGCGCCGGACGCGGGAACGGCAGCGTCCGATCCGGGGTCTCGGCGATGTCGTACCGGTTGTCCATGATCGTCGCGCGCGAGAAGTACGGGCGCGTCACGGCCACATCGCGCGGCACCACCGTGGCGAAGGCGTGCGTCATCGGCTGGTTGCCGCTCAGGGAGGCGCCGGCGGCGTCGCCGGCCGCCGCCAGCCATCCGCTGCCGCCATCGAGGGTCAGCGCGTGGAGGCGAACCGGGATGTCGGACGGGTTGACGAGCTGCGTCTCGACGCGCAGCGCCTGCCCGGGCACCGCCGCGCCCATCGTGGGCAGCGGCATCCAGGGGCTGGAGGACGTTTCGGATGCCGCCGGCATGGCGATCGCATTCAGCCGGAGCCCCAGCGCCTGCTGGACGGCGTCTTCGATCTGGCGGGCCTTGATGCGGAGTACGAAGGCGACCTCGGAGTCGTCGTCGAGGCTCGCGATGAGCTGTCGCAGGCCGCGGGCGGCCTGGGCGAGCGGCTCGACGACGCGGGCGGGGTTGGCGACATCGTAGCGACGGACGGCCTCGTCGATGCGGCCGGCGGCGGCGCGGAGCGCGTCGAGCCCGCCATCCGGCGGCGTCTCGCCCATCAGCGCGAAGAGGCCAGGCAGCGACGTATCGAGGCCGGCGAAAAAGCCCCCCTCCATGCCGGCCGCGGGATCATCCAGCCGTTCGTAAGTGGCCAGGGCCGGCCCGAACGCCTCGCGGGACCGACCGCTCGTTTGCGATTTCTGGAGGCTGAGGCCGTAGTAACCGAAGTTGTTGTACGTCGCCCCCAGCCAGGGGCTGTAGACGCCAGGGTCCACCACGACGTTGCCCCGTTCGCCGTCGCGGATGCCGCCGCGGTAGAGTTTACGCACGCGCCACGGACGCAGTCCTTCTTTCGAAAGCTGCTCGGGAAACGCGCTGGGGTCGGAGGCGAGCCGGACGGCGTCCGGCGTGATGCCGCCGGCGGCCTGGTGGTTGCCGTGGCCGTCCCGCTCCGAACCGTGGAATCGCGAGATGACCACCAGCGGCCGGTTGATGCGGATGATGCGCACCAGCTCTTCGAGCACCGTGTCGCGCCCCCAGTTGGTGAGGGATTCGTCGAGCGTCTTGGAATAGCCGTAGTCGGTCAGCGCCGTGAAATACTGATCGTCCAGCCCGTAGTAGCGGCCGGCGAGGCGCAACTCCTCGGAGCGGACGAGCCCGAGCCCGTCGAACAGTTCCGACCCGATGGCGTTGGCGCCGGACTCGCCCCGGTTCAGCGTCGCGAGCGCCAGGCGGGCGCCTTCGCCGCGGCTGAGGTAGGCCAGCAGGCCGGCGTGCTCGTCGTCGGGGTGCGCCGTCGTGTGGAGCGCGCTGGCCGTCGTCTGAAGCTTGAGCAGGCGTTGCCAGAGTCCGATCGCCCCTTGATCCTGGGGCAGGGCGCCGTAGCCGCTTTTATCGGAAAGCTTCGTCAGCACGCGGTCCGGTGCAGCGACATAGGGCTGTGCGACGAGATGCCGCGCCGGGGCGACGCACAGCATGACCAGGAGCGCACCGACGATGCGCGCATTCGGGGTGAACATGGCAATGACGGTTGGGATCAGGAGGTTAGCCGGCGTTCATGATAGGTCAGGGGCGGCAAACTTTCCAGATCGGGGACATCCCTCCGCGTATAGCTGCTTGCTCGGCTGAGGGCAATCTATTGAGCTGGGCCGATGGCGCGGGGCGGTGAGGTCTCTCCGCGATTAAACGCTTGCCTGGCGCGGGGAGGTCTCTCCGCGTTTAAATGCTTGCCTGGCTCGGGGAGGTCTCTCCGCGATTAAACGCTTGCCTGGCTCGGGGAGGTCTCTCCGCTGCAGCGCCGGCAGGGCCGTCGCTTTCGGTCGAGATGACATTGCTTTTAGGGTTGTTCTATCCATTGTCATCTCGACCGTAGATCCGATAGCCTGCGACGAAGCGGAGAGACCTCCCGGCCGGCGCTGATGACCTTCCGATTCTATCGTCGCCGCTCAAATCGACCATGTCCGGGTTGATGCTCCGTAAGCGGTGAGCTTTTTCAGTCCCCATCGCTTGATCTGCTTCTCGCGATCGAGTGCGTCGAGAACGAAATGGAATAAATGCGCGCCATGCAGGAACTGGTTTCCTTTCTAGACGATTGGCGCTCATTGACATAACGCGGATCGACCATACGTGCTGCCACCTACCTCATTGCACAGATGCGGAGGTCTCTCCGCTTCAGCGACGGGCAGGCCGCCGCTTTCGGTCGAGATGACATTGCTTTTAGGGTTGTTCTATCCATTGTCATCTCGACCGTAGATGCCGGCGATAGCCGGCGACGAAGCGGAGAGACCTCCCCGAGCCAGGCAGACGATAGACCTTCCCGATTCCTACATCAAGTCGCCACTCAAATCGACCATGTCCGGGTTGATGCTCCGAATAAGGGTGAGCTTTTTCGCACGTCCCCATCGCTTGATCTGCTTCTCGCGATCGAGTGCGTCGAGAACGAAAGCGTGCTCTTCAAGATAAACGAGTTCGTGACACTGATATTTGGATGTAAAGCGCCCTCCCTTTCCGTTCCGATGCAGCCAAATCACTGCGCGATATCTCCAGTAACTCCTGTATAAACACGGTGCGATGCCGGTTGCTCAGGATGTAGATGGAATAAACGCGCCATGCAGGAACTGGTTTTCCTTTCTAGACGATTGGCGCTCATTGAACATAACGTGCGGATCGACCATACGTGCTGCCACCTACCTCATTGCATAGATGCGGGAGGTCTCTCCGCTTCAGCGACGGGCAAGCCGCCGCTTTCGGTCGAGATGACATTGCTTTTTAGGGTTGTTCTATCCATTGTCATCTCGACCGTAGATGCCGGCGATAGCCGGCGACGAAGCGGAGAGACCTCCCCGAGCCAGGCAGACGATAGACCTTCCCGATTCCTACATCAAGTCGCCACTCAAATCGACCATGTCCGGGTTGATGCTCCGAATAAGCGTGCGCTTTTTCGCACGTCCCCATCGCTTGATCTGCTTCTCGCGATCGAGTGCGTCGAGAACGAAATGGAATAAACGCGCGCCATGCAGGAACTGGTTTTCCTTTCTAGACGATTGGCGCTCATTGAACATAACGTGCGGATCGACCATACGTGCTGCCGCCCACCTCATTGCACAGATGCGGGAGGTCTCTCCGCTTCAGCGACGGGCAAGCCGCCGCTTTCGGTCGAGATGACAATAGGTTATTTTGAGAAGCATCATCGCAAAAGCGACTCTGCATGCCACCGGGGAAAGCAGAGAGAACCCTCCAACCATCGCCACCCATGACCGACCCCGCCCACCGCCCTGCCGATGTCATCCGCGTCACGCGCGGCGCGCCGGCGGCGCTGATCGATACGCTGGCCGTCGAGGAACCGCTCGAGATCCGCCTCGCGACAGCCGGCGAGGCCGGCCGGCCGATCTCCATCACCATGCGCACGCCCGGGCACGACGCCGAGCTGGCGGCCGGCTTCCTCATGGGCGAAGGCCTCGTCCGGTCGGCCTCCGACATCGCCGGCATCGTAGAGGACGACGCGACCGGGTGCGGCAGATCCGCCGGCAACACCCTCACCGTCGTCGTCCGCCCCGGTCTCGCGATCGACCCCGCGCGGCTGGAACGGCATTTCTACACGACGTCGAGCTGCGGCGTCTGCGGTAAGGCCTCGCTCGATGCGCTCGAAGCGCTGAATCCGCCGGCGATCAGGCCGCGCCTGCCCGAGATCGGGCCGGATGTCGTCCACCGCCTGCCGGGCCTCCTGCGGGAATGCCAGCCCGTCTTCTCGCGAACGGGCGGACTCCACGGGGCCGGCCTCGTCACCCCGGAGGGCGTCATGATGCATTGCCGGGAGGATGTCGGCCGGCACAACGCGGTCGACAAGACGCTCGGCCGCGCGCTGCTCGACGGGAGTTGCCCGCTGTCGGACTGCATCCTCCTGCTCAGCGGCCGCGCCAGCTTTGAACTGATCCAGAAGGGGGCGATGGCCGGCATCCCGATCGTCGCGGCGGTCGGCGCGCCCTCCACGCTGGCCGTCGACTACGCCAGCCGGCGCGGGATGACGCTCCTGGGTTTCGTGCGCGACACCCACTTCAACGTCTACACCGGCGCCGAACGCATCGCCTCCCTCGAACCCGTTCTCCCCATCCTCACGCCATGAACGAATCGCCGCATCACATCCGCGCCGAGCCGCCCGAGGAGACCACCCGGCTCGATCTCCGGCCACCGCCGGAGCGTGCCGCCGGCGTCGCCGCCATCCGATCCGCCCTGCGCATCATCCGCGAAGAGATGCGCCTCGGGCGAGGCCTGAACATCCTCCGCCGCGTCAACCAGCGCGAGGGCTTCGACTGCCCCGGCTGCGCCTGGCCCGACCCCGCCGGCCGCCGCTCGTCCCTCGGCGAGTACTGCGAAAACGGCGCCAAGGCCGTCGCCTCCGAGGCCACGGAAAAACGCATCGGGCCCGACTTCTTCGCGGAATACAGCGTGGACGACCTGCTGGGGCAGTCCGACTACTGGCACAACCAGCAGGGCCGCCTCACCCACCCGATGATCCTCCGGGAAGGGAGCCGGCACTACGAACCCATCGCGTGGGACGACGCCTTCACCCGCATCGCCGCGCATCTCCAGGCGCTGGACAGCCCGGACCAGGCGCTGTTCTACACGTCGGGGCGGACGAGCAACGAGGCGGCGTTTCTCTACCAGCTGTTCGGCCGGCTGTTCGGCACGAACAACTTCCCCGACTGCTCCAACATGTGCCACGAGTCGAGCGGGATGGCCCTCGGCGCGGTCATCGGGTCGGGCAAAGGGACGGTGACGCTGGACGACTTCGACGTGGCGGAGGTCATCGTCGTGATCGGGCAGAACCCGGGCACGAACCATCCCCGCATGCTGTCGGCCCTCCAGCGCGCCAAACGCAACGGGGCCACCATCCTCCACATCAACCCGCTGCCCGAGGCCGGCCTCAAACGGTTCAACCACCCGCAGGAGGTCGCCGGCTGGTTATCCCGGGGGACGATGCTGGCGGACCAGTTTCTGCAGGTCCGCATCAACGGCGACGTCGCCCTGCTGAAAGGCCTCATGAAGGCGATGATCGAGCGCCACGGCGAGGCCGCGCTCGATCGGGCGTTTATCGATCCGAAGACGGACGGCGTGGAGGGCTTTCTGGAGGATCTCCGGACCGAATCGTGGGAGACGATAGGCGAGGAGTCGGGAATCGACCGGGATGAGATCGATCGCGCGGCCGACATCCTGGCCCGTCGGGAACGGATCATCGTCTGCTGGGCGATGGGGTTGACCCAGCACAAGAACGCGATCGCCAACATCCAGTCGTGCGTGAACCTCCTGCTGATGCGGGGGGCGTTCGGCAAACTCGGCGCCGGCGCCTGCCCGGTCCGCGGCCACAGCAACGTCCAGGGCGACCGGACGATGGGGATCACGCCGCGCCCGGCGCAGCCCTTTCTCGACGCCCTCGCCGCCCGCTACGGCTTCGAGCCTCCCCGCCGGCCCGGCCTCGACACCGTCGACGCCATCCAGGCGATGCACGCCGGCCGGGCGCACGTGTTCTTCGCGCTGGGCGGCAACTTCCTCTCCGCCACCCCGGACACCGCCTTCACCGCCGAGGCACTGCGCCGCTGCCGGCTGACGGTCCAGGTATCTACCAAACTCAACCGCGCCCACCTCGTCACCGGGCGCGAGGCCCTCATCCTGCCGTGTCTGGGCCGTACGGAGGTCGACCTGCAGGCCTCCGGCCGGCAGTTTGTGACGGTCGAGAACTCGATGGGGATCGTGCATACGTCGCGCGGGTTTCTGCCGCCGGCGTCCGAACACCTGCTCAGCGAGCCGGCGCTCGTCGCCCGGCTGGCGCGGGCCGTCCTCGGCGCCGCCTCGCCGCAGCCGTGGGAGGCGTGGGCCGGCGACTACAACCGCATCCGCGAGGAGATCGAGGCCGTCATCCCCGGCTTCACCGACTACAACCGCCGCGTCCGCGAGCCCGACGGGTTCTACCTGCCGAATGGCCCGCGATCGGGGGTTTTTAAGACGGATACCGGGCGCGCCATGTTCACCGTCCACACCATCCCCCGGTCTGCTCTCCCTGAGGGTCAGTACCTCATGATGACGATCCGGAGCCACGACCAGTACAACACGACCATCTACGGCCTCGACGACCGGTACCGCGGCATCAAGGGCGCGCGACGCGTCGTCATGATGAACCCCGAGGACATGGCCGATGCCGGCCTGAAGGAGCGCGACGTCGTCGACCTGACCAGCCACTTCCACGGCGAAACCCGCCGCGCCGAGGCCTTCCAGGTCGTCCCCTTCGCCATCCCCCGCCGCTGCGTGGCGACCTACTTCCCCGAAGCCAACGTCCTCGTCCCGATAGGGAGCACCGCGGACGGGAGCAACACGCCGGCGTCGAAGTCGGTAGTGGTATCACTGGCTTTCGCCAGGAATACCGTCATTGGTCAATAGCCACTGGTCAGGAACAGCCTGCGGCTGCGGTCAGGAGACTTCGCGGGCATGAGCAGCCTGCGGCTGCGGTCAGGAGACTTCGCGGGCATGAGCAGCCTGCGGCTGCGATCAGAAATCGCCTTCGGCCCGGTCAGGAGCAGCCTGCGGCTGCGGTCATTCATACCAGCATCCCCAACCGCGAGCGAAGCGAGCTCATGACGGCATAGCTCATGACCGCGTAGCTCATAACAGCGAAGCTCCCCACCGCACAGCCCCTCACCACGGAATCCCGAACAGATTCTGGAGCGAAATCGCCAGCGTCGGATCGCGCTTGACGTAATGGATGAGGACGATGTTGCCGTCGAGGTAGACGTCGTAGGAACGGGAGTCGACCAGATTGGCCTGGGTGCGGGCGTCGGCGGGGCGTTTGAAGAAGTAGACGTCGGCCATGTCGCGCGCGTTCAGGGTGAGGCGGGCGCTGTTGTCCGCGACGAGCAGACTGCCGGCGCGGCCCGTGTCGCGGGCCTGGATGCCCTCGCCGGCGAGGACCCGGATAAAGGCGTTGACATCGTCGTAGACGGTGCTGGGTGGCGCTTCGCCGGGCTTGAGGGCGGCGCAGCCGGCGAGAAGGCAAAGCGCAAGGAGCCGGATCATGGCGATGGGGTTGGTTTATGTGCGTATCCGGCAGCGCGCATAAAGTTGCCGAAGCCCCCCATCCTTCACCGCAGCACCGTAGCGACAAACCCGTAGGTCGGGTTAGGCTCCCATCAGGGGCCGTAACCCGACGCGTGCATCCAATGGCCCGGCAGTACCCGTGGATAGGCCCCCATCAGGGGCCGTAACCCGACGCGTGCATCCAATGGCCCGGCAGTACCCCGTGGATAGGCCCCCATCAGGGGCCGTAACCCGACGCGTCAGCATCCAATGGCCCGGCAGTACCCCGTGGATAGTATCCGCGTAGGTAGGGTTAGGCCACCATCAGGGGCCGTAACCCGATAGCAACCAGAATACATCAAGGGTCCGTATCCCGGCCACCCGTCCAACAGACCTCACGCGGAGGCCGAATCCCAACAAACTCGCCTGTTCACCTCAGGGCACTAGAATAGAATGCGCTCCGAGGTATAAAATCGCCGCTCCACCCAGGGCGACACGTAGCCGTCCGCCGACATCTGGATGCGAAAATACCAGGGCTCCGATGGGGGCACCGACGGATTCGGATGCAGCGTTCTCGTCATTTCCAGCACGAGTCCGCTCTGATACCCGTTCATCGAACCACTGCCTGTGATGGCCTCCTCGAACGTCGCGCTCTGACTGATCTGGTAGAAATACCCGAAGGTACCGTTTGGCTCAGACGAGAGCGTCCACGTAAACGTAACCGGCTCTCCGCGCACCACCGCGCTGTCGTGCAGCGGTGATACGAGGTCGAGCTCGATGCCGGCCAGGTTGGTGGCTTCCGGATCGTGGGTGTCGCAAGCAGACACAGCTACGAGCAGGCATGCCAGGATGAGCCGGAACGGGTTGAGGCTACGCATTATATTCCTCTCAATATCTTTGGTCGATTGGGTGTCGGGTTACGGTCCCTAGTGGGACCTAACCCGACCTACGGTCACGACTAACACGATAATATACCTTCATTATCTGGCGCAACATGGCGACACCCCTGAAATCACCATCCGGCCTTGTCCTCGCCGGCGGACGCAGCGCGCGGTTCGGGTCCGACAAGGCCCTGGCGCTCGTCGACGGCCGGCCGATGATCCGGCAGGTTTTCGAGACCCTTGCCGGCATCGCGCAGCCGGTCTTCGTCAGCGTGGGCGACGCGGCGACGACGTACGACCTGCCCGCGCGCCACGTCGCCGATCGGTACCCCGGATGCGGACCGCTCGGCGGAATCCACGCCGGCCTCCTCGCCTCGCCCGCCGAATGGATGCTCGTCGTCCCGTGCGACATGCCGGACCTCGACGCTGCGTCGCTGAAGAAACTCCTCAAGGCGCGCACGGCGGATGGGGATGCGGTCGTGGCCGTCGATCCCGCCGGCCGGCCCGTCCCGGTCGTGGCGTGTTACCATCGCCGGGCCCTGGCCCGCATCGAAGCCCGCCTCGCGGGGCCCGATCTCTCCCTGCACGGCCTGCTCGATCTGCTCGACGTAGTCACCGTGCGCCTGAACGAGCGCGCACTGCGCAACATCAACACGCCGGCCGATGCGGGCGTCTGACCCGCGTCAGGGCGCGTCTGTCCTCACCCCTTTCAGCGCCGGCCGCCGGTCGCCGGCGCCGCGTACGAGATTGTTCGAGAACGACACGTAGATCGAGTCGCCGGCGAACCGGGTCTCCACCCGATCGAAATACGGCCCCTCCGGATAACGCCAGTGCCACGCGAGCGTCGCATCGGACGACCAGACCGCCGCAGCCGTCACCGTCGGGGCATCGGTCGAGAGGATCGGGATGCTCCGGGGCGGCGACAACGGCATGGTGTTGGGCTGCTCAATCCAGGCGCCGAAGCCGGCGCGCACCGTGTGCTCCCCCGTCGAATCCTGCAACGCAAAACGCGCTTCGCTCGGATCGATGGCGATGGTCAGGGTCGTAGCCTGCATCGGGTTGGCGTCGAGGCGGAAGGTGGACGTCCGCCCGTTGGCAAGGGGCGCCGGCGTGGGGGTAACGGCTTCCGGAAACAGCGTCAGCGCGTCGAGGCGGGCGTGCAGGTTCGCCGCCGACCCGGGCGTGGCCGGCAGCGGCGCATCGTGGAACGCCGGCAGGAGCTGCTCCCAGATGATATCGAGGACGCGCTGCATATCCAGCGACGCACCCGTGATCGCCACGACCGCGTCCTGTTCGGGCAGGACCAGACTGTACTGTCCGAACGCCCCGTCGCCCCGGAAGGCGCCGTGCGTGCTGGGCCAGAACTGGTAGCCGTACCCCTGCGCCCAGTCGTCGACCGCCCGCTCTTCCGGCGTGTCGGCATACACCTCGGCCGTCTCGATCTGGGGCGACGTCGCCGCCGCGACCCACTCCGCCGGTAGGAGCCGGCGCCCTTCCCACTCCCCGCCCTGCAGATAGAGCAAACCCAGTTTGGCCATGTCCTCCGTTTTCACCTTGAGCCCCACGCCGCCGGCCCGGATGCCGAGCGGACTCGCGTCCCACGTGGCGCCCTCAATATGCAGCGGCTCGAACAGCCGAGGCGTCAGGAAGGCCACCAGATCCTGTCCGCTCGTTTTCTGGACGATGGCCGACAGCATGAACGTGGCGGAGGTGTTGTAGCGGAAACGGCTACCGGGCGGATGGACCACCGGCGTGGCGAGGAACGACGCCACCCAGTCCGGCGTCGCCGGCGACATGTCGCCGTCCGCTTCCTGCCCGGTCGACATCGTGATCAGGTGGCGGACCCGCATCGCGGCGAGCCCGTCGCTCACCGTGGCCGGCAGCGCGTCGGGGAAAAAGGAGACTACGGGATCGTCCAGCGAAAAGAGGCCTTCGGCCACGGCAAACCCGACGGCGGTCGACGTGAAGCTCTTGCTCATCGAAAACATCATGTGGCTCCGCTCGGCTTCGAACGGCGTCCACCACCCTTCAGCCACCACACGACCGTGGCGCACGATCATGAGGCTGTGGAGTTCGACGGCCGATTGCGGTTTCAGCCGCTCGGCTTCGAGGGCGTCGACGAACGCCTCGATGGCGGCGGACGACATCCCCTGCGCTTCCGGCTCGCTCCGCGGCAACGCGCCGGCAGGCCGCTGCGGCCCGGTTTCAGGCGGCCGGCAGCCCCCGATCAGGCCTGCGAGCAGACACAGAACCGGTGCGATTCGGTACATGGATACGGGTCGATTGCGCATGGTTTTAGGGTTTGCACGGGATGGATTTTGTTGGGGCGGACAAGCCGTCCCTGGACGGCGCGCCGTTCAGCGCAGCCATTCCTCGCGATGCGCCGCCACGAAGGCGTCGTCATTGAGATGGGGGTAGGCGCGGTAGACGCGGTCGATCTCCTCCATCTGGCCGGGCGACAACCCCTCGTGCGGGTCGAGGCAGCGGATGGATTCCAGTAGGCCCTGCCGGCGGAGCACCTCGTGGATGCCCGCGATGCAGCCGGCGAAGGCATTCGCGGCGTCGAAAAACGCGGCGTTGGCATCCGTCACCTGCGCCGCCAGCGTGAGCGCCTCGTGCGGCACCGCCGGCGCTTCGCGCCACGCCTTGCATCGATCGAGCAGTTCCACGGCCTTCTGCGTCCAGCACGCCCAGTGGCCCAGCAGCCCGCCCACGACGCGCAGCGACGCCGCGCCCTCGTCGGTGGGGATCGCAAACCGGGTGATCAGATCCGTCACGATCGCGTCGTCGTTGCCGGTGTATAGCGCGATCGCGGGCGCTCGCCCGGAGGCGGCCACGCCGCGCAGCACATCCAGTGTCTTGTACCGGTCGAACGGCGCCATCTTGATCGCCACGACATTGGGGATGCGCGCAAATTCCCGCCAGAACGCCTCGGGCAGGACGCGCCCGCCGACCGCCGGCTGGAGGTAGAAGCCGATGACCGGGATCTGCTCCGCGACCCGGTGGGCATGCGCCAGCAGGTCGTCGAGCGACGCGTCGCGGAGCGCCGCGAGGGAAAGCAGGCCGGCATGGTATCCAAGGCGCTCCGCAAGCTGTGCCTCACGGACGGCCTGGCGGGTCGGACCGCTGATGCCGGCGACGCGGACCGTCTGCCGCCCCGTCGCGGCGTCGCACGCGGCCAGCGTCTCGGCCGCGAGTTCGAGGACCGGCTCGAAGAGCCCGATCTTCGGGTCGCGGATGGCGAACTGCGTGGTATGGACGCCCACGGCGACGCCGCCGGCGCCCGCCGCATGGTAATACCGTGTCAGCGCCCGCTGCCGGCGCGTGTCGAACCGCCCGTCGGCGTCCAGCGCCAGCGGATGAGCAGGAATGACCAGGCCGGCGTGCAGCGCGTCGAGGACCCAGGCTGGAGGTTGGGGATACATGGGGTTAGCGGGTAAGATGCGAGCCGGCCGTCACAAGCTGCGGCGCTTCAGGCTCGGGTGCGGGATGCGGGGTGCGGGATGCCCACGGGGCCCCATTTTGCGATTTGCGATTTGCCATTTGCGATACACAACCTGCCGTTCATCCTAAAACCCGCCATCCCGGACCTGAAAATGGGTCGGTTTGCCGTGGGTGGTGCCGCCCGACTTCACCCAGTTCGCCGTCCAGGACAGCATCGACTCCAGCGCCGTTTCCGGCTCCCCGAGCAGCGCGGCCGTCTTCCGGGCGTCGTTCAGGAGGGCGGTGGGCGCTTCCGAGCCGGCGAAGGCCACGGGCAGGTCCATCAACGCGCCGAGGCGTTGTGCCAGGTGCCGCACCGAGAGCGTCGCCGTGCCGGTGAGGTTGACGGGAGCGGCGGGGAGCCCGGCGAGCGGGAAGCTGCGGAGGATCATGTCGTTCGCATCGCGTTGCCAGATGCAGTTCAGGTAGCCCATGGTCAGGTCGACCGGCTCGCCGCGGGCGATGCGCTGCGCGAGGTCGACCAGCACGCCATAACGCAGCTCGACCGCGTAGTTGAGGCGCACGGAGGCGAGCGGCGTCTGAAAGCGCTCGCTCGCGTACCGGTAGATCCGTTCGCGCCCCAGGCACGCGTTCGCATATTCGCCGATGGGAGCGAGTGGGATCTCCTCGGTCGCGCCGGCGCTGCCCGCATCGACGAACGGGTAGACGTTGCCGGTCGACAGCGCGACGACGCGGGCGCCGGCGTAGCGCTCCACCGCGATGGCCGGCGCGAGGGTGTTGATGGCCCACGTGAGCGACGGGTTTTGCTTCGTGCCGAACTTCATCCCGACGAGGTAGACGACGTGGCCGGCGTCCGGCAGCCGGCCGACGGCCTCGCGGTCGAGCACGTCGCACGGGATGGTCCGCACGCCCCGCTCCTCCAGCCACATCCGGGAGGCTTCGTCGGAGAATCGGCTGACGGCGACGACGACGAGCCGGTGCCGCGCGGCTTCGGCGGCGCGCTTCGCCATCACGCAGAGCGTGGGCCCCATCTTGCCGCCGGCGCCGAGTACGACGAGCGGGCTGGGAATGGTCGAGATAAAGCGGATCAAGGCTTGCGACGGGCGGGTCAACGCCTCGTCCAGGGCAACCTCTGAATCGATCAACACAGCGGAATCTGGTTAGCTGCCGGGGTGGATGCGCAGTATACAGGAAATCGCGGGCATTGTCATCCGGGCGATGGTCCTCGACCCGCGATCGCGGCCATCAGGGCCGCGACATCCCCGATATGGCGTCCGAGCGCCGCCGGCAGCACCGCGCAGGCCGCCGCCGCCTGCGGCAACGCCTCCTGGCGGATGATGTCCCGCGCCGGCCCGAGCACCCGGTCCCCCAGCGCCACCGCCAGCGACCCGAGCACCACGATCTGGGGATTGAGCGCATCGATCAGCAGTGCCATGCCCCGCCCCATCCAGCGCCCCGCCTCGGCCGCGACGGCCAGCGCCTCGGGATCGTCCGCCAGCATCGCCTCGACAACCGCCCGGATCGGCGTCTCGTCCGTCCATCGCGCCGGATTCTGCCGGATGGCAAGCTCCACCAGCCCCGCCCCCGAGGCGTACCCTTCCCACGATCCGTCCTTTCCGAAGCCGTGCGGGCCGCTTTCGCTCAGCCGCCAGTGCCCCACCTCGCCGGCGGTGTCGGACGCCCCGTGAAGCACCTGGCCGTTGACGATGAACCCGGCCCCGAGGCCCGTTCCGAACGTGAGGAAGACGAGGTGCCGAAGGCCGGCCCGTCCTTTCCCGACGCCGAAATGGAATTCCGCCAGCGCGCCGGCGTTGCCGTCGTGCTCCACAAAAACCGGGAGGTCGGGATAGGCCCCCTCCAGCCGCGCCTTGAGAGGGATGCCGTGCCAGCCGGGGAGGTGCGGCGGGTCGATGAGTTCGCCGGGGCCGATGCGCAGCGGCCCGCCGATGGAGACGCTGAGGGCATCGATGCGCCGGCCGGCGGCAGAGGCCTCGGCGATCGTCGCGTCGATCAGCGCCCGCAGCGCGGGGAACCGCTCGTCGAAGGGCATCGCCGCCAGCGTCGGGATCTCGCGCCGCTGCAGGATCGCGGCGTCGCGCGTCCCCTCGACGACCGCCGTCTTGGTGCCCCCGATGTCGAGGCCGATGATCGTCCCGGAGGGCATCACACCACCAGCACCGTCGACCCCGTCGTGGCGCGGCTCTGGAGCGCCACGTGGGCCTTCGCAGCCTCCTTCAGGGGGAAGCGCTGGTTGACAGCGATCCGGACCTTACCGGAGAGCACGGCATCGAACAGCTCGTTCGCGGTGGCCACCAGTTCGTCACGCGTGCCGGTATAGTGAAACATCGAGGGGCGCGTGAGATACAGCGACCCCTTCTGCGTGAGGAAGGTGACGGGGATCGGCTCCGCCGGGCCGGAGGACTGGCCGAAGGACACCATCAGCCCGCGGATGCGAAGGCAATCGAAGGAACGGATGAGGGTGTCTTTCCCCACCGAATCGTACACGACGGGCAGTTTCGCGCCGCCGGTAATCCGGTTCACCTCCTCCACGAAATCCTGCTTTGTGTAGATGATGGGGTGATGGCAGCCGTTGGCGCGCGCGAGTTCGGCTTTTTCTTCTGTGGATACCGTGCCAATAACGGTCGCGCCGAGCGCGGAGGCCCACTGGCACAGGATGAGCCCCGTCCCGCCGGCGGCGGCGTGGATCAGGATGGTGTCGCCGCGTTTCACCTCGTAGACCCGCCGGATGAGCATCTGCGCCGTCATCCCCTGCAGCATCATCGCGGCGGCCTGCTCGAACGAGATCGCGTCCGGGAGCTTGACGAGTTTGTCGGCGGGGAGGATACGAGCCTCTGCGTAGCTGCCGAGCGGGCCGGCATACGCGACGCGGTCCCCGACGCGCACGGCCGTCACGCCCTCACCTACGGCGTCCACCGTGCCGGCGCCCTCGACGCCGGGCGTAAACGGCAGCGGCAATTCGTACAGCCCCGTCCGGTGGTACGTGTCGATGTAGTTGAGCCCGGAGGCCGCCTGGATGAGACGGACCTCCCCCGGCCCGGGCATGCCGACGGATACCTCCTCCCATTTCATGACATCGGGACCGCCGGTTTTATGGATGCGTATGGCGTAGGGCATGGTTGAATCAGGCTGTGTGGTGATGGAGCCACGGTACACATCGCCGGCGCGTTTTGCAAGCGGTCTCGCATGCAGACGTGTGGCAGGATGGGGGGCCGGGGGAAATTTCGTACATGTACACGCGATGCGTACTTGCAGAACAGCATGCGGGCACGCGCACGAAAAAATGGTCTCCCATCCTCCCACACCCCCATACTCCCACCCCCAACCGTTGCGCAAAGCCCCGACGTCCCCTATTCTTTCCCGCACTTCCCGCCTGCAACCCCGTACCGATGATCGATCGCCGCACGTTTTTCCGTCAATCCACCGCCCTCCTGCCGCTCGCGCTGCACGCGCCGCGCCTCGTCCGCGCCCTGCACGCCGGCCCGCTGCCCTTCGGGCTTTATTTCGACGAACAGCAGCTGCCCACGCTGCAGCGCCGCTTCAACGAAGACCCGCTCTTCCGCCCCTTCCGCGACGAACTCGCCGCAAAGGACCGGGCCGCCGAGCGCCGCTTCCTGACGAGCGAGGTAAAATTCAACGATCACCTGTACGATATCGCCCGCGTCGCCGCGACCGCGCAGCAGATGAGCTTTTATGCGCTGATGACCGGAGACGAGGACGCCGCCGGCCTGGCCCTGCTCGCGCTCCGAACCCTCGCGAAATTTCCGAAGTGGGACTATTTTCAGGAGGCCGGCCGGTACACCATCAGCATCCAGCGGGGCTCGGCCGCGACGTTTGCGACGGCGCTCGCGCTCGACTGGCTCGGCGATCGGGTGTCGGACGACGAGCGCCGCGAGCTGCTCACCATCATGGCCGAGCGCGGCTGCGAAACCACGTTTCGCACGATCTACGGCATGCGGTATCCCGACCGCGTCGTCGGCTGGTCGATGGATCCCGAGAGCAACTACCTGGAGCACCGCCCCGGCGACATCATCGACCTCTCCAACTGGCCCATCATCCTCAACCGCAACAACCTGAAGGCCGTGCCGGCGTCCGCCCTCGCCATCGGCGCCATCGCGTACCGGATGACCTTCGGCGAGACGGAGGACACCGCCCGCTGGATCGAGCAGGCCGCCTTCAGCCTCGGCGAGTTCGACGCGCTCTTCGAACCGGACGGCTCATACGAGGAGAACATTTCCTACGCCGACTACACGGCCGTCCAGCTCATGCAGGGGATCACCCTGCTGGACCGGCACGCCGGCATCGACCTGCTCGACATCGTCAACTGGCAGGGGCTGATGACCTTCTCCCTCGAGATGTCGATGCCCACCCACGCCGAGCCCCGCACCGTCGTCAACTTCGGCGACACCGGCCGCTCCATGTTTTCCGGCACCCCGTTCTGGATCGCGGCCCATGCACGCGACGGGCAGGCCCAGTGGTACGGCACGTACCGGACCATGGGGCACAACGAGTGGTCGGTAATGTGGTACGACGAACGCGTCCGCCCGGAACCCCCGCCCCGCCGGCCGCACCTGTATGTCTCCGCGCTCGACTGGCTCGTCGCCCGCACCGGCTACGCTCCCGACGACCTGGTCGTCGCCCTGCGCAGCGGCCGGCCGGCCAATCACGAGCACGCCGACCGCAACAGCCTCATCGTGAAGTGTTATGGCGAGGTCCTCGTCGCCGATCCGTACCGCCCGCCCTACAGCTACAGCGATCCCTCGTGGATGCTCCGCACCACCGCCGGCCACAGCGCGCTGCTGATCGACGGGAAAGGGCATCAGTATCACGACGGCCGGGAAGGCACCAACGCTTCCGATGCCGCGGCGCACATCGTGCGCTCGGGGGAACGGAACGGCTACATGTTCTGGGCGAGCGACGCCACCGAGGCGTACGCGCTCGTCATGCCGGACGTATCCTCGGTCACCCGCAGCGTCGTCGTGCTACCCGATTGGCCGGCCATCGTCGTGGTCGACAAGGTGATCAAGTCCAGCACCCCCTCCACCCTCGAAGCCCGCTTTTTCGCGGACAACATGGACGGCGAGGCCACCGTCAGCGCCGACAACGCCATGTTTGCCGTCGAGCGACCCCATGGCGCGCTGCAGGCCCGTGGCTTCAGCACGCAAAAGGCGTCGGCGTCGGCGGGGCAACTCCCCATTCCCGCCGAAGTAGCCGCGCGCCATCCGTTTGTGGCGGTGAAGACGGCCGAGCCGGCGCTGGAAAGCCTGCTAATCACCGTCCTCCTCCCCCGCCGGCCGGGGCAGGCCGAAACCATCATCCAGGCCGATCACCCCGTGCCGGGGCACCATCGCATCGCCCTGTCGCGCGACGGTCAGTCCGCCGCGTGCACCGTGATCGATTCGGGAACGCTGCCGGAATTCGACATCGAGGTGTGACACGGGGCGTTCGATGGAGGGATGATGGATGTTGGATGCGGGATGCAAGATGTTGGATGCGGGAGGTTGGATGCGGGAGGTTGGATGCGGGAGGTTGGATGCGGGAGGTTGGATGCGGGAGGTTGGATGCGG
This sequence comes from Rhodothermales bacterium, assembly GCA_041391505.1. Taxonomy (NCBI): domain Bacteria; kingdom Pseudomonadati; phylum Rhodothermota; class Rhodothermia; order Rhodothermales; species Rhodothermales bacterium. The sequence continues at coordinate 116,751 of JAWKNW010000003.1, forward strand.
GAGGTTGGATGCAGGATCTTGGATGCAGGATGTTGGATGCAGGATGTTGGATGCAGGATGTTGGATGCAGGATATTGGATGCAGGATATTGGATGCAGGATTACCGATTAACCGCTCGGTTTTTCCATAAACATCCTGCATCTTGCATCCCGCATCCAACATCCATCATCCCGCATCCACCATCGTCCCTGACGCCACCTGGCAATTTTACACGTTCCATTTTTCGATTGGCTTTCCCATGAATGTCTACGTCACACGTCCTATCCCGCAACCCGGCATCGACATCCTCGAGGCTGCCGGCGCCACCGTCACCTGCAATCCGGATGACCGCGCGCTGACGCGTGAGGAGCTACATGAAGCCGTTCAGGGGCGCGACGGCGTGTTATGCCTGCTGTCGGACCGCATCGACGCGGACACCATGGACGCCGCCGGCGCGCAGTGCCGGGTGTTCGCCAACTATGCCGTCGGGTTCAACAACATCGACCTGGACGCGGCCCGGGCGCGGGGCATCCGCATCACCAACACGCCGGGGGTGCTCACGGATGCGACCGCCGATATGGCGTGGGCGCTGCTGTTCGGCGCGGCGCGGCGCGTGGTGGAGAGCGATCGCTTCATCCGCACCGGCGCCTGGAAGAGCTGGGGACCGATGCAGTTCATCAGCGCCGACATCACGGGGCGCACGCTGGGCATCGTAGGCGCCGGCCGCATCGGGACGAACATGGCGCTCAAATCCGCCGGCTTCCGGATGAAGGTGCTCTACACCGGCCGTCGGCCCAACGAAGAGCTGGAGACCCACCTCGGCGCCCGTCGCGTCGCCCTCGAAGAGCTGCTGCGGGAGTCGGACTTCGTCTCGCTGCACGTCCCACTCAACGAAAGCACCCGCCACCTGATCGACGACGCGGCCTTGCGCCTCATGAAACCGTCGGCGATCCTGATCAACACGAGCCGCGGCCCGGTGGTGGATGAAAAGGCGCTCGTGGCCGCGCTGCAGCGGCGTCAGATCGCCGGCGCCGGCCTGGATGTCTACGAAGAGGAGCCGCTCATGGCGCCGGGCCTCGCCGAACTGGACAACGTGGTGCTCACCCCGCATACGTCGAGCGCCACCCTCACGACCCGGACGAAAATGGCGACGATGGCCGCGACCAACCTCGTGGCGGTGCTGCGCGGCGAAGAACCCCCGAACCCGGTGGTTTGAGTGTCAGCGCATCGCCAGCCGGGCGGCCTCGTAGTTTGCCCGGCCGTCGTTCAGGAAAGCCACGAACCGGTCGACGGCGACGACGCCGCTGACGCGCGCGATGAGCTTGTTCTGCGTCGGGTCGACGATGGCATAGGTGGGCAGCGCGACCGTGCCGGTGAGGTCGAGTTGATACCGCTGGAGGTCCGGGCCGGCGTCGAGGTCGTCGGTATACAGGCGCAGCGTCACAAACTCGTCGTCGAACTGGCGCGCCACTTCCGGATGCGGGAAGACGTTGGCTTCCATCTGCCGGCAATTCGTGCAGGTATAACCCGTAAAGTCGATAAACACCGGCTTGCCGGTCTCCCGCGCTTGCGCGAACGCCGGCTCGATCTCCTCAAACCACCCCTCGCTGCTCGCATTCGACGCCTCGCTACGTACGAATGAGGCCGTGAGACTCATGTCCGTGCCTTTCCGCGGCGGCAGAAACGCATCGAGCCGGTTGAGGGGGGCGCCGAACAGGCCCGGAATCAGGTACAGCGAGACGCCCAGGAACGCGATGGCGGCCAGCAGCCGGCCGGTGCCGATCTGCTCCAGCGCCTCGTCGTGCGCAAGGCGAATCTTGCCGAGCAGGTACAGGCCGGCGAGGAAGAAGATCACGACGGACAACGCGATGGCCAGCGGCCTCGAAATGATGTTCCAGCCCCAGACCAGATCCGCGTTGGAGAGAAACTTGAGCGCCGCGGCGAGTTCGATAAAGCCGAACGCGACCTTCAGGCTGCTCATCCAGCTCCCCGAGGCCGGCAGACGGGAGAGCCCGCTGGGAAATAGCGCGAACAGGACGAAAGGCGCGGCAAACGTGGCGCTGAAGATCACCATGCCGAGCGCCGGGTAGTTCCACTGCCCCACCGTCGTGGCCGCCAGCAGGGTGCCCACAAACGGCGCTGTGCAGGAGAACGACACCAGCGCAAGCGTGGCGCCCATGAACACGACCCCGACATAGCCTTTCTGCTCGTTGCTCTGCCGGTTGAAGAAGTTGAGCATGCCGTTTGGCAGCCGCAACTCGAAGAGCCCGAGCAGCGACAGCGCAAACGCGACAAACACGAGGCCGATAAACAGGTTGATCCACGGATTCGCCGCGATCGTCTGCGCGCCGGATGCGCCGAGCAGGAGCGCCATCAACAGGCCGAGCCCGGTAAACAGCCCCACGATGGAGAGGCCGTAGACGAGCGCCATCCGGACCGCCTCGCCGCGGTCGTGCGCGTGTTTGGTGAAGTAGGATACCGTCAGCGGGATCATCGGAAACACGCACGGCATCAGCAGCGCGCCGAGGCCAGCCCCGATGGCCAGGAGGATGAATCCCCAGAGGCCCCCCGAACGAACCGGGGCGATTTCAAGCGATTCGACGGCCGGGCCGGCCGGCGCCGGCGCAGCGTTTTCGGCCAAAGCGGGAGTCTGGGGCGAGGCGGCCGGCGTCGAGACCGCCCCCGTGGCGGTTCCGCTGAGCGTCAGGGAGGCCTCGAACGGCGTCCGCGACGGCGGAAGACAGATGAGCGTCTCGTCGTTGCAGATTACGAACGTCACCGTGCCGGCAAGCGGCGTGGGGCCGGCGGGCGCCCCGGCGCCGACGCGGACGTCGGCTTCCAGAAACGTGTGCTCCTTGACGATGAGGACTTCTTTTTGGAACGCCTCGTCGTAAAAAACGGTCGGTTCGCGCTGCCGGAGGTCCCCTTCGACGGCGAAGCCCGCCGGCGATTCATTCAGCTTGAACCGAAGCGGGTAGCTGGGGCTGGGCGAGCCCACGGCATACATCTTCCAGGGTTTGGCGATGGTCGCGTCGAGCCGCAGGGTGACGAGATCCCCGGCCGAGGCCTCGGCCGGCGCGAGGGTGCTTTTCCAGGACACATACTCGCTCGCCGGCCCCTGCGCCAGCGCGGGAGACGCGATTTCAACCGAAAAACCGAGCGCCAGCAGGGCGACCAGGAAGACCGATGTGATACGATAGGATGGCATGCGAAACGTCTCCAGGCAATCAGGTGGCGGGTCGGAAGTTCGAGTTATGCGACCAGTACACCCGACGGCCTCCTCACACGTAATGGAAAAGGGTGTTCGCCACACTCGGTAACGAACACCCTTTCCAAAATGTTGCCAGATTTACGGGCGCGTACTCAGGCGGCCTCGCCCTCTTCCTGGAGCGGCTCGACGCGCACTTTGACCTGCGCCGAAACGTCGCTGCTGAGCCGAACCGTGGCCGAATACACACCGATCATACGGATGTCTTCGTTCAGTTCGATCAGGCGGCGATCCAGTTCAAAGCCCTGCTTGGCGAGTTCGATCGCAACCTGCGTGGGGGTTACCGTACCGAAAATACGGTTTTCTTCGCCCACGCGCGCATGAACCACCACCTCGGCCTGCTCGAGCTGGGCAACCAGCTGGAGCTGCTCCTCTTTCCGCTTCGCGATCTTGCGCGACATCTGGCGGCGTTCTTCGGTGCGCGCCTTGATCGAACTCGGCGTCGCCATGACACCCAGGTGCCGGGGAATCAGGTAGTTGCGGCCATAGCCGTCCTTTACCGTTACGACGTCGCCCTGATCGCCCAGCCCGACTACGTCTTGCAAAAGAATGATCTTCATAGTCTCACCGAACCGTATCAGAAACAAACGGAATAAGTGCCAGATGCCGGGCGCGCTTGATGGCGCGCGTCAGCTGGCGCTGCTGCTTGGCCGTAATGCCGGTAATACGCCGGGGCAGGATCTTGCCCTGCTCGTTCAGAAAGCGCAACAGCAACTCGGTATTCTTGTAGTCGATGTACTCGACCTTCTCCATGCCCGGGACTTTTTCTTCCGAGACATCTTCGCCTTTCGGCATGCGTTTGGGCTCCATTGCCATTCAGCCTCTCGTCATGTGATCGTGGATGGGGGAATCAAGCCGGCGTGCCGGCCTTCTTCGACTGCTCGTAGTGCCGGACCATTTTCGAATCCATGCGCAGCGTGATGTAGCGCAGGATGTCGTCGTCGATCTCCAGCGAACGCTCCAGACGTGGGATAATCCCGCCCGGCGCGTTCATGTAAAGGTTGACGTAGTGTCCGTTCCGCTTCTTCTTGATCGGATACGCCAGTCGGCGGTTGCCCCATTCGGTCGTGTCGATGATAGAGCCGCCGTTTTCCTCAATCGTCTTCTTGACGCGCTGTACGACACCCTTGATCTGATCGTCGTTGAGCACAGCGTTCACGATGTACGTCACTTCGTACATGTACGTGGAATCAGCCATTTTACCCTGTGGTATGATGATGAATCATGCCCCCGAGGTCGGGAGCAGGGATAGGCAGCCTGATAGCCGCTTCCCCGGCAGAAGATCCGAAAGCGCGGGAATCTTCACAAAAACCCAAATAATCGCAAAATGGGAATCGCAAAAGGCAAATTGAACGGGGGCCGTTTCAGGGTCATCGCATTCGCTTCAAACGTGAGCATCTCCTGGCTTGGGAGTATGGGGGTATGGGAGGTTTTGCGGTAATAAATGCCCCCATGCGCCCAAACTCCCATACGCTTCTCACTGCCACGGCGAGAATGCGATGGCCCTGGGGCCGTTTCAGAATTTTCGATATGCGATTTGCGATTACAAATGCCCCAGCTTCTCCGCGTAATCGGCCGTACGCAGGGCGTTGATGACGTCGGCGAGGTCTCCGTGCATGACCTGCTGGAGGGGGTAGTTCTTGGCGTCGCCTTCGAGGCGGTGATCCGTGAGGCGGTCCTGGGGGAAATTGTACGTCCGGATCTTGGCGGACCGGTCGCCGGAGCCCACCATCGATCGCCGGGCTTCGCTGCGTTCGGCGTTGCGGCGCGCCAGTTCCTGGTCGTAGAGCCTGGACCGGAGCACGCGAAGCGCCTTGTCCTTGTTCTTCAGCTGGCTCTTCTCGTCCTGGCAGGTGACGACAAGGCCGGTGGGGAGGTGTGTGATGCGGACCGCGGAGTCGGTGGTGTTGACCGACTGGCCGCCCGGGCCGCTGGAGCGATACACGTCGATCTTGAGGTCGTTCGGGTGGATGGCGATATCCACCTCATCGGCCTCGGGGAGGACGGCGACGGTGGCCGCGGAGGTGTGGATGCGCCCGCTGGACTCGGTCGCCGGCACGCGCTGCACGCGGTGCACGCCGCTCTCGTATTTCATCATCCCGAACACGTCGGCTCCTTTCAGGCCGAAGATGACCTCCTTGAAACCGCCCTGCGCTCCGTGCGAGGCCTGCATCTCGTCCACCTTCCACCCCTGATCTTCGGCGAACCGGGTGTAGAGCCGGTACAGGTCGCCGGCAAACAGCGCGGCCTCGTCGCCACCGGTGCCGGCGCGGATTTCGACGATCGCGTTTTTGGAATCTTCAGGGTCTTTCGGGATCAGCTTGAAGCGGAGGTCTTCCTCGACATCGGGCAGCCGCTCCTCGAGCGCCCGGATCTCATCCCACGCCATCTCGACCAGCTCCTCGTCCTTCTCCACCTGCACCAGCTCCCGGAGGTTGTCCAGCTCGCCCAGCGTCTTTTCGTACGACGCGATGGCCTCGACCACGTCCTTCAGCTCGGTATGCTCGCGCCCCAGCGCCGCCATCCGCTGCACGTCTGTCGCGATATCCGGCAGGGACATCAGCTCCGTCACTTCGGAAAACCGACGTTTTATATCTTGTAGCGATTCGAGATTGATCATCGATGCATGCCTCTACATGCCGGCGTGCGTCTAAATCGGCCGGCGCGACACGTAAACGCGGCAACGACCCGCTTGTTGATGCCGCCCCACGCTTTTTTTGCGGATTCGCGGTAAAAAACGGACCTTGGTCAGGTTCTGCCTGAAAAACCGTTCAGACAGCAACGTATCCTGAACGTGATTCGGGATCCAACGCTGTATGGGAGGTCTTTTGGATGCTCCGGGACGACCCGAACGATTTTTCAGACACTGCCTGGAAGCTCGATGCGGGATGCTCGCCGCGGGCTGTCCCCGCAATCCGTCCCCGCCGGCACGACGCTTCGTCGACGCCCTCCATCACCCCACTCCCTGTCGGAGCCATGAATAAAACCTTTTCACTGGGCACCGTGCTGCTGATCGCGCTCGTGGCGGTCGTCGCCGCGTTGCTCGCGTATCGCGCCTGGTTCGGCCCTTCGGCCGAAGGGATCGACCGCGAAAACCGGGAGCTGATGATCCGGCTCGAACGCTCCCAGCGCACGCGCGACTCGCTCCAAACGATCGTCGCCTCGCTCAACACGGAACTGACCGGGCTGCAGCGCCGCGAGGGCCAACTCGTCGCGTCGCTCGACAGCCTGGATACCACACTGGCCGACCGCAACACGCGCATCCGCATCCTCCAACGTAACCTCACCCGCTATGATCTCCCGCCTGACTCGCTCGTTCGCGATCTCAATGCTATTCTTGCTCGGCTCTATGCCGACTCAAGCGCAGGCGCCCCGTGACAGCGTCGCCCTGGTGAGCATGCCGGCGCGCGGCGAAACCTACGCCCTGCCCCGCGCGGCCGCGGTGCACTACCGGAATCTGGTGTTCGAACTCGTGCCGGCGATGGAAGCCAAGATCGCCGCGCTCGAAACCACGGTCAGCACCCAGTCCGAACTCGCCGCCAATCGCCTCCGGCAGGTCGAGAACCTGTCCCAGACGCGCGACACGATGACGCGGCAGATCGATTCGCTAGAATCCGACCTGACCGCCCTGCGCGACCAGTTCGAACGCGTCGACGCGGCCCGCAAACGCGAAATGCGCTGGAAGAAGTTCTGGAAAGGATCCAGCTTCGTCGCGGTGGGCGCCGCCGTCGTGCTGGGCGTCGTGGCGCTGGGGAACTAGGCGGGACGCGAGGTCCGGGGTCCGGGGTCCGGGATGCGAGATCCGGGGTGAAGATACCTTAATGGATCCGAGGGGACGGGACCGAGTTTCTCTTCCCTTAAACAGAATTCGTTCGGCCAGACCGCACAATTCCCTTCGAACAACAGCCTGGATCCTGCTTCGAGTATCTCGCATCCTGCATCCCGGATTTCGCATCCCGGATCTCGCATCCCACACCCAGTACCCCATGTCCCAGATTCCACGCGAAAAAGGCATCTTCTGTAACCGTACCCTCAACCTGCGTAGCATCGAAGCGATTGGCTACGACATGGATTACACGCTCATCCACTACGACATGGCGGCGTGGGAAGAGCGTGCGTACGCCTACCTCAGGGAGGGATTAAAACGCAACCTGCACTGGCCGGTGGACGACCTCGCGTTCGACCCGGACCTCGCGATGCAGGGGCTTATCGTGGATACGCAGACGGGCAATGTCCTCAAGGCCAACCGGTTCGGCTATGTCAAGCGCGTGTTCCACGGCACGAAGCCGATGGACTTCACCCAGCAGCGGGATCTGTACCAGGGCACGCTGATCGACCTGCACGACGACCGCTGGAAGTTCATGAACACGCTCTTCTCGATCTCGGAGGCGTGCATGTACATGCAGCTGGTGGAACTGCTCGACGCCGGCAAGCTCCCTCCCTCGCTCGGCTATGAAAACCTCTACCGGCATGTCCGCGAAGTGCTCGACGAAGCCCACCTCGAAGGCCTGCTCAAACAGGAGATCATCGACCACCCCGAGCGGTTCGTCCAGCCCGACCCGGACGTGCCGCTGACGCTGCTCGACCAGAAGGAGGCCGGCAAAAAGGTGATGCTCATCACCAATTCCGAATGGAGCTACGCCGCGCCCATGCTGTCGTACGTGTTCGACCCGCACCTGCCCGGCACGATGACATGGCGCGACCTCTTCCACTACACCATCGTCGGCGCCCGCAAGCCGGACTTCTTTTCGAGTCGCTCTCCGGTCTTCGAGGTCGTCAACGAGGAAGGCCTCCTGCGCGAACACCGCCGGCCGCTGCAGGAAGGCGGCATCTACGTCGGTGGCAACGCCGCGCTCGTCGAGCGGTCCCTCGGCCTGACCGGCGAAAAAATCCTCTACGTGGGCGACCACATCTTCTCGGACGTCAAGGTGTCCAAGGCGCTGCTGCGGTGGCGCACGGCGCTCATCATCCGGGAACTGGAGGACGAGATCCGCGCGATCGACGCCTTCGAGGAGCAGCAGTACACGCTCTCGATGCTCATGCACCAGAAGGAAGAACTCGAGAGCGAGTTTTCGGCGCTCCGGCTGGAAAGGCAGCGTAACGTCCGCCAGTACGGCCCGCAGACGGACCGGAGCCCGGCGACCCTCGACGCGCAGTTGCAGGAATTGCGCCGGCAGCTCGTCGCCCTCGACGAGGCGATCGGCGAACTCGCCGTGGCCGCCGGAGAACTGCACAACCCGAACTGGGGGCTGCTCATGCACGCCGGCAACGACAAAAGCCACTTCGCCCGCCAGCTCGAACACTCGGCCGACATCTACATGTCGCGTGTATCCAACTTCCTCAACTACACCCCCTTCGTCTACCTCCGCTCGTTCCGCGGCAGCCTCCCGCACAGCCCGATGGATCAATCAGACTACTCTTCGCTCGCAAAATGAGCATCACACATCCGGCCTTCTGTACCGGCGGACGCAGAGCCGGCGCCCCATTTTACGATGTACGATCGAGCGATCCCACCCATTCCCAGGCCCGCGCCGCCGTTCCCAGCACCCCCATGTGATCGCTCAGGTTGGATATCACGATCGGAACGGGCTCGCCGACCGGGTAGCGGAAGATGTGCCGGTTGACATGCTGTCGTAGTGGTTCCAGAAACTGATCTGCGGCGAGCGTGGCCCCGCCGCAGAGGATGATGATTTCCGGCGCGTAGACATGCACCGCGCTGACCAGCAGCCAGCCGAGTTGCTCGATCCAGCGGTCGAGTTCGTCCCGGCAGAGCCGGTCGCCCCGCTCGACGGCTTGCATCACGCGCTTGAAGTCGACGCTCGTCGGATCCTTGAAGTAGGCGTCGCTCAGGCTCGACTCGATGCCGCGCTGGAGCGCGTTGCGGACGGACATCGCCAGCGCGGTGGCCGAACACAGCATCTCGGCCGTGCCCCGGGCCCCGGTGATGCACAGGTGGCCCTGGTTGGATTGCTGCACGATGTGGGACATCTGCGTCCCGAACTGGAGGTGCGGATCCCGCAGGATTTTCCCGTCGAGCCGGACGCCCGAACCGACACCCGTCCCGATGGTGATCGTCATTGCCCAGGCGTGATCCTTCGCGGCGCCATAGGTCGCCTCGGCATACATCGAGATGCGTCCGTCGTTGTCGGCGATGACCGGCACGCCGGCGGCGTCCTCGAGCAATTCGACGATCGGGAATCCCTCCAGCCCCTTCACCTTACCCGGTAGAAAGACAACCCCCTTGCGCGGGTCGACGGCGCCGGAAAACGCCAGTCCGATCGCCTTCGGCTGCTCCCCCATCGCCCCCGCGATGCGCTTGATCTCGTCGCGATAGGCTTTCAGGAGCTTCTTCGGCACCATGCCGTACCCGGATGGCATCACGCCGGCCGCCCGGATGCGTCCCGCACGCGTCACCGCGCCGCTCTTGAGCCGCGTGCCGCCGAGATCGAAGCCGATGACGTAATCGGAGGGGTTCAAGGTTTGAGGTTCGAGGTTTAAGGGGGATGATACGGGCAGGGGGATGCCTTTTGAACCGCCCTCGCGCTAGCGATACAGGTGGGCGAGGCTCTTCCGGTATCCTTCGTAAAACCGCTCGAGCTGTTCTTCGGCGGGGTCGTTGCCGATGAACTGGTGGCTGGGGAGCAGTTCGGGCTTGATGCCGCGGGCGAGCAGCTTTTCGGCTGTCTCGACGCGGAGCATGTTCATGATCATCCCGCCGGTAACGGTGGACGTCGGGCCGGTGCGCCATTCGAGGCCTTCGAGCTCCAGGATGCAATCGCCGGGCGGGCAGTGGTTGTCCAGCACGACGTCGGCGAGGTCGATGAGTTTTTTGCCGGAGGAATGCGCCGGCTTCGACTGCTCGCAGTGCGGCCGCGACACCATCGCGATGACGGGCATCCCGCGCTGTTTCGCCCCCATCGCCATCTCGACGATCAGCGGGCGGATGCCGCTCGTGGAGATCAGGATAAACGCGTCGTGCGGCCCGAACTTGAAGCCCTTGAGCAACTCCTCCGCATACCCCTCCACCTTCTCCAGATGGAGCGGTCCGCGCAACCCGTTCATCCCGATGATCGAGGCATGGTTCGATACGGCCAGTTCGACGAACGCCACGAAGCCCACGAAACCGCCCTGCCGCGGCGTGATCTCCTCGCACATCATGCGTGAATGGCCGGCGCCGAACAAAAAGACGAGCCCGCCTTTCTCGATGGCGTTTGCGCAGATCTCGGCCGCCCGGTCGATGTGGGGCTGCTGCGACGTTTCGATCTGGCGAAGCAGCGCCATGGTTTTATTGAAATAGTCCTGTCCTGCTGACATGGGTTGACAATGGATGAGGGTTTTACGGAGTCGCCGCGCGACGGACGCAAGGTACCGCAGCCGCCGGCGTCCGTCAAATGGCCGCATAGGGCTCACCATGCTGGCGGCGCAAAATCCTGCGTTTCTTACCCGTCGAATCGTACCATCGATTCGCCACCACAACCGCGGCACGCCACAACCCGCCCGGAGGCACAAGATTTTGCGTCTCTTGGTGGGGCGGCGTATGATTACTGCCTGTCCTCGGCTTGACTGGGGACCTGTCCCCAGCTCGACTGGGGGCCTGTCCTCAGCTTGATTGGGGACCCATTCCCAACCTGACTGGAGCTTGTCGCTAGCTCGACTGAGAACCCATTCCCAGCCTGATTTGCAGCAGTCCCCTCACCCGATCGAACGGATGCGTCGTTATTTCGTCTTCGCCCTCTTTCTGTCGATGGCCGCGCCGGCCTTCGCGCAGTCGCCCGACACCAACACGGTCGTCGACCCCGCGTTTTTACAGGCACTCACCTACCGCAACGTCGGTCCTTCGCGCGGCGGACGCGTCACCGCGGTGGCCGGCACCCGATCCCCCAAACCGACCCTCTATTTCGGGGCCACGGGCGGCGGCGTGTGGCGGAGCCGTAATCACGGACTGAGCTACCAGAACGTTTCGGACGGCTTTTTTTCGGTTGGATCGATCGGCGCCATCGGCGTCGCCGAGTCCGACTCCAACGTCGTCTTCGTCGGCACCGGCTCGGCGTGCATCCGGAGCAACGTATCGGCCGGCAAGGGCGTCTACCGGTCGCTCGACGCGGGCGAGACCTGGACCTTCGCCGGCCTTCCGAACGCCGGCCAGATAGGCGACCTCCTCATCGACCCCCAGGACCCGCAGCGCGTCTATGTGGCCGTCCTCGGCGATGCGTTCGGGCCGAGTCCGGAGCGCGGCGTGTACCGATCCGTCGACGGCGGCGAACATTGGGAGCGGGTGCTGTATGTGTCGGACAGCACCGGCGCCGTGGCGCTGGCCATCAATCCCCGGAAACCAACGGAGCTGTACGCCGCCATGTGGCGGGCGCAGCGCAAGCCGTGGACGATCGTCAGCGGCGGCTATGAGAGCGGGCTGTACAAGACGACCGACGGGGGCACGACGTGGAAGAAGCTGGAAAACGGCCTCCCTGCGGGCATCGTCGGAAAAATCGATGTCGACGTCTCGCCGGCCGACCCCGACCGGGTGTATGCGCTGATCGAGGCGGCCGACGGGCAGAGCGGGTTGTATCGATCGGACAACGCCGGCGAGCAGTTCGAGCGGGTTAGCACGCAGCTCAGCCTCCTGTGGCGGCCGTTCTACTACACCCATCTCACCGCCGACCCGAAAGACCCTGACGTCGTCTACGTCAGCAACGAAAGCTTTTTCCGGTCCGCCGACGGAGGCCGCACGTTTCAGTCCATCGGCACCCCGCACGGCGACCACCACGCGTTGTGGATCCATCCGGAGGACCCCGACTACCTGTTCCAGGGCAACGACGGCGGCGCGACGGTGAGCACCGACCGCGGCGTCTCGTGGTCGTCGATCTACAATCAGAACACGGCGGAGCTGTACCATGTCGTGGTGGACAACCAGTGGCCGTACTGGCTGTACGGCGAGCAGCAGGACAACACCACCATCGCCGTCCCCTCCCTCCCGCCCCAGGCGTCGCAGAGCCTGGACGCGCGGCAGCACTGGTCGGCCGTCGCCGGCTGCGAGACCGGGCCGCTCGCCATCCATCCCACCGACCCGAACATCGTCTACGGCGGATGCAAGGGGCGCTTCAGCCGGTTCAACCGGGCCACCGGGCAGGAGCAGCAATACTGGGTCTATCCGTATTTCAATTACGGCCACGCCGCCTCCGAAATGCCGTACCGGTTCCAGCGCACGGCGCCCATCGAAGTGTCGCCGCACGACCCGAAGATCATCTACACCGGATCCCAGTTCGTGCACCGCACCGCCAACGAGGGCGTCAACTGGGAGGTGATCAGCCCCGACCTCACCGCCGCCGAGCCCGACAAGCAGGGGTATTCGGGCGGCCCCATCACGCGGGACATCACCGGCGAGGAGATCTACAGCACGCTCTACCAGATTCGTGAGTCGCCGGTACGCGCCGGCGTGATCTGGACCGGTTCGAACGACGGCCTCGTCTACGTCTCCCAGGACAACGGCGCGACGTGGACGAACGTCACGCCCGACTCGCTCGCCCCGGGCGGACGCATCCAGACCATCGAGCCTTCTCCGCACTACGCCGGCCGCGTCTACTTCGCCGCCTACCGGTACATGCTGGACGACTGGCGCCCCTACATCTTCCGCAGCGACGACTACGGCGCCACCTGGACGCTCCTGACCGACGGCCGCAACGGCATTCCGGCCGATCATCCCACGCGGGTCGTACGGGAGGATCCGGACCGCGCCGGCCTGCTCTACGCCGGCACCGAGTTCGGGATGTTTGTCTCGTTCGACGACGGCGGCCACTGGCAGTCGTTCCAGCAAAACCTGCCCGCCACCCCGATCACCGACCTCCGCATCCACCGCGACGACCTCGTGATGAGCACGATGGGGCGGTCTTTCTGGATCATGGACGACCTGACGCCGCTCCGCACGCTCGTCCAGCCCGAAGCACTCCACGTCTACGCGCCGCGCGACGCCTATCGCATCCGCTTCTCGCCCCCGAGCGACCTGTTCGACGGCGCCACGCCGGAATACCCGACTTTCGGGGCCTCCATCTACTACGCGCTTCCCGACGAGCGGTACGAGCCGCTGTCGATCGACATCCTCGACGCCGCCGGCCAGACGATCCGCACCTTTTCGAGCGACACCTCCGCCGCCCCGCCACGCGACGCCGCCTTCCCGATGCACACCCACGCCGCGCGACCGGCCGAACGCGCCCGCCTTGAACGCGGCCGCGGACTGCATCGCTTCTCGTGGGATCTCGCGCACGCCGGCCCCGACGTGCTGCCCGGCCAGCGTCGCGGCGAATCGGGCCCGATGGCGGCTCCGGGGGCCTATACCGTCCGCTTCCGCCTCGGCTCGGAGACCGTGTCCGTCCCGCTGACGCTCCGTGCGGATCCACGACTGGCCGCCGATAACGTGACGCTGGCCGATATGGAGGCGCAGGTCCTGCTCATGAACCGGATTCGAGACCGAATCTCCGCCGTGCGCGATGGGATTAGCGAAATACGGGCGGTACGCAAGTCGTTGCAGGGCAACGACGAACCCCAGGCCCGACTGGTGCTGGAGCGCCTGTCTCAGATTGAAAACGCGCTGATCCAGACCGAGGCCGGCAAGGTAGGCGCGCAGCTCAAACCGATGCTGATGCGCCAGTTGACGTACCTCTACGACATGCTGTCCTACGCCGACCAGCGCCCCGGTGAAGATGCCTACCTGCGATTGACCGATATCGAGCGGGAATTGGAGCTTCACCTGGCTGAACTGAGACAGGTCGTGGACCACGAGACCCCATCCAGACCGGAGTGACGCACGATCTTGCGCCATACCCTCATCCCCACGCACGCCCGATCGCGCATTGAGCCGGCACGGTTTTAGTAAAGGTTCGATGAACCTCCTCCCCTCCGGATGCCGGCGCCCGTAGAGGCCGGCATACTACGCAACGCCCAGTGTTCGTTTGTACGATGATCACGGATGGCCGTGACGGCCGGCGTTGATGTTTTACGCATCCCTGTTCAAGATCGACCTTTGGCCGATAGGGGATCTCCCTCTCAGCCGTGGATACCATACATGCAGCTCTCCGATCCGATAGATCTCGACCCCATGGAAAACCGACTCACACCCAACGTCCTCGTCGTTGACGATAATCCGCTCCACCAGGAGTTGATGAAACACCTCCTCCGCATCCTCGGCTACCGCGCCGTGATCGTGCGATCCGGCGAGGAGGCTGTCGAAGCCATCTCCAAAGATAACTTCGTCATCGTCCTGACCGATGTGGCCATGCCCGGCATGGACGGCCTGGAAACAGCACGCCAGATCCGCAAGATCACCGGGTACGAAGAGCCGTGGATCATCGCCGTGAGCGCGATGAAATGGCCTAACGCCTACAACGAGTGTCTCGCCGCCGGCATGAACGACTACATGCTCAAGCCGGTGACGCTGGACGATCTCCGAAACACCCTCGCCCGGTACGAAGCCCCTTTAGCTAGCGCGACCTCGTAGGGTCGCGTTTTTTATCGGGGTCTCGCCCGATCGCGGCGACTTCGATGATGCGGAGTGGGGGGATGAGAGAAAACCTGGAGGCAACGCGCGTCGATGAATAAAACGCCCCCACGCTGAAGCATGGGGGCATAATGAAGATGCACGCTTTGAGCGGGCCACGAACGTCGCTCCTCCAAGCCGCCCCCATGCTTCAGCGTGGGGGCTACAACACAAGGCGCGGCGACTATCGATGGTGCGGAGTCGAGGCTCTGGCAAACCAGGAGACGACGCTCGTCGATGAATAAAAGCCCCCACGCTGAAGCATGGGGGCGTAGTGGAAATGCAGGCTTTGAGCCAGCCACGAACGTCGCTCCTCCGTGCCGCCCCCATGCTTTAGCGTGGGGGCTACAAATCAAGGCGTGGCCACGAACGTCGACTCCATGCGGCCCCCTTGCTTCAGCACGGGGGCGAACATCAAGACGCAAATTCGGGCTCAGGGCGACCTCGAGACCCTGAGGAAGCCGCCGGCCATCCTCACATCTCCGCCGCCACGCGCTCAACCTCACGCAGGACGCGCAGCAGGTTGCCCGACCACAGCTTCCCGATCTGCTCTTCCGTGTACCCGCGGCGGACCAGCTCCAGGGTCACGTTGCCCGACTCCGCCGCGTTGTTCCAGCCCGAGATGCCGCCGCCGCCATCGAAATCCGAGCTGATGCCCACGTGGTCGATGCCGATCAACTTCACGGCGTAGTCGATGTGGTCGACCACATCCTTGATCGTCGGGCCCGGATACTGCCGATCGATGGCGGCCATCTTCTGCTGGTAGCCGGCGCGCTGCGCGGCGCTCAGGTTTCGGAAAGCGCCCGGGCTGTCGATGCCGTACTCGGCGCGCAGGTCGGAGATGGCTTTGGTCTTCTCGGGCGAGTCCTTTTTGATGAAGGAATCAAGCGCCACGATATTCATGACGCCGCCCGTCTCCTTGAGCGCCAGCATCGCCTCGTCGTCCATGTTGCGGGGCACGTCGCATAGCGCCTTCACGCTCGAGTGGGAGGCGATGATGGGCGCGCGCGACACGCGGGCCGCGTGGATGGCGGCTTTTTTGGAGATGTGGGATACATCCACCATGATCCCCACCCGGTTCAGCTCGCGGACCACCTCCTCGCCGAAGGGGCTGAGCCCGCCGTGTTCCTCGCCGTTGTCGCCCAGATTTTCACGAGGGTTGGCGGAATCGGCGATGTCGTTATTTCCGTTGTGCGCCAGCGTCATGTAGCGGGCGCCGAGCTGCTGGTACTTCTCGATGAGCGAGAGGTCCTTTCCGACGACATAGCCGTTTTCGATGGCGATCAGCGAAACCAGCTTGCCGCTCTGGTGGATGCGCTCCACATCGTCGGCCGTATAAGCGATTTCGATCTCTTCAGGGTACATCTGCTCGGCCATGCGGTGGATCGCGTTGAACTTGTTCATGGCGTCCGCCTTCGCTTTTTCGTAGTTCTCGGGCGTGCGCTCCGTCTGGCCGACGTAGACGATAAAGGTCGCCACATCCAGCTTGCCCTCGCGCATCTTCGGGAGATCCACCTGCCGGCTGCCGTTGACCCCGGGGTCCACCTCCGGCGTCGCGAAGTTTTCCTCGATGTCATCGTGGGTGTCGAGCGTGAGGACGCGCTCGTGGATGCCGGCCGCGTAGGCGCGCAGCTGCGCCTCCGTCATGGACCGAACATCGGGGCCCTGCTGGGCAAAGAGGTTGCCCGACGTCACGAGCAGCAGGGCGAGCAGCAGAAAGGAACGGTATAGGAGGTTTCGCGAGGTCATCCGGTTACGAATGGCTGGTGGAGAAAAGCGATGCCCCAATATACCACACGCGCGCCTTGCGCGCGAGGCATCGCGAAACACGGCGCGGATGCGGTTATCTTTCGATAAATTTGAATATCTTGCCCCTCAGCACTGCTATGCTGTCGTACGCACCAAGTCATCCCCATCCAGCCAACCATGCGCACCCGCTTCCTATTCCTCTTCGCCCTCCTCCTCGCCCTCCCCGCCTGCGGCCCGCAAGGTGGCTCGGACACCGCGGCTCAGGCCGATGAAGTCACCGTCGGCGTTTCGCTGCTGACGATGACGCACCCGTTCTTCCAGAACCTGGCCGCCGGCCTCGAGGAGGAAGGCGCGAAGCACGGGATGAAGGTCACCGTGGTCTCGACCGAATTCGATGTCGCGAAACAGAAAGACCAGCTCTCCAACTTCATCGTCCAGGGCGTCGACGCGATCGTGCTCAGCCCGGCCGACTCGAAGGCGATCGGGACGGCCATCAAGGAGGCCAAC
The DNA here is from genome assembly GCA_041391505.1 of Rhodothermales bacterium. NCBI lineage: Bacteria > Pseudomonadati > Rhodothermota > Rhodothermia > Rhodothermales > Rhodothermales bacterium. Next base: position 133,781 of record JAWKNW010000003.1, read on the forward strand.
GACGCCGGCATCCCCGTCTTCACCGCCGATATCGCCGCGCTGGCGGATGGCGTGAGCATCGTCACCCACATCGCGACGGACAACTACGCCGGCGGCCGGCTGGCGGCCGAAGCCGTCATGGAGGTGATCGGCACGAACGGCCAGGTCGCGATCGTCGACCACCCGGAGGTCGAGTCCGTCATCCAGCGCACGAAAGGATTTCACGACGTGATCGACGAGGCGAACGCGAAGGGCGCGAAGATCGAAATCGTCGCCCAGCTGACCGGCGGCGGCACGAAGGACCGCGCCTTCAAGGTGGCCGAGGACATCCTGCAGGCCCATCCGAACCTCGACGTGATCTTCGCGATCAACGACGACACGGCGCTCGGCGCGGTGGCGGCGATCGAGAAGGCCGGCAAGTCGGGCACCGTCCAGGTCGTCGGGTTCGACGGCACGAACGAGGCCCGCAAGGCAATCCGCGACGGCAAGATCTACGCGGATGTGATTCAGCATCCCCGGCAGATCGGCGAGATGACCATCAAATCGATCATGGGCTATATGGCCGGCGACGCCATGCCCGCCGAGCAGCTCATCCCGGCTACCCTCTACCGGAAAGCCGACGCCCAGGCCGACCCGACGATCGCGGAATGACCATGGCGGCAGCGGATGGGGCGCCCCTCCTGGCGATGGAGGGCATCGACAAGTCGTTTCCCGGCGTGCACGCGCTGAAGGGCGTCCGGCTGGACCTCCGGCGGGGCGAGGTGCTGGCCGTCGTCGGGGAAAACGGCGCCGGCAAAAGCACGCTCATCAAGGTGCTCGCCGGCGTGCACCAGCCGGAATCGGGCGAAATCCGCATCGACGGCGTCGCACAGCGGTTTGCGACGCCCCTGGATGCGCAGCGGGCCGGCATCGCGGTCATCTACCAGGAATTCAACCTCATTCCCGGCCTCACCGCCCGCGAAAATATCCTGCTCGGGCATGAAAAAACCCGCTTCGGATTCTTTTCGAAGAAAGAGGAGCAGCAGACCGCCGAGGCGCTCTTCGCCCGGATGAACATCCGCATCAACCCGGACGCCGTCTGCTCCACCCTGAGCGTCGCTCAGCAGCAGCTCGTCGAAATCGCCAAGGCGCTCTCGCTCGGCGCCCGGATCCTGGTGATGGACGAGCCGAGCGCCACCCTCACCAACCAGGAGGTCGAAACCCTCTTCAACATCATCCGCGACCTCCAGCGGCAGGACATCGGAGTGATCTACATCAGCCACCGGCTCGATGAGATCTTTACGATCGCCGACCGGGTGACGGTGCTGCGGGATGGATCCTACATCGACACCCGCCCGGTGGCCGACGTCAACCGCGACGCCCTCATCGAGATGATGGTGGGCCGCTCCATCGAGAACGAATTCCCGAAGGTCAGCCATCCCGTGGGCGACGTGCGGCTGGAGGTGCGCGGGCTCGCGCGTACGCTCGAGGAGCCCGGCGTGTCCCTCGCGATCCACCGGGGCGAGGTGCTGGGGTTGACCGGACTCGTCGGCGCCGGCCGGACCGAGCTGGCCCGGCTCATCTTCGGGGCGGACCGCGCCGCGAAGGGCGAGGTCCTCCTCGACGGCCGGCCGCTGCTGATCCGCAATCCGAAGGACGCCATCCGCCAGGGCATCTGCCTGCTCACCGAGGACCGCAAGGCGCAAGGCCTCGTGCTCGGACTGTCCTCGCGCGAGAACTTTGCGCTCCCCAACCTCGGCCACTGGTCGAGCCGCGGCTTCATCGACCGGAAGGACGAACGCGATCAATTCGCGCGGTATATCGACAGCCTCAAGATCAAGCTCTCCAACCAGGACCAGATCGTCCGCAACCTCTCCGGCGGCAACCAGCAGAAGGTGCTGCTGGCGCGGTGGCTGGAGTCGAACTCGGACGTCATCATCTTCGACGAGCCCACCCGCGGCATCGATGTCGGGGCGAAGTACGAGATCTACCTCCTCATCAACGAACTCGCGCAGGCCGGCAAGGCGATCCTCATGATCTCCTCCGAATTGCCCGAGGTCCTCGGCATGAGCGACCGGGTGCTCGTGATGCACGAGGGCCGCATCAGCGGCGAAATCACCGACGTCCGCCGCGCCACGCAGGAAGAGGTGATGGCGCTGGCGGTGGCGTGAGCTTGGTTGGGTTGGGGAGTTTGGGGGGAGTATGGGGGGGGGTGGGAGTATGGCTGTAAGTACCTATTTTTCGTACTCAACCATCCGCTCGCACCCCGACCCCTCCACTCCTCCACACCATACCCTCAGACTCCCAGCCCTCAACCACCCATACTCCCAAACACCCACACTCCCAAACACCCAGACTCCCAACCTCCCACACCTGCACCATGCCGAACCAGACCGTCACCGACTTCCTCACCCGCTACGGCATGGTCGCCGTGCTGCTCGCGTTGTGCCTGTTTTATTCGTTCATGACGATGGCCGAGCAGAACCCGCGAGGCGAGGACGCGGCGGCGGCGATCGCGGACGACATCCGGGAGGCGGCCGGCAGCGGGCAGGTGGTCATCGTCGCCAAGACCAACACGGAGCACCGGCAGTTTGCGGAAACGCTCGAAGCGACGCTGCGCGCATCCGGCACCCCGATCGCCGGCGTGATCTCGGGTGAGCCGCCCGAAATCCGCGAGGCGCTGGAGGCCCTGGCGGCCTCGGGCACACCGGTGACGGCCATCGCGACGCCGCAGGACTACGCCACGATCGTCGGCAACGTGACGTCGCGGATACCAGCGCTGGCCGGCGCCACCATCACGGCGCCCCGGAGCTACCGCTGGCCGACCTTCCTGCTGGCGAACAACCTGCGCAACGTCGCGAACCAGATCGTCGTGATCGCCATCCTGGCGGTGGGGATGACGATGGTGATCATCACAGCCGGCATCGACCTGTCGGTGGGCAGCCTCATCGCCCTCTCGGCCGTCGTGGCGGCGTGGCTCATCCGCAACATGGGCGGCACGGAGGCCTCGTTTGGCGCGATGTTCATCGCGTCGCTCGCGGCCATCCTGATGTGCGGGCTCGTCGGGGTCGCGACCGGTCTCACGATCACCCGGTTCAAGGTGCCGCCATTCATCACCACGCTGGCCGTGATGCTCGTCGCAAGCGGGTTCGCCTACATCATCTCGCGGGGCGAATCGATCTACGAGATCCCCGACTCCTACGTATGGCTCGGCCGCGGGGCGGACCTGTTCTCGATCCCGAACGCCGTCATTCTCATGGCGGTCATCTACGTCCTCGCGCACATCCTCATGACGCGCACCACCCTGGGCCGGTACATCTACGCCGTGGGGGGCAATCCCGAAGCCGCCCGGCTTTCGGGCATCCGCGTAGACAGCGTGCTGCTGTTCGTGTATACCGTGTGCGGCATGCTCGCCGGCCTCGGCGGCATCGTCCAGGCCTCCCAGCTCAAAAGCGGCGCGCCGACGTACGGCCTGCTGTACGAGCTGTACGTGATCGCCGCCGTCGTCGTCGGCGGCACCAGCCTGTCCGGCGGCGAGGGCCGCATCATGGGCACCCTCGTCGGCGCCTTCATCATCGCCGTCATCCAGAACGGGATGAACCTCACCGGCGTCGAGAGCTACACCCAAAAGGTCGTGCTCGGCCTCGTCATCCTCGGCGCGGTGCTGCTGGACATGATGAAGAAGCGCAAATGACGCTGTCATTTGAGGTTCAACAATCGATGCTCCATGTCCAAGGATCAAAGTTCAAGGCGCCCATCCTTCTCCCTTCATTTCTGACCGCCTTGAACCTTACACATTGAACCTTAAACCTCGAACGGCGAACGCCCTCCGCGTTCGCTCCTCCTACGGCGCACCGCCGCTTGCGCCACACGCTTAAGTAAGCGACGCCTAACGTCGATACTCCCGCAGGTCATAGGCGGCTACTTTTCTGTACGCGTTTCGCGCAGGGGCTCCTCTCCGAATCCTCACTCTGGCCCTTCAATTCCCCCGCGCAACGCAGTCGCTTCGTTCGTCACTTCCTGCCTGTCTCGTACTCATGCTTCCACGTTTTACGCGGAGCGCGTGGCGCATTGCGGCCATGCTGTGCCTCGTTGGCGCCGTTGCCGGCGGCGCGTACCGATTGATCCCCTACGGACTCGACGCCCCGGCGCCGGTCGGCCGGTTTCTCAACGGCGCCTTCCCGTCGACCACGCCGCAGCCCGGCGCCAAGGCCGTGAGCTGGCGCGCGACGCCGGCGTTCCCGGACGTCGCATTCACCGACGCCATGGCGATCGCGCCGGTCCCGGGTACCACCTACCTCTGCGTCGCCGAACGATCCGGACTGATCTGGTTTATCGAGAACGATCCCGCGACACGCCTCCGACTCCTCGTGGCCGACCTGCGCGACCGCGTCGAACTGCCGCGCGACGGGGGGTTTATGGGGATCGCCTTTCACCCCCATTTCGCCGCCGCCGGCACGACGGGCGCGGGCGAGGTGTTCGTCTCCTACAATGCCGTCGGCGGGACGATGCGGCTCAGCCGGTTCACGATGGCCTCCGCCACCGTGCTGGATCTGCACAGCGAGGAAGTCATGATCGACCTCAGCCGGCATGGCGGCGACACCCACTTCGGAGGAAGCCTCGCATTCGGTCCGGACGGGATGCTCTACGTGCCCTTCGGCGAGGCGGAGAAGCGGATCGAGGACGCGCAAACGATCTCGGACAACCTGCTGGGCGGGATCTTGCGGCTCGACGTGGACCGGGACCCCGCACGCAGCCACCCGCCGCGCCGGATGCTTCCCCAGGCCTATCCGGGCGAACGCTCCGGCATCGGCTACTGGATTCCGAACGACAACCCCTTCGTGGATCCCGCCGGCGGATCGATGGAGGAATATTTCAGCATCGGCCACCGCAACCCGTGGCGGCTGAGCATCGACGGCGTGTCCGGCCGCATCTGGGTGAGCGAGGTCGGCCACCTCCAGCGCGACGAGTTCAACGTCATTGAAAAGGGCGGAAATTACGGGTGGTTCATGCGCGAGGGGTCGACCGAGGCCCGGCTCGCGGCCGACGAGCAGCCGGCGCCGCCGGCGCAGGTGCTCGGCACCTTGCGGGAGCCGGCGCTCGACGCGCGCTTCGGCGTCGTCAGCGGCGGCGTAACCTACCGTGGCGCGGCCCTTCCCGAACTCTACGGCAGGTACATCGGCTACGCCGGCGGCCTCGTCGCGCTGCGCTACGACGAGGCGACGGGCAAGGCGACGGCCGAAACGCTCCTCACGCCGGCCCAGCTCCAGCTCCCCTATGCCTTCGGCGCTGACCACGCGGGTGAACTCCTGTTCGTCGAGGGCGGCGAAAACAAACCCATCCTGCGCCTCGACCGTGTAGGCGCCTCCGGCGACGAGCCGCCGGCGTTGCTCTCCGAGACCGGCGCGTTCAAGGACCTCGCGACGCTCGAGCCGGCCGACGGCCTCATCCCGTACGCCCTGATCGCCCCGTTCTGGTCGGATGCCGCGATCAAGTCGCGCTGGATGGCGGTCCCGAACGACGGCACGCACGACGCGGCGGACGAGCAGATCACGATCCAGGACGACGGGATCTGGCGGTTTCCGGTAGGCACGGTGCTGGTGAAGCATTTCGAGATGGATATGGACGAGACGAGCGAGGCGGACGCCCCCCGCCGGCTCGAGACGCGCTTCCTCGTCCACGGCGAAGACGGGATCTACTACGGACTGACCTACCGGTGGAACGAGGCCGGCACCGACGCCGTCCTGCTCGCCGACAGCCTCGTCGAAAACCTGGCCATCCGCGGCCCGGAAGGCATCCGGCTCCAGCCCTGGCTCTATCCGGCGCGCACCCAGTGCGAGACGTGCCACGGCTCCGCCGCCGGCTTCACGCTCGGCCCGCGTTCGCATCAGCTCAACGCCGACCTGCGGTATCCGCAGACGGGCCGCGTCGCCAACCAGCTCGCGACCCTCAACCATCTCGGCCTCTTCAAGACACCGCTCGACGAAGCCGGGCTGGCGACGGCACTGACCGCCGCGGCGCCGGGCGACACGTCGGCGTCCCTCGAGCAGCGCGCGCGCTCGTACCTCGACGCCAACTGCAGTTCCTGCCACCGCCCCGGCGGCGTCGGTCGCGCCCTGTTCGATGCCCGGCTCGCCACACCGCTCGCGGATGCCAACCTGATCGACGGCTATGTGCTCAGCCCGATCGGCATCCCGGACGGCGTCGCGATCGCGCCCGGGGATACCGCGCGTTCCGTGCTGTATCGGCGCTTGAACAGCCTCGATCCCCTGATCGCGATGCCGCCGCTGGCGAAGAGCCGGATCGACACCGCCGGCGTAGCCCTGCTGGCCGCCTGGATCCAGTCGCTGGGAGAGGATAATGAACACCCGGTGGCCGTGCAGACCGAAACGCCGCTGCATTTCGGGATCCGGGGCGTTTTCCCGAATCCCGTGGCGGGCGCGGCGACGGCGGTGATCGAACTGCACCGGGCGGGGCCGGCGACGGTGGATGTGTTCGACGGGCTCGGTCGGCCCGTGCGCCGGCTGATGAACGAATCGCGCGCCCCGGGCCGGCATGAGCTCCATCTCGACGCCGGCGGGCTTTCGGCGGGCGTCTATTACCTCGTTCTCGAGGCCGACGGCCGGCGCGAGACGCGCCCGATCACCGTGGTGCGCTGAGCGCTGAGCCTCGGGCATCCCGAAAACGAAACACCTGTCGGGGAATGAAATGTTAAGATGACGTAATTTCTTCTCTCGCTGCCGATCCGAGGGCGCAGAAGATCGTATTTTAGGTTCGCCAATCACCCCTAACCCGTTTGCCTACAAGGAATTGAATGATGAAGGAAAAAACGGTGCTGTTCCTTGCGCTCGTCCTGTTGTTCGTCGTCCCGGCCCGTGCCTATGCCCCTCAGGTAGCCTATCACCGCTACGATGCACCCCGTTTCGACGACAAGAAGGACAAACGCCCTGCGGACAAGGCATGCACCGCCGGCGATCCTGACCCCTGCGACAAAAACGCCATCCCGGCCATCTTCTTCGATTGCGCCGCGTGCGACCAGCTCTACCTGAAGCAGGAAATCAACTTCGTCAACCACGTTCGCGACAAGGAAATGGCGGATGTGCACGTCCTGATCACCAACATGCGGACGGGCAGCGGCGGGCAGGCGTATACCATCAACTTCATCGGCAAGGGGCGATTCCAGGATTTGCAGCAGACGCTGATCTACAACAGCCTGCAGACCAACACGGCCGACGAAGTCCGCCGCGGGCTGACGCACCAGATCCTGCTCGGCCTGATGCCCTACCTCGCGCGTACGCCGGTGGGATCCCAGCTGCAAATCGGCTACAACGGAAAAGAGTCGATCGAAGTCCAGCCGGTGGACGATCCGTGGAACTTCTGGGTCTTCCGGATCAACGGCAGCGGCTACTTCGACAGCCAGGCCTCGCGCGACATCTACCAGATGAGTTCATCGGTCACTGCCGACCGGGTGACGGAAGACTGGCGGATCCAGACGCAGGTGTACGGCAACCGCGACTTGCGGCGTTTCAAGGATGACGAGGAGACCATCGAAAGCAACTCGGAGCGCGCCGGCGCGTGGGCCTCGATCGTCAAGAGTCTGTCGGAGCACTGGTCGCTCGGCGTCTCCGGCTCGGCGAACAGGTCGTCCTTCAACAACACCGATCTGGGGCTTTCGACCGGGCCGGCGGTGGAGTACAACATCTACCCCTACGACCAGTCGACCCGCCGCGAGTTCACGTTCGCCTACCGGCTCTCCTACACCTACCAGGATTATACCGAGACGACGATCTTTAACCAGGACGAGGAGTCGCTCCTCCGCCACAGCCTCGAAGCCCGCCTGCGGCTGAAGGAAACGTGGGGCGAGACGAATGCGCGGCTGCTCGGGTCACAGTACATGCACGACCCGTCCAAAAACCGGCTCGAAGTGTCCGGCAACATCTCGCTCCGCCTGACGCGCGGTCTCTCGGTGCGGCTGGCCAGCGGCCTGGAGTTCATCCACGACCAGCTGTACCTCCCGAAGGGCGAGACCAACCTGGAGGACCTGCTCCTCCAGCAGCGGCAGCTGGCCACGACCTACCAGTTTAGCAGCTCCATCGGCCTCAGCTACACGTTCGGCTCGATGTACAACAACGTCGTCAACACCCGGCTTTAGGGTCCACCGGTCCACGTTGCTGGTTCCAGAACGTAGTACCTGTAGCCTCGTGCCGTGACCGCTGAACGGTCCACGGCGCCGGACAGGTTACCCGGACAAACATTCATCATGCGCCGGCGCGGTCGAGGGCACCGCGCCGGCGCATGTGCGTATGAGGTGGCTGTCATCGCACCGCATCCTGTAACCTTCCTCCCATTTCCTTGAGCGACAACAAAATCATTTTCTCCATGCTGGGCGTGGGCAAGATCCACAAACCCAGCAAGCAGGTACTCAAAAACATCAACCTGTCGTTCTTCTACGGCGCGAAGATTGGTGTGCTGGGTCTCAACGGCGCCGGCAAGAGCACCTTGCTTCGCATCATCGCCGGGCTCGACAAGGACTACCTCGGCACGATCGAAACCAAAAAGGGCATCACGTTCGGATACCTCTCCCAGGAGCCCGAACTGGACCCGGAAAGCACCGTCCGCGCCATCGTCGAAGAGGGGGCCTCGCGCATCGTGGGCCTGGTGAAGGCGTACGAGGAGGTGAGCGCGAAATTCGCCGAGCCCGACGCCGACTATGACGCGCTCATGGCGGAGCAGGCGAAGCTGCAGGACCAGATCGATCACGTCAACGGCTGGGACATCCAGAGCAAGCTCGACATGGCGATGGACGCGTTGCGCTGTCCCCCGCCCGACACCCAGATCAAGGTGCTTTCCGGCGGCGAGCGCCGGCGCGTTGCCCTCTGCCGGCTGCTGCTCCAGGAGCCCGATGTCCTCCTGCTCGACGAGCCGACGAACCACCTCGACGCCGAGTCGGTCTCCTGGCTCGAACAGCATCTGGCCCGGTACCCCGGCACCGTCATCGCCGTCACGCACGACCGCTACTTCCTCGACAACGTCGCCGGCTGGATCCTCGAGCTGGACCGCGGCCAGGGCATTCCCTTCGAGGGCAATTACTCCACCTGGCTTGAATTGAAGGGCAAGCGCCTCGCCCTCGAAGAAAAGCAGGCCTCGAAGCTGCAGAAAACCCTGGAACGCGAGCTGGAATGGATCCGGACGTCGCCCAAGGGCCGGCACGCCAAAAGCAAGGCCCGTATCGCCTCGTACGAGAAGATGGTGGCCGATCAGCAGGAGAAACGCAACGAGGATATGGAAATCCCCATTCCTCCGGGACCGCGCCTCGGCAACCTCGTTATCGAGGCAACGAAGGTCTCCAAGGCGTTCGGCGATCGCCTCCTGTTCGAGGACCTCAGCTTTGCGCTGCCTCCGGGCGGCATCATCGGCGTCATCGGCCCCAACGGCGCCGGCAAGACGACGCTCTTCCGGATGATCACCGGGCAGGAGACGCCCGACAGCGGATCGTTCCGGCTCGGCGAGACGGTGAAGCTCGGCTATGTCGACCAGAACCGTCCGCTCGACCCCAACAAGACCATCTGGGAAGAGATCTCCGGCGGCATGGAGCTGTTGCAGGTCGGCAACCGGGAGATGAATTCGCGCGCCTACGTCGGCCGGTTCAACTTCGCCGGCAGCGACCAGCAGAAGCGCGTGGGGCAGCTCTCCGGCGGCGAGCGCAACCGCGTCCACCTCGCCAAAACCCTGCGCGAGAGCTGTAACGTCCTCCTGCTCGACGAGCCGACGAACGACCTCGACGTGAATACGCTCCGCGCCCTCGAAGAAGCGCTGCAGAACTTCGTCGGCTGCGCCGTCGTGATCTCGCACGACCGGTGGTTCCTCGACCGCATCGCCACGCATATCCTCGCCTTCGAGGGCAACAGCGAGGTGACGTGGTTCGACGGCAACTACTCTCAATATGAGAATCACCGCCGCGAGGTGCTCGGGATCGAGGCGGACCAGCCGCACCGCATCCGCTACAAAAAGCTCGTCCGCTAGTCGTTCAGCGCCTCCCTGGCGCGAACCGCCGGGCTCCTGGCTCCGTTCGGAGGGATTCTATCAGGCATGTGCCGTTTCCAGCGTGAAGCGGCACATGCTTTGTTTATATAGAGCCGTTACATCGATCGCGTCCGCAATTTTACCGCCGGCTCGACGAACGAGACGAATAGAATACATCCCCCTCTATCCTATCCGTCCCCCCGCGTCGCAGGGTCTGCCTGCCGCCATCTGCCGTACCTCTCGTTTTTGGACGGAACCCGATATGGAATCGAACGACAAGCCCACGCGTCCTCCGCTGGAACTCGTAGCCAACCACCTGTTTACCCCGGCGCACCCGTCCAACTCGGTCGTCGCCGCCACGGTATCCCCCTCCGGCTACGACGCGATCCGGGCGTTTTTCAAGGCGCTGCCCGGCAGCTGCCGCACGCCCTTTATCGTGCTGTCGAGCGGGACGGGCAATGGCCCCCGGCTCGACGAGTCGCAATTCGACGTTCCGCATCTGGAAACGATCGTGCTCAAGGGACGGGAGAAGCTCCGGCCCGGCTGCATCTACCTCGTGCCCCAGGGCAAACACATAGCGGTGCGCGACAACATCGTGCAGATCGTCGCGCCGGCCACGCTCGACACGTCGCAGCTCCCGCTCGACGCCATCTTCCGTTCGCTCTCCCAGCTCGAGAACACGCAAACCATCGCGCTCCTGTTCAACGACGTCTTTACGGACGGCATCGCCGGCCTGAAGCAGCTGCGCAGCGCCGGGGGGCTGATCTTCCAGGCGACGCCCCGCCAGAGCGACGAGGACGACGTGCTGGGGCTCGAGGTGCGCACGCTGGTCGATGCCGTCGTATCCCCGCAGCAGATGGCCACGCTGCTGGCGGGCTATCTGAAGTCGCGCTCGTCGGCGGAGTCGACCCGGGCGGTATTGTGGCGGGATGAGAAGGAGACGCAGATCCTCGAACAGATTTTCGAGATGCTCGAGAAAGAGCACGGCATCAACTTCGGCGTCTTCAAGCCGGCGTTCCTGGAGGCGCATTTCGCGCAGCGGATGGCCATTCATCAGGTGTCGAGTCTTTCGCAGTACATCGGCATCCTGAAGTCCTATCCCGCGGAAACAGGCTTTCTCGCCAAGCGCCTGTTGTTTCGGAACGCGTCGTTCTACAAGCAGAGCCGCATCTTCCAGCGCATCAAGGAGACGCTGCTCCATCGGATCATGGAGATGGGCTCGTCGCAAGGCACCTGCCGGATCTGGGTGCCTGAATGCGCGAGCGGCGAGGAAGCGCTCATGCTGGCCATCCTGCTGCATGAACGGGCTTCCAAGAGCATGTCGTCAACGAAGCTGCAGGTCATCGCGACCGACAGCGACATCGAGACCCTCGCTTTTGCCCGCAAGGGCGTGTACGGACTGGGCATCGCATCGCACCTGCCGGCCGTCTACATGGATCGCTATTTCCGGCGCGACGGCGAGCGGTATATCGTTTCCGAGGAGTTGCAGAAGATCATCCACTTCTTCTCGCACAACACGCTGATGACGCCGCCGCTGAACGGCCTGCACGCCATCTATTGCAGCGAGGTCTTCGCCCGGCTCAACGACGCGATGGCGCATCAGGTAGCGAACCAGTTTCACGAAGCGCTGGCGCCGGGCGGTTTCCTCATCCTCGACCAGCCGGACGCGCCCGCTCCCGAACCGGCGGGATTCGTGCCGGTGAACGGGGCCGGCTTCATTCTACAGAAAAAAACGAATATGCCCCTCTTCGCCCCGTCGACACCGAAGCCCGTCGATGCGGAGCCTGCCGGAGAGCCGGACGAAGCCGTCGAGGACATGGTGGAAATCGAACTGACCGATTCGGAAGTCGCCGCGATCGAGGATCCGCCGGCCGAGCCCGCGGAAGCCGAGGCCATCGAACTGCTGGAGGTTCATCCCTCCCTGCTGGTCGATGCCGATGGCCGCATCGTCGAGCAATACGGTCCGGTCAGCGAGTTTCTCGAGCTGCCGGGCGACAGCCTGCGCGTCGATCTGGTCGATCTCGTGATCCCGGATATCCGCGCGGATCTGAAGGCGGCGCTCGAGCAGGCGATTCAGCGCAACAAGACGTTTAAATCCAAAGCCATCCCCTTTGAAATCAACGGGGAAACGAGACCTGTACAGCTTCAAATCCGGCCCGTGCCCCTCAACGATGGGGCATCGACCGGCGCACAGGTAACATTTTACGACGCAGGCGCGGGCGACCGTGAACGGACCGAAATGGATTCCAACAAAAGTGTGACCCATGCCCTGGAGTCGATGGAAAGCGACCTCGCGCAGCTCAAGTCGAGGCTGCACGCGATGCTCCAGGACATCCAGAAATCCCGTGAGGAACTGCGCGTCGAGAACGCCGGCCTGCTCGAACAGGCCGACGAGCTGCGCCGGCAGATCGACGAGCTGACCCAGCGAAACGGCGACCTGACCGACACCAACAAGGAGCTGCTGGCGCTGAACCGCGACCTCGTCAAGAAGGTCGAGGAAATGCGCAAGGGCCTGCAGCAGGCCGCGCGCCGGCCCGAGCCGGCCCCGGCACCGGTCTCCGAACCGGAGCCGCTCCTGAAGACACCCCTCGGCGGCCTGCTCTCGAAGAAGCATGAGATCCGGACGGCGCTCACGTCGATCATCGGCTTCGCCGACCTGCTCGCCGAGCGGCTGCGCGACGAAAACAAGGAGCTCGCCCAGTACGTCGGCGCCGGCGGAAAGCAGCTTTCCGATGCGTTATCCGTCCTCCTCAACCAGGAAGACGACGCCCCGCCGCCGCCTCAGGTCAAGAGCCACGACATTCAGCTTACGCCCACCAAGACGGCCCGCCTCCTCGTGGTGGACGACAGCATCGACACCCGCCGGCTGCTGGCGCTCGTGCTGGGCGACCGCTTCGAGTGCGAGATGGCCTCGTCCGCCTCTGAAGCCATCGAAAAAGCGCGGCAGGAATACTTCACCGCCGTCCTGCTGGACATCAACCTCGGCAAGGACGCCTCCGGCGTGGACGTCCTGCACCACCTCCGCGAACTCCAGCACTACCAGAACGTCCCGTTCATGGCCGTCACCGCCATGGCAACGCCGAAGGATCGGGCGCTCCTCCTCCGCGAAGGCTTCGACGCCTACATGCCCAAGCCCTTCCACAAAACGGCCCTGCTGAACACGCTGGACCAGATCCTCTCCCAGAAGTCGATGAATTAGGGTAGATCTTTAGATCTACCCGTATCCAGAATCTCGCTGGTCTGACGCACCGTTGCCCTGGGTCAACGGATGCACGATGCACGATGCAGGATCTTCGGGGCCTGCATCCATACAGATCTACCCGTTTCCTTAACCTGATCCAGGATCTCGCTGGTCTGACGCACCGTTGCCCTGGGTCAACGGATGCACGATGCAGGATGCAGGATCTTCGGGGCCTGCATCCATACAGATCGGCTCGGGCAATCGATCCTCTCCTGCGCGAGGTCCGTTTCCCCACCTGTGGCGTCATCCGATGCGCTTCGGTTATATTGCGGTCATTCGTCCCGCCTACCGATGACTCGTACGACACCCATGCGACGCTTTCAACGCATTTCGACTTCGCTGCTCGCACTCGCCCTGCTTGCCTCGCCGGCCTGCCAGACGGCACCGCCAGCCTCCAGCGCCGCGACATCCCCGGAGGACGCCCTCGCCGGCTTCCAGATCGCCGGCGGCTTCTCCATCGAGCTTTTCGCCGCCGAGCCGCTCGTCACCGACCCCGTCGCGATGGAAATCGACGAGCAGGGCCGGCTCTACGTCGTCGAGATGCCCGGCTACCCGCTCGACGTGAGCCCCAGCGGCCGCATCAAGCGGCTCGAGGACACGGACGGCGACGGAATCCCGGACCGCAGCACCGTTTTCGCCGACGGCATCGTGCTACCTACGGGCATCATGCGCTGGAAACAGGGCATCCTCGTCACCGCGCCGCCCGAGCTGATCTATTTTGAGGATACGGACGGCGACGGCCGCGCGGACCGCCGGGAAACGATGCTGTCCGGTTTCGCGCTGTCCAACCCCCAGCACAACTTCAATAAGCCGTATTTCGGGCTCGACAACTGGATCTACCTCGCGAACGAGGGCACCGTCGGCACCGACGACTACGCCGACCTGTTCGGCGACGTGGGCTCCGAGGTCTTCTTCCCCGCCCGGCCCGACGCCGGCCGGCTCGGACGCAACGGCGAACACCGCAACGTGCGGCTCAAGCCGGACCACTTCGAGGTGGAGGCGCTATCCAGCCGTTCCCAGTTCGGGATGGCGTTCGACGACTGGGGGCACCGCTTCACGCTCAACAACGCGCGTCCGCAGTTTCACGAGGTGATCGCCAACCGTTATCTGACCCGCAATCCCTTGCTGCCGGTCCAGTTCGCCATCCAGTACACGCCAGCGTACGGGCAGAACACGGCCGTCTATCCCATCACGGACAACCCCGAGCACCAGCTGCTCACCGACCGCGGCATGATCACGTCGGCGACGGGCATCACGCTCTACCAGGCCGACCTCTTCCCCCCGGAATTCCACCACGTCAGCTTCGTCGGCGAGCCCGTGCACAACCTCGTCCACGCGCTGCGCACGGTCGAGTCCGGCCCGACCTTCCGCTCGGAGCGGATCGAGGCGCACCGGGAATTCCTCGCCTCGCGGGACGCCTGGTTTCGGCCCGTCAATTTTTATATCGGCCCGGATGGGGCGCTGTATGTGGTCGACTACTACCGCCAGATCATCGAGCATCCGGAGTGGATGGACGAGGCCACGATCAACTCGGGCAACCTGTACAACGGCAACGACCGCGGCCGCATCTACCGGATCGCCCCCACCGGCGCGCCGGCGGCGGACTGGCTCGACAACGATCCGCTTGAAGCGGCCTCCACCGACGCGCTCGTCGCGCAGCTCGCCAACGGCAACATCTGGTGGCGGCGGAACGCCCAGCGCCTGCTGCTCGATCGGCAGGATGCGGCCGCCGTGCCGGCGTTGACCGCGCTCGCCGCGGGGGCATCGCCCCTGGGCCGCGTGCACGCGCTGTGGACGCTGGACGGACTCGGGGCGCTGACGCCATCCCTCATCGAGGGGGCTCTGCAGGATGCCGTCGCCGGCATCCGCGAAAACGCGATCGTCCTGGCCGAGTCGCGCCTGGACGCCCGGCCCGACCTCCTGGACGCGCTCGCCCGGTTGGAAAACGACGCCAATGCGCGCGTGCGCTTCCAGCTATTGTGTACGCTGGGCTTTTTCGATACCCCGCAGAGCCGCACGATCCGTCAGCGCATGCTCAGTCGCGATCTCGAGGATCCCTGGATGCAGATCGCCGCGCTCTCCGCGCCCGATCGCGTCGACGACGCCTACCTGGCCCGGGCGGTCGCCACCGCCGGCCGCGAGGCCACGCCGGGGCGCGCCACTTATCTGGAGCGCGTCGGCTATCTGGCGGCCGCGCAGAAAGACGAACGTTTTTACACATCCACCGCCGACCGGCTGACGCGCCGGCCGGCTCCCTATCCGATGTGGCAAACCACGGCCTTGCTTCGCGGCCTGGCCCAGGGCACGCCCCGCAACGCGCCGTTCACCTCCGCCGCGGCGCCCCATGCGCTGGCCGCGTTCACCCGTTCCGAGGAGCCCGAGGCACGGACCGCCTTCCTGGCGCTGCTCGACAAAACCGGGCTCCCCGATGCGACGATCGTTTCCGCCGCCATTGACGCCGCCCGGAGCGGCGCCGCAGATACCCGGCGTACGCCGGCGCTGCGCGCCCAGGACATCCAGCTGCTCGCCATGCACGACCCCGATGCGCACGAACAGCTCCTGACCGCGCTGATCGTACCGACGGAGCACCCTGACGTCCAGACCGCGGCGGTGCGGGCGCTCAAGAACGTGGAAGACGCCGGCATCGGCGACGTGCTGATCGAACGGTGGGCCGGGCTCACGCCGGCGGTGCGCGACGTAGCCCTCGACGTCCTGATGGGCTCCCCCGAACGCGCCGCGCGGCTGCTGGACGCCGTGGAAGCCGGCACGATCCAGCGCTCGTCGCTGGGGTGGAATCGGACCGTGGTGCTGATGCGCGATTGGGCCGGACCGCTGCGCGACCGCGCCCGGGCGCTGCTCAGCGAAGAACCCGGCGCCCGCGAGCAGATTGTCGCCACCTACATGGCGTCACTGGGGGGAGACGGCAGGGTCGATGCCGGCCAGGCCAACTTTGAGCGGGTTTGCGGGACCTGCCACCAGGTCGGCGGCGCGCACGGCACGGCCTTCGGCCCCGACCTCGCCACCGTACGCCACTGGTCGCCCGAGGCACTCGTCGCCAAAATCCTCATGCCCCAGCGCTCGGTCTCCGACGGGTATGAACTGTGGTCCGTCGAACGCACGTCCGGCGAAACGGTCACCGGTCTCCTCGCCGCGGATTCCCCTTCCAGCATCACCATCCGCACGCCGGCCCGGGAAGACATCACCATCCCCCGCACCGAGGTCGTCACCATGCAAAACCTGAATCAGACCATGATGCCCACGGGCCTCGAAGCCGCCCTCGATCAGCAGCAGATGGTGGATTTGATCGCGTTTTTGCGGTTCAATTAAGAGCGGAAGGCTTTGGAACGGCCTTTGGCCGTGGACATGAGATAGGGCTGTCAGGAACGGCCTGCGGCCGTGGACATGAGGCTTTACGGGCAGAAACGGCCTGCGGCCGTGGACATGATTCGCGGCGAGGTGCGCTCGAGCGTTTCGACATATCGCTTCCATCTTCTACCGTCATGTAGGACCACTTGAGGTCCAGCCCAGCTGCCGCCACCATTGGTAATCCGGTATGTCCGAAAGCCGCTCGCCGAAGGAGATCGGAAACTTGCGGTATTTCACTTCACGTTGCATGACGCGTACGCATTGCCTGGATGGAACGAACTGATGACTGCTTCCCAGGGCAGCCGGCAAGTCTAGCAGTATCGCAACCTTCCGGCAAGCCTAGCGTTGTGACAGAAGTACCATCGTCGGAAGGAGCCGGCGGGGCGGCTAATGCCCGCCAGGCGTCGATGACCTCGCCGGCCCGCGCCACTCGGCGGCCCCTATCGCGGCAAGCGACGCGCCGCCCTCTATTGCGTCCCCAGACGGACCAGTGCGGCAGGCGCCCGCCAGGCATCGCCCGGCCCGTCGGGTCGATGCAGGCCGTCTGCGGTGCGGGGACGTGGACCGATTCCGAACCGCCGTCAGCCAGGCCCCGCGCGCCATCCGTCAGGATCCGGAGGGCGAACGACGCCGCCGGCGCAGCGCTGGATCCACACCACTCCCGCCGGCCCCGACGCCAGGAGGTCGACGTCACCCAGGAAGGCGACGAGGCGTTCCTGGGCATCCGGCGGAATCCGGTCAGTGGGATGTTCGGGTCGAACGATACCCATCCCCCGCCGGCGCGCACCCGCCGGGCGAGCGCGCCGGCTGTCGCCGCCGTGACCTCGCCCAGGAAGGCCGTGCCGTTGATGTGCAACGCGGCATCGGGTGGATGCAGCGCGTCGGCCACGTCCTCCAGCGGCAGGGTCTGGTCCGCGCTCCGGCGGTTGACGATCTGTCGACGTCGCGCGCCGGCCGTCCGCGCCGTAGGCGGTGAACGCGCGCCGCACGTGGAGCCGGTCGGGGTCCACGCCGAGGGTGCTGGTCGAAACCCCCGGCGTTCGGACCTATTTCCCGAGGAAGCGGCCGGCAGGGTGGTCTTCCACGCGGCTCATCAGCACGGGCGCCACGCCGAAGGTGCAGGGCCCCACCGCCACGTTGGCCGCCGCGCCGCGGCGCACTGCAGAACGTGCGCGTCTCGGCGGGGACGGCCCTCGGCCCCCGTGTAATCAACGATCACTTCACCGGGCAAGCCGATCTTCACATGTTCTTCACGGAGTATACTGCCGATTTCCTGGCCGGCGCGCCGGTTATCTCTTCCTGCAACGCGATAGTCGCCATGGGTGCCTCTTTGCCTCCTTCTACCTTGCTGGCGGCTGCTGGCGGGATCCCGCCGCCCTTCAGCCGCGTCGCGCCATATATCGGGGTGTTTTGTGTTGGGGCTGGCCGGCCCATAGCAGCTCGGACCCACGCTGCCCGCGCTCGCGGAGCAGACGGGCGTCACCCTGCGAAAAGCATCGGCTTCGTGTTTACGGCGCGCATGGTGGGGTATATGGTGATATTTGCTTTTTCATCGGCCGGCTGATCGACGGCCGCCGACCATCCGCTCATCGGAGGCGCGCTGGAGCACGATGGCGGCGATCATGCTGCTGGTGCCGCACATCCGCTCGCTGCCGTTGCTGTTGCTGCTCGTCTTCCACGGCTCGGCCAGTGCGACGGCGGATATCGGCACCAACACCCTGCTCAGGACGTTCGCGAAAAGTGGGACCGTACCTGAACGGGCTCCATTTCTGCTTCGGCAGCGCGTTTCTCACGCCCCATCCTCGTCGCCAGGGCCTTCCACTTCACCGGTCACCGCTGTTCGCCTACTGGGCATCGGCGTATGCGCCATCGGTCGCGATATGGGTGATCCCGTCCAGCCCGAGGTCACCGTCCGACCGCACGGACATGTCGAGGCGCCCGACCTCCGGACGTGTCCATGCTGGTGTTCTTCTTCCGCTTCATGTACGCCGGCATCAGCCGGCTTTCGGCTGGATCTACCTACGCCATCCCGAGCGCGGCCTCGCCCGGGTGGATACCGCCACGGCGCACCAACTCGACGTTCTCGGGCGGACTGATGGTGGGCCGGCTGATGTCGGTCTACATGTCGAGACGCTACCTTCCCCGCCGATCCTGCGGGTGCACCTCATCTGGGCGATCGTGAGCATCGGCATGGTGGCGCAAGCACCGTCCTGCCGGCGCTGATCTGGGTCGGGGCGCTGAACCTGGGCTGGCGGCGTCGACCATTTTCCCCACCGCGCTCGCCTTCGCCGAGCGCAACATCGAGCGGCAACATCACGACGTTTTATCTCGGCAGCACGTCGGGTCGATGACCTTGCCGCTCTGACCGGCTCTGATCGACGCCGTAGGCGGGAGCTGGCGATCATGGTCACGTGGCGTGTGCGCCTTCGCGGCCCTCGCCGATATGCAGCTGATCATCAGATATGGAAGAAATCGTGAAGGCACCAAATGCCCACAATAGGGCCCAGCGGACGGTCGTTATCGCCATGCTGGCGACAGCGCCCCCCGGCGCACTGTGTTTTATCAGGAAATCCGCTATTTTCCGGTCGCGGTCGTGGACCGCTCGTGCTATTACGAACACCCTGCATCATGATTGAGGTAAACGGACTCACCAAGACGTACGGATCCGAACGCGCGGTGAACGCGATATCGCTCGAGGTCCGTCAGGAGAGGTGCTTGGCTTTCGGCCGAACGGCGCGGGCAAGACCACGACGATGAAGGTCATCACGTGTTATCTCCCGCCTTCCGAAGGCACCGTCCTCGTGGACGGGCTCGACGTCCGCAAGGACGGTCTCGAAATCCGGACGCAAGATCGGCTACCTCCCCGAGCACACGCCGCTATATCACGACATGCAGGTATACGACTACCTGTCGTTTGTCGCGGCGATGCGCGGCGCCGGCCGGCGACCGATCAAAGCGCATCGCCCAGATGGCCGATTGTATGCGGCCTGGGCTCCGTGCTCGGAAAAGATCGACGCCCCGTCCAAAGGCTACCGGCAACGGGTGGGCCCTGCCCAGGCGATGATCCACAACCCCCCCATCGTCATCCTCGACGAGCCGACGTCGGGCCTCGACCCCAACCAGATCGTCGAGATCCGGAGCTCATCAAGGCCATCGGCACAGAGCGGACGGTCATCCTTTCCACCCACATCCTTTCGGAAGTGGAAGCCCCGTGCGATCGCGTGCTCATCATCAACAAGGGCTCGATCGAGGCGGACGGCACGCCGGACGAGCTGCGCACCATGTACCGCGGCGCGCAGATCCGTTTCGGCCTCCAGCACGCCGGCGCGGACGTGGCCCCGCCCTGGAAGCCTGGGCAAAGGCCCGCATCACGGGCCAGCTCGTTCAGGACGGCGAGACGCTCACCCTGTCCACCGACCTCAAGGAAGACCTCCGGCCCGAACTCTTCCGCATGGCGGTAGACCGGGGCTGGACGCTCACCGAGCTGCACCGCAACCAGGCCAACTTGGAAGACATCTTCCGTCAGCCACCACCACGGCCTGACGGGCCGCCTCATCGTTTGTTGTCGCTACGATCATGCATGAAACCTGGACCCTGACGAAGCGCGAGTTGCACGCCTATTTCGACAGCCCGGCGGCGTACGTCGTGCTGAGCGTGTTTCTCCTGTTCACCGGCTGGTTCTTCTTCAGCAACCCGCTGTTTATCGAAAACGTCGCGTCCCTGCGTACGTTGTTCGAGTTCGCCCTGTTCCATCTTCTCCTCTTTTTCGTGCCGGCGATCAACATGTCGCTCTTCGCCGAGGAGCGCCGCGCCGCACGCTCGAGCTGCTGCTCACGATGCCCATCCGCGACTGGCAGATCATCGTCGGCAAGCTGCTCGCCGCGACGGTGCTGCTATGGCCGCCCGCGTTGACCTTCGTATACGCCATCACATTCTCCATCCTGGGCGACCTCGACTTCGGGCCACTGCCGGCGGCTACCTCGGCTTCCCTGCTCTTCGGGCCGTCGTGCGTGCCGATCGGGCTCCTCGCGTCCAGCTTCCTGACGCGGAATCAGATCGTGGCGTTCATCCTCGGATTCGCCATCATTTTCGTGTGCTGTACAGCTGGATAAGGTGACGCTGTTCGTCCCCCAGTCGCTCGCCGGCATATTCCAGTATCTCAGCTCTGGATTACCACTCACAAAACCTGCTGCGCGGAGTCATCGACACGCGCGACATCCTGTACTACCTGTCGGTTACGGGATTCGCCTGTGTGCTGACGGCCTACAACCTGGCCCGCCGGCCTGAATGACCGCGCCGCCCCGGTCTGGCCGCGCCGTGCGGCCGCGCCGCCAGACCGGGACGCTGCATGTACCTGCAACATCTCCGAGACGCAAGCTTTTGCATCTCGGCAAGGACAAACCCATGAAACGCGACTGGAATACCCGTACGGCCCTGCTCCTGATCGCCTGATCCTGGTGGCGGTCAATCTGGTCGGCATGAACCTGTTCGGCCGGCTCGACCACCGACGACCGGGTCTACTCGTTGTCCGACGCCTCGATCGACATCGTCGAATCCCCTGCCCGACCCGATCACGATCAAGGCGTTTTTCACCGACAACCTGCCGGCGCCCCATAGCGACAACCGCCGCTTCAAGGATAAGCTCGACGACTACCGGCCTACGGCGGCGCCAATGTGCAATACGCGTTTCGTCGATCCCGTGGACGATGAGGAGCTGCAACAGGAAGCCGCCCGCTACCGCATCCCGCCCGTCCAGATCCAGGTCTTCGAACAGGACAACGTCCAGTTCAAGAACGCCTATATGGGCGTGGCCATCCTCTACGGCAACAAGCGGGAAGTCATCCCGTGTTCGAGGACCGCGCCACGCTCGAATACGACATCACGAGCGCCATCCGCCGGCTCAACGGACGCCCTGCCGTCCATCGGATTCTGAGCGAGATGGCGCGCGATGCCGTCGTTCTATCAGCAGCTCGGGCGAAACTACGAGCGCAAGACGATCACCGTGGTGGATTCCACCGGCCGGCTCAGCGAGGCGCCCGACGCGCTGTTTATCGTCGCGCCCCGGGATTCGCTCCCCGAAGCCCACCTGCGCGCCATCGACACCTATCTGATGGAGGGCGGCCGGCTCGCCGTGCTCCTCAACCGCGTGGATGTGATCATCCAGGCCGGCCAGGCCTTCGAACACAACACGGCGCTCGAATCCCTGCTCGCCTCCTACGGCGTGGGGCTCCACACCGACCTCGTGATGGACGAGCAGAACGCCCCCATCTCGGTGCAGCGCCCGATGGGCTCCTACACGGTCAGCCAGCAGATCCCGTATCCGTTCCTGCCCGTCGTCACGAATTTCAACGCCGGCAACAACATGGTGAACCGGATCGGCAGCGCCATGCTGTTCTTCGCGAGCACCGTGGACACCTCGCTGGCCCTGCCGCCCGGCGCGACGCGTGAGATCCTGGCGTCCAGCACCCAGCGAAGCCAGCTCCAGGAAGGCTTTTTTATGATCCAGCCCGGCTTCCCGCCCGAGATGAACTTCTCCGACGGGCCGTTCCCGCTCGCGGCCGCCTACACGGGGTCCTTCCCCAGCGCCTATGAGCCGGGCGTCCAGAGCGCCGGCACGCGCATCGTGCTGGTGGGCGACGGCGATTTCATCAACGAGTCGATCGTCGGCGCCGTGCCCGGCAACATCAACCTGGGGCTTAACATGGCCGACTGGCTCGTCCAGGACGACGCGCTCCTCGCGATCCGGTCCAAGAGCAACGAACCGCGGGTCCTCCGCGAGACGTCGGAAGGCGCCCGCGCCTGGATCAAATACGGCAACATGCTCGCGCCCCTGCTCCTGCTGGTAGGCTTCGGCCTCTTCCGCTGGCAGAAACGCCGTTCGAGGCAGATCGTGCTGGCGCCCTGAAGCGCCGCGCGACCGCCATCGACTCCACCAACCTCGCTTCCCGCACCGATCCCATGCAACAACGTCAACTCCTCTGGTTGCTCGGCGCCCTCGTCGTCCTCGTGGGGATTGCTTTTGCAACAGGCTCTTTCAACAAAAACGCCTCCACGCTCGACCTCCCGGCGCTGAAGATCCCCGGCAACGAACTGACGCGCATCGTCATCACGCGCGGCGGATCGCCGTTCGCCTTCGAAAAACAGGAGGATGGATGGCAGGTCGTCGAGCCGATCGCCGGCAAGGCCGATAGCGCCCTCGTCGCCCAGCTCATCGCCAACCTCACCGCCATCGAGCTGGAGACCATCGTGTCGAACAACGAGGAACGGTATGCCGAATACGGCCTCGGCGAGGGGGAAAAGCAGGTGGACCTCATCTGGCCGAGCGGCGGCAAGACGATCCTGATCGGCGGCAACGGCCCCGATCTCCAGTCGTATTACCTGCGCATCGCCGGCGACCGCCGGGTGTACCTCACGAAGGGCCGCCTCAACCTGCCGGACGACACCGACCGCTGGCGCGACAAAACCGTCCTGGCCATCCCGCGCGGCAACATCGAGAAGGTCGTCGTCTCGGGCCCGGACGCCGGCTACGAACTCGCACTGACCGCCGAAGGATGGTCCATCTCCATCGACGGAGACGGCAGCGAGCCGGCGGACTCGTCCGCGGTGATGGACTGGCTCTCCCGCTTCGCGCCCCTCAAGGCCGCGGGCTTCATGCGCGGCACCACGGCCGCCGACATCAAGGCCAACGCCACGCATCAGGTCCACTTCAGCATTCCGGGCGCCGGCACCCAGACCCTCTGGATCGAGGCGCGCGAAACCGAACTCGCCGCCACGGCATCCGGCCAGGACACGGCCTACCGGCTCAACTTCAACCAGCTGGAGCAGCTCACTCCGCAAGCCGGCACCTTTGAGAACTAGCGCCGGGCTTCGCCGCGCGTCACTCCACCGTCACGCTCTTGGCCAGGTTTCGGGGCTGGTCGACGTTGCAGCCGCGCAGGACGGCGATGTGGTAGGATAGCAGCTGCAGCGGGATCGACGCGAGGATCGGCGAGAGGAACGGCTCGGTCGGCGGGATGTGGATGACATGCTCGCACAGCTCGTCGAGTTCGTGATTGCCTTCCTCGGTGATCGCGATGACCGAGCCCTGGCGGGCCACCACCTCCTCGATGTTGGAGATGACCTTGTCGTACGTCCCGTCTTTCAGGGCGATGAACACCACCGGCATTTGCCGGTCGATGAGCGCGATCGGCCCGTGTTTCATTTCCGCCGCCGGATATCCTTCCGCGTGGATGTACGAGATCTCCTTCAGCTTGAGCGCGCCTTCGAGCGCGACGGGGAAATTATAGCCGCGCCCGAGGTACAAAAAGTTCGTCGCGTAGCGGTACGTGGCGCTGAGCGAGCGGATCTCCTCGTCGATCTTGAGCACCTCGCGGACCTGGTCCGGCAGGCCGGCCAGCGCCCGGAGGTGATAGGCCATCGCCGCCGGCGTGAGCGTCCGCCCCTCCGCCAGTTTGAGCGCGATCATGCTCAGCACGAGCACCTGCGCGGTGAACGCCTTCGTCGACGCCACGCCGATTTCGGGCCCCGCATGGAGGTACACACCGGCGTCCGTCTCGCGCGCGATGGTCGAGCCGACCGCGTTGCAGATCCCGAGCACCGGGACGCCCTTCCGCTGCGCCTCGCGCACGGCGGCCAGCGTATCGGCCGTCTCGCCGCTCTGCGAGATCACGAGCACGATGTCTCCCTGGCGCAGAATCGGGTCGCGGTAGCGGAATTCGCTAGCGTATTCGACTTCCACCGGGATGCGGGCCAGCGCTTCGATGAGGTATTCGCCCACGAGGCCGGCGTGCCACGACGTCCCGCACGCGCAGATGATGATGCGGTTCGCATCCCGCAGCGTATCCATCACATCGATCAGGCCGCCGAGCAGGATCCGGTTTTCATCCACGAGGACACGGCCGCGCATGCAGTTCTCGAGCGAGGCCGGCTGCTCCATAATCTCCTTCAGCATGAAATGCGGATAACCGCTCTTTTCAATCTCCTCGAGATCCCATTCCAGTGCGTGCACCTCCTTCTCCAGCGGCACGTTGAGGATAGTGCGCACCTGATAGCCGCCGCGGCGGACTTCCACCATCTCGCCGTCGTTCAGGTAGACGACCTGGCGCGTGTGCTCCACGATCGCGGAGGCGTCGGAAGCCAGAAAAAACTCGCCATCCCCCACGCCCAGGATCAGCGGACTCCCCTTCCGGGCCGCCAGCAGCAAATCGGGATCGCTCTGGGAGACGATGACGATGCCGTAGGTGCCGGCGACCTGCGTGAGCGCCTGCTGCATCGCCTGCGGCAGCGGCAACCCCGTCTCCTTGCGGACGTCGTCGATCAGATGCACCAGCGCCTCGGTGTCGGTCTGACTCACGAACGTATACCCCTGCCGCGTCAGGCGTTCTCGGATGGTCTGGTAGTTTTCGATGATGCCGTTGTGCGCCAGCGCGAAATCGCCGTCGGCCGAGACGTGCGGGTGCGCGTTGATGTCGCTCGGGAAGCCGTGCGTCGCCCAGCGCGTGTGCCCGATGCCTAGCGTCCCGTTCATCCCGCCGGCGTTCAGCGAACCCGTCAGGTCGCTCACTTTCCCCTTCTTCTTCCGAACCGTCAGCACATCCTCGACGGTGGCGATGCCCGCCGAATCGTAGCCTCGGTATTCGAGACGCTGAAGACCTTGAACGAGAATGGGCTGGGCCTGACGATGCCCGATATATCCGACAATGCCGCACATAAGCGCTGGAAATCTAGGGTGAGATGAAATGCGGGGAGACGCACCGGAGGCACCCGATCACGGATCGTGCCGAACGGATGGGCGACGCGCCGGAGAAACGCAGGAGGCGCGTCGGGAGGTGGCTGCCGGCCCGATTCCCAACGCCGCCCCGATAGCGAGGTTTCAGCGGCCGGCGGGCGAGGTGACCGTGCGCCCCACGGCTTCCGCGATGAGCCGGATCTGCTGCATGAGTTCGACGAACTGCTCGAACAGCGCCGGGACCGTCGCAGCGCCGATTGCGGGTCGGGGTGGATGTCGATCAAGACCTGTGCGCGCCGGCGGCGTCGGCCGCGCGCGCCATCGGCGTCACCTTGTTGCGGAGCCCGGGGATGCCGTGGCTCGGATCGGCGAGGACGGGGAGGGCCTGGACTGCACCACCGGATGGAGGACAGATCGAGCGTATGCGTACGGTCGAATGTCCGGATGCCGCCCTCGCAGAGCATGACGGGCGTTGTTCTGGGTCAGGATTTTTCAGCCCCCATCAGCCAGTCCTCGATCCGGGCGGCGAGGCCGCGCTGCAGGGATCACCGGCTTGCCGGTCCGCGCCACCTCCGACAGCAGCACGTCGTTCTGCATGCCCTGCGCCGCCACGAGGAGGCCGTCCGCCGCGTCGGCGGCCTTTTCGACCAGCGTTCGTCGGCCACTCCGAGCACGAGGTTGAGGCCATGCCGGCTCGCGATGGCGCGGATCAGATCGACCCGATCGTCCGCCGGCCACTGCGGCGTGTGCGCGGCCTTCTTCGGGCGCAACAGACTCGTCCGCAGGAACCGGGCACGTTCTCCGACACCAGCAGGGTGGCCACCTGCTCCAGTTGTTCCTCCGACCTCGAACACCTGCGGTCCGGCCATCACCGCGACCCGGTCGCTGCCGATCGGAAATGCCGTTCACCCGATTACCGTAGGCCTGCTGCGCCGCCAGGTCCGGCTGGCGATCTTGCAGGGGCCGGTGACCTGATACACCTCGGCCACCCTCCAGCACCCGCACCTGGCGCAGATCGAAATCAGGCCGCACACCGATCGCGCCCAGCACCGTCTGATGCACGCCGCTCGATCGATGCACATCGAACCCGAACCGACCTCTCGCCCGATGACGGCCTCGATCAGCCTCTCTTCCACACCGGCTTGCATGACTACGACCATGGGGCAATCGGATTAAGGTTTAAGGATTAAAGATCAAGGATCAAGAATCAAGGATTGTGTTTACGGTCAGAAACAGTGAGGATGTTTGATCGCCAAAACATCCCTGAAACCATGAACTCAAACCTTGAACCCCTACTTGTACCGCTCCAGGGTAACCAAGATAGCGTTTTCGCACTTCTTCGTCGCTCGCGAGGGCCTTCGGCGGAAGCCCTGTTTCAGGATGCACCTCGTGAGAGCAGGTAGGCGCGGTCGGTGATCGCCAGGGTCTCGTGGACATTGTACAGCATCGGCACCCTGATCCTTGTCCTTCAGGCCGGCGACGATCGACTGAATGTCCTCCACCGCGATCGGGTCGACGCCGGTGAAAGGCTCATCCAGCAAAAAGCGCGGATCGGACGCCAGGGCGCGCGCGACTTCGTGCGCCGGCGTGCTCCCCGCCCGACAGCATGTAGCCCTTCGACTTGCGCACCCGTTCGAGCCCGAACTCCTCGATCAGGCTGTCCACGCGTACTGCCCGCGCCTTCCGGTCGAGCGACCGGAATTCCCAGCACCGCCGCGTGCAGGTTGCCTCCACGCTCAGATGGCTAAAAATCGACGCTTCCTGCGCCAGATAGCCGATCCCGTAGCGCGCCCGCTTGTACATCGGCACCTCGCGAAATATCCCGGTCGCCGAGTGTGATCTGGCCAGTGTGCGGTTTCACCATCCCGACGATCACGTAATGGCCGTCGTCTTGCCCGCCCCGTTCGGCCCCAGCAGCCCGACGATCTCGCCCTGCGCCACATCGAGGCTCACGCCGGAGACCGCCTCCCGCTTCTTGTAGCGGCGGACCAGGTTGCGCGCCCGGAGAACGAGCGTGCCGGCAGATGCCATGTGCGTTGCTTCTTCCCATTTTCCCGTCATCTCTTGAGCCGCCGCGATCCCATCACGGCGCGTCGAAGGACCTTATTTTAACGGACGCTGCACTTATCACGTCTGTCGCGCTCACCGGCCGCGGCGCGGAACGCGAGCCGCCCGGCGCCCGGATCGAGCAGCCGTTCCATCGCTGGCCGGCGTTCGGGCTGCCAGCGCTCTGCAGCTCGAACGGAGGGAATCAACGCAACGGGATACATCACGTTCTGCGTTCCGGACAACGCCTGGAATAATTTCAGCTCGGCTGGCAAACTGAAGCAAAACGGTCGCCCGATGCGTGACTGCGCCATCGACCCCACCGGTGTCGTTGCTGCGGTAGTAGATCGCCCGGCCTGGGGCCAGACCTTCAGGCTCTGGAGGAATCCTCCTGAAACAGCCCCATCAGGTTTTCGCCGCGCAGCTGGTGGATGCGCTCGATCGTCGTATCCTCCCGGGCGGCAGGCGCGCCCCGCACGAGGAGGGAATCGATGGAGCCGGCGGTCGCCGTGGCCTGCAGGCTGTCGCCCGTGATCTGCAGAACTGGTACCAGGCCATCGGCTCCTGTAGAACCGGTTCGACCGCGCAGCGGCCTCCCTTCCAGCGCGATCCGGTCGTACACCGACGAATCCGCCACCGCCGCGAACTCTTGCGCTGCCATACCCGGACGGAATCCACCGCGATCAGACGCTGAGCGAGCCCGGAACACATCCAGCCGCGGCGCATCAGCAGCGTGTCCGTGTCGACGCCTCGTCGAATCCCGCCGGAACTGGGCAAAAGCAGGCGTCGCTGACGATGTTGCTGATCCCGTTCCGGTTGTCGTTGAAGGCGTAGTCGCCGAAGAGGTAGGACTGCGAGAGGGAATCGGATCTTCGGACACGTCTCTGCCCTCCGCCAGCCGATGCGCTGTACGAAAACGCGCCCGCGCCCGATGGAGATTTCCGTCTCCCGAAATAGGTGACGAGTCGGCCTCGAGGTGGGTCCGATCTTCGTCCAGCACCACGTCGTGATAAACTCGGCGCGTTTCTCGTCCGAGAAGTATTCACGCCTTTGCTGCGAAGCACGGTAAGGCTGTCCACCAGCCGCACGTCGCGGTCGAACACCGTGCGTCTTCGTTGGCATAGTACCGTGCAGACGGCGCGTAGACGTCGATATCGCCATCGGTGAGCCAGCCACGTTGCCGGTGGCGCGCCCTTCCTTGATGCGGGTGTTGTAGACGATGCTGTCCGCCTCGCGAATCGCCGCTCGACGATCATCACGCGTCCGGTGAGGACCACCCGGGTCCCGTTCCAGATAGCGGATACCCGATTGGCCCAGAGGCGGGTGCTGTCCTGGACGAGCTGCACACGGCCTTCGAGGATCTGCACCGGGTCGTCGCCGACGTTGCCGCGCGGAGAGGCGGTCGTGGTGTTGAGTGATCTGGACCTGTTTCTCCGTGAATCGCGCGGGCGTGAGGCCCTGCGCCCGCGCGCCGGCCCCGCCGGCTGCTCCCCAGAGCGCCGTCGCGATCGTTGCCAGTATCCAGTGCAGCCTCATGACGTGGCGTCTATTGCTCCTCGACCAGTACCTGCCCTGTAACCCGCGACAGCGTGTGTAATGCTCCAGATCTCGTCCGCGTCCAGTTCGTATCCCTGACCCGCTCTTCGGGGTGGTGATGCGGATCGAAGCCCGGCGTCGTGACCTTGCGGTCGGTCTCGTCCCACACGAGATGCTCGGTTTCCAGCCGCTTGTCGTAGGTGTCCAGCCGATCATGTTGCCGCGCGACTCGAACCGGCGCTCCGTCTCGTAATAATAGAGGATGTCCGCCACGAGCACGGCCGGAGAGTCGCCGGCCGTCGAACAAAAACGCCGTGACGCGCTCCTCCGGGGCCGACTCGTCCGTGCGCAGCAGCAGGTAGGCGCCGTCCGCTCACCGGATCTTCGCCAGCGTAGCCAGTGAGATGGTCACGCGCGGCCGCTCCCCTTCAGCCACGCTGAATCGGGCCCCCAACTTTCCCGCGCCGGATCGCCGATCCAGCTGAATTTCTTCCCCGTCGGCACCTCGCCTCTACGGGCGGCAGGCCGGCCGTAACGAAAATACCATGAGCACGGCAAGGGCCGGAACGCTTGCGTAAGAGACTGGTTGTATGGGCACGTTCCGTTTCATTCCTGATGCAGGAGCATCGGGCATATCGATCTCCCGATCATCTTCTCTTCTTCCTGCACGTCCAGTCCCCTCCGGTCAACGATACTGTTTCGCTTGAACGCGAGAGGTGCGAAAAGGGTTTTACTTTTCATAGCGCGAGCCGATACCCAGTGAGACCTCTTACGCTCTAGGTATATCTTCTTAACTGGAGTACGCACATGAGCTTTAAAATCGAGCCTCATGACCAGGAAACGGCGGTCGTAACCGCTGGCAAAACGCTCGACTTTCGCAACGCCGAGGCCTTCAAGACGGCCTGTGGAACATGTGGATGCGGGGAAGCACAACTTCATCCCTCGACTCACGGACACCGGCATCCTCGACTCGACGGGCCCGGATCGATCTTTCCCTGTATCGGAAGGTCTCTCCGCTGAACGGCCAGGTCGTTTTCGCTTCGATCTCCGCCCGGTGCAGGTGGTCGTTCAACTGACCCGGTGTCGCAGGTTTTTCGTCAATTTCCGACGGTCGAGGATGCGCTCGAAGTACCAGCAGGGCATTCCCTCGCATCGGCGGTTGACGCGGTCGGTTTCGTAGAACCGAACACCTTGTGCCCCGGGTTATCTATGTACAATACGATGCACTATTTCACGGACCTGGATACCCTCGTCGATGATGTGCATGGCCTCTTGAGCGCTGGGAAGAACAGTACTCAACGCGGCGAGCCGTTCTCACTGGATACGCTGATGGCCGCCAAGCTGGCCATCCACGAGTGGGTTGCAAATCTGAAGCGTCACGCGACATTCGCCGTACCAGACTCCCCGCGGACTGTGCGTTTCCTCGAGCGCCGACGGCCTGCTCAGGCCGTGAGGACAACTCCGTAGGATTCGACCTCGACGGGTATTTGTAAACACGGCTCAATCACCCAGGTCCTTCCAGAAAGTGGCATGGGATTGCATTGGATCAAGTCATTCGCGAACAATCTGCGCTACCAGCGGGTTCTGAGCGGCTGCCAGCAGCTGGCGTTTTTTGTACCGGACAATAACGATCCCTCTCTGGACATCCCGTTTTCATGAGTTGATTATTCGACTCTGGTCGTTGAAGACGAAGATCCTGCAGGCTCGAAATTCGCCTCAGCAAGCTGTACACCGTACGCACGGCGGAGAACGGAGAAGATGCCCCGGCGAAGGTAGCTGAAAACATGCCGGACCTGATCATCTCGGACATCATGATGCCCAAGATGGATGGATTCCAGCTGCAGCAAACCCTCCAGGAGCAGCAGAGCACGCGCGCGATCCCGTTCATCTTCCTGACGGCAAAAGCCGACGACAACAGCCGGCTCAAAGGGCCTGCGCATGGGGATCGACGACTATATCACGGAAGCCGTTCGACCTCGACCAGCTCCTTTTCCCGGATCGAGCGCCTGCTCGAACGGACGCGGCTCTTCCAGACCCAGCCTGGACGCGCGCATCGGCCAGGACTTCTCCAACAAGCTGGATGCCCAAGCGGCTGCCTGAAGTGGATGGCTATGCTGTCAGCTACTTCAACCGGCCCCGCGACACGGCGGCGGCGACTTCTTCTGACCGGACGGAGGCATCCCCCGGCGTCTACTTTACCATCGGCGACGTCATGGGGAAAGGCTTCAGGCGAAATTCTACGCCTCCAGCTTCCTCAGCTATATCCGCGGCACGCTCTACGCGATGCTCAAGACGACCTAATCGCCGTCGACCTCATCCGTCGCGTCAACCAGATCATCATGGAAGACGAGATGATGGAGGACACCTTCGCCTCGCTCCTGCTGATGCGCTGGGAGCCGGCGAAAAACGAGATTGCCTACACCAATGCCGGCCACTGCCGCCCCGTCCCCGTCTCACCGGACAAGACGGAGGTGGTCCCGCGCCAGCGACGTCATCCTCGGGCTGGACAAATACGCGGAATTTATGTCGACACCACGATCAAGATGCCCGCCGTGGCGCCTCGATCGTTACGTATACCGACGGCCTGCAACGCCCCGCCTCCGGCGAGATGCTCGGCGAGGAAGGCATCGCCCGCCCTTCCGCCAGCGCCATGAACGATACGGACCCGATCGCCGGCATGCTCCGCCGCATCCTCGAACAGAGCAAGGAGCCGACCTTCGCCGACGATATCCTCGTCTTCTGGCTCAACCGCCTCGTCGAGCAGCACGCGTGATCGTGTGAGCGGGACGTCTGGATGGTTCAAGGCGGTAGATTCAAGGTTCAAGTCACAGCAACCAGGCCGCCACCAACCAGGCCCCCTCTCAAGAGGAGGGGCGGATCCCGAAGACGCAACGCGTCGTCGGGACGGGGAGGTCCGCAACGTGGAGGTCGCCACTAACCAGGCCTCCTCAGGAGGAGGGCGATCCCGGGAAGACGCAACGCGTCGTCGGGACGGGGAGGTCCGCTACGAGGAGGTCGCCACTCAACCAGGCCCCTCCTCAAGAGGAGGGGCGGATCCCGAAGACGCAACGCGTCGTCGGGACGGGGAGGTCCGCAACGTGGAGGTCGCGCGCTCCGCAAACCACGGCCGCGGCGGCTTCAATCCCGCCGGCGCATCCGCCGGCCACGGCGCGATCCCGACCGGCAGCTTGAACCGTGGCAACCCCTCCGCCAGCTGACGCAGTAGCGCGTCCTCCCCACCGTACGCCGGTCCGGTCTCCACAAACGCGAACGGGCCGCTGGCCGTAGACGGCATCCGGCACCGGCACCACCAGCGCCCGCAACACGCCGGCGCACCGCACCAGCGCCTGCTCGATTTCTCCGGCTGGATGTTTTCGCCCCTGAGATAAAGAGGTTGTCGCGCTGGCTGCGCACATGGAGCAGCCCCTGTTCGTCGAGCCGCCCGAGGTCCCCGTCGCATACCACCCCGCCTCGTCGAACGGCTGCTGCAGCCCGTCCGCCGTCAGATAGCCGGCGAAAAGCGTCTTACCTCGGACGTGGATCTCGCCGGCCTCGTCGATCCGCAGCTCGCGATACGGAAGCAAGGCGCCCGAAGAGCGCAGTCGGGCCAGTCCGGCCCCTGCCCGCGTCGTCGTCACCTGAGAGCCCATTTCGGTCAACCTGTATGTCGTATGGATCGGCCAGCCCCGCTCCAGCGCCCGTTCCAGCAAACCCGATTTGCACCTGGCCGCCGCCCAGCAACACCGCCTGCAGCGCGCCCGGCATCACGCCGGCGTCGAGGAGCCGGGGACAATCCGGGCGGGCACGAGCGAGAGGTGTGGGTGATGTCCCCCGCCCGAGGCGTTCCTCCAGCGGGGTGGACGAGGGGCAGCACGCCGAGCGACGATCCGGCGAGAAAGGTCCGGAACAGCACCCCGATGCCTGAGACGTGGTAGCAGCGGGAGCGCCAGCAGCCACCGGTCGCCGGCGCCGAGGGGCATGTTCTGCGAGGCCCCGAGGGCGTTGAAGTAGAGCTGTCCGAAACGGAGCAGCGCGGCGGGGCCGGCCGGTGCCGCCGGAGGTGAACAGCGCGGCTGCCGGCGCATCCAGATCGAACGCCGCCGGTCGCTTTTTCCCGTCGACGTTCGCGAAGGCCTGCCGGCGCGCCACGGTATCGGCCGCGCGCCGGCGCGGGTCGTCCCATCCGCCGCCAGCAGAAACCGATGCCCAGTTCGTCGATCCGCGTCGATCGCCGCAGCCGGAAGCCGGTCGCTCAGGGGGCACACGACCGCCTGCCGGCGCATCGCCAGCCCAGAACGCGGCGATGGCGTGCCGGTCCGCCGGCCCGATCGTCGCCACCCGATCTCCGCACCAACCCTCCGCCGCCATCGCCGCTTCCACGCCGGCGATCATCCGATCCAGGGCCCGATACGACAGGCGTCCCCGCGGCGTCGACGAGCGCGGGCGCTCTCCGGCGTCGCACGGCCCCGCTCGGCTATCGGACAGGGCAGCGCATCATACATTCCATCCACCGCGAACACGATGCTGTAGAGGAGCAGCAGCCTCGCGGTGGCGCCCAGCATCGGGTTGAGGATGGCCGGGGCGCGCCCGCGTCCGAGCCGGCCCACCATCGGCAGGCCGGCCAGCGCCACCGCCGAACAGAGCAGCACGGGCCAGTGCCCCGGTCGCCACCGCCAGCCAGATCGGGACCAGCGCGGCCGCGACGAGGCACACGCCGTACAGTCCGACCCTCGAAACGGCGCCTCGAGCCGCACTACGAGGGTGCGCTTCGCAGCCGATCGGTCCTCTTCCACATCGCGGACGTTATTCACCAGCAGGATCGCCACTGCCAGCAAGCCCGGCGCGAGGCCGGCCTGGAGCACCAGCGGGTCGATGGCAAGCGCCTGGACGGCCACGTCCCGCCCACGGCGACCGGGCCGAAAAAGATCAGCACGAACAGATCCCCCAGCCCCAGGTACGCGAGCGAATAGCGGCCGGCGGTGTAAAGAATCCTCGAAACCACCGACGCGACCCCGATGATCACCACCGGCAAGCCCCCGCCACATCAGGTACCCGCCGGCGACGACGGCAAACACGAAGGTCACCGTGGTACGCCGCGACGGATGCACCGGGGCGGACCAGGCCGTGGCCTGCGTGACGCGGACGGGGCCCTTACGGGCTTCGGTGTCCGCGCCCTTTCAGGAAGTCGGCGTAGTCGTTGTAGAGGTTCGTGCCGATCTGGATGCAGATCGCGCCCACCAGCGCCAGCATGGCCGACACCGGGGTGGTGGAAGACGCCGGCCTCGAACGCCATCGCCGTCCCCATCAGCACCGGGGCCAGCGCCGCCCACAGCGTTTTGGGGCGCACGGCCGCCCACCAGATGGCGAACCGGGACATCGCGGCCGGCTGCGCGGAGGGGATCGTGTTCATGGATCAGGGGCGATAGGGGAACTGCCCGAAATCGGGCTTTCGTTTCTCCAGATACGCTCCTTGCCCTCCTGCCCTTCCTCCGTCATGAAGAGGAGCGGCGTTGCCAGCGAGTTCCTGAGCCCTGCCTGCCCGTCGCAGTCCGCGTTCAGGGCCGACTTTGAGGCATCGGATGAGTGAGTTGCGAGTTGGCGAGAATCTCGCGGCACCACTGCACGGTTTCTTCTCCAGACGCTCCAGCGGCACGACAGTATTGACGAGGCCCATGTCGAGGTGGCTCCCGCCAGCGTCGTAGGCCGGCACAGATACCAGATCTCCGCTTTTTCTGTCCGACGATGCGCGCCAGCGTAGTTGGCTCCGTAGCCGCCGTCGAACGACCCGACCCGGGGCCGGTCTGGCCAGAACTGGCATTTTCGGCCGCGATCGAGGTCGATCACGTGGAGCATCGTGGCCTCGCCGACCGCCCAGCCGGCCACCATCGCGATCACCGGTTTCGGGCAGCTGCGGATCTGCCGCTGGAAGTCGAGCACGCCGGGTTTACGATGCCGGAGCCCTCCTCGACATAGCTGGCGTCGCCCTGGATGCGCTGGTCGCCGCCTCGAGCAGAAGGCGTCCGGCCCTCTCCCGTGAGGATGATGACGCCGATCCGCTCGTCGTCGCGGGCATCATTGAGCGCCTCCCATCAATATTTCCTTCACGGTCAGCGGACGGAAGGCATTGCGCACCTCGGGCCGGCGATCGTGATCTTGGCGATGCCTTCGGCTTTCTCGTATCGGATGATACGGGTATAGGCTGCAGCCTGCTTCCATTCAATAACGGACATATTAGGTCGGGTTTGGTGGTCGGTAATCGGCGGGGTTCGGTAAGCCCGGGACGGGATCGACCTGCGCAGTACCACCGGAGCGGTGTACCTCGTATCATGGCGTCGCTTGACACCCCCACGCATCAGCAGAACACGCAAACGTATGGTCATACACAACGTCTACTTCGTTGAAAGACGGCATCACGCCGGCGGAAATCGCCACCTTCAGCGCAGCGCCCGCAGCCTGCTCACCATCGACGGCGTACCGGCGGGTATGTCGGCAAGCCGGCCGCCACGGAGGCCCGGCCCATCATCGACCGGTCCTACAGTTACGGCCTCGTCGTCATGTTCGACGACATCGCCGGGCCACGACGCCTACCAGGTCGATCCGATTCATGATGCTCGCGAACTCGCGCACCTGTGGACGCGCGTGCAGATCTACGACATGAGCTGCTAGGACGCCGTCACGGCATGGGCGCGCTGACGCGGCTTCGGCGCCTCGCGGACGAAGCGCATCTCGGGGTTGAACAGCACCGCCTGTAGTCGCTGGCGATCGCCAGGCAAATGTGGCTCAGGTAGCCGGCCCACACCGACCTCAATCCCGAGCGCCACGAAACCCAGCAACAGGCTGTAGGGCACCGTGGCAAACGTCTCTTTCGCCCTTCGGGATATGGTCGCCGTCGCCAGCGCCGAGCTCAGCGCGACCGCCGTCCACGGGTTGGAAAGCGAGGCCGAACCGATGACGAGCAGACCGGGCGAAAAAGAAATTCGTAGGCCAGCAGATAGATCATCCAGGCCAACTGTTCTGGGCGACGAGCTGCCCATTCCACTCCATCGCCCGCACCTGGGGATAAAAGGCCTGCACGTCCTCGCCCGCGCGGGAGAAATAGGGTACCGGCAGCGCACAGAGCGAGAGGATGCTGCCCCAGACCAGCGTGGCCCGCCAGTCGGCACGCCCAGCCCCTTCATTCGGAGGGCGATCGCCCATCAGCATCCAGACCAGCAGCGCTGGCGCAATCCGCTCCAGCAGCGTCCCCAGGTACTTCTGGGCTAGGGCTGACAGCCGGCGGGGTCGATGCGCTGTCGTACGTGCGCGCATCGAAGGCCTTGACGAAGAAACGAACCAGTACAGGGTGAACACGCTGACAGCCATCAAGATGATGACAAACTGCGCTACATCGCGTTGAATCCAGGTCATCTGAACCATTAGCTGGGAAAAGGGCCGTGATCGCTTGGTCAGAGTGGCCCGGTGCTCGTACAGGTTGGCTTGCCGATCGGTAATGCACTGATCAGGCTCGGTCCGGGACGCGAAAGCGCCGCAAAAACGCTTCGCGGAACGCCCCCTCGTCCGCCGGCGCCGCATAGGGGACGCCAAACAACGAAGCCGCGTGAGCAACGCGTGGTCATGTGGCGTCGCAAAATAGTGTTCAAACACGTGAGGAAAGGAAACGGCAAAAAAGGAGTA
This sequence comes from Rhodothermales bacterium, assembly GCA_041391505.1. NCBI lineage: Bacteria > Pseudomonadati > Rhodothermota > Rhodothermia > Rhodothermales > Rhodothermales bacterium. The sequence continues at coordinate 170,353 of JAWKNW010000003.1, forward strand.
GAAAATTCCTCCCGGCTGTTCACCAGCACCACACGAGTGGCTTCGCGCCGCCTTCAGGAGCGGTACCGAGTTGAGATCAGTAAAAAAGCCAGGTCGTCATCACCAGGATGACGGGCCCTCGTGGCCGATGGCGGACGCCCGCAGCGGTGGCGAACGTCCCGTCGATCCCGCTTCGCCCCGCGATTCGAGGACTACCAGCGCGCCGGCGCCCGAGGACGCGGCAGCGGTCCATGTCCTGGATCGGCATGCTGCTCGCCAGGTACAACGCGCTTCCCTTCCGGCACCCACCGGGACACCAGCCGGGCGACAGCCGGCTCGGTGAGCGCCCCTGCGACATGGGCGTCGAGCGCCTCGCCGGCGCGGCGATCCGCCTCGCGCCACGCGTGCAGCCAGCTGGCTTCCGCCGCGTCTGCCGGCTGCGCGGCGAGCCTCGTGCAAAGGCGGCGATATCGGCCTCGACCCGGTGGCTCACACCGTGCAACGGATCGAGACGATCGCCTCGAGGATGCACGACGATGTGAACGGCCTCAGGATGGCTCGCCGGCAGCGAAAAAGGCGTTTTGACGTGAGCTGATCGCCCACCTGCAGGATGCAGTCGGGCGCGTGGTGCCCCGGCGAAAGCCGGCGTGCCGACGAGCATCTCGCCGTGCGCGATGGCGCCGGTGGTCCGGGCATCCAGCCGCGCTGATCCGATGTCGGCCACCAGCGGCCAGCCTCGGCAGCCGCCAGCGCGGCCACTTCGCCTGCGCCGTCGACGGCAGCCGCCCCGCAAGGATCAGCCCCGCCGCGCCGTTCGCAGCACGGCCCTCGGCGCTGGTGTCGCCGGCCGGCACGGAAGCCGGCTGTTCGTACGTCGTGAAGGGCGCTCGCCGGCCCGCCAGCCGGCGACCGGACCGCCGTACGCTTCGGCATTGAACCCGCTCGCCGTCGGGGCGAGCGGCTCGCGAAACATGGCGTTGAGATGGACCGGCCCGGTTCGGGCGGCGCACGGCGGCAGACGATCGTGGTGAGCACGTAGCCGGGGCGATGCCGACCGTGGGCGCCGGTAGGTCGACGAAGCGCCGGACATGCCCACCGAAGAGCTTCACCTGATCGATCGTCTGGTTCGCCCTGGTGTCCCGCAGTTCGGCGGGCGGTCGGCGGTGAGCAGCACCATGGGCACGCGGTCGGCGGAGGTTTCGACGATCGCGGGGAAGCTGTTCGCCAGCGCCGAGCCCGACGTCGTCACCCAACACGCCGGCCGGCCCGTGGCGCGGGCATACCCGAGCGCGGCGAAGCTGTCCCCCGCTCGTCGTAATGGATCGTGTGCGTGGCGCGGGGTGTTCCGGCGATGGCGACCACAAGCGGCGTCGAGCGCGACCCCGCGCGAGAAAACGATCGACGCCGCAGCGCACGAGTTCCTCGACGACGAGATAGGCCCAGAACTGGTTAATATTTGACGTCGCGGAGGTCAAGGCCGAGTACGGTCAGAAATCGTTGATCTTGTGTTCGATTTCGGCTCCACTCCTTCTCCGCCTCTCGAGCCACGAACGATGCCAGCGCCGGCGTACAGCGTGAGGGGCGCGGGGCGAGACCTGCCCGAGCGGATGCCGACGGCGAATCCCGGCCCGGTCGTGCGCCCGATCCAGCCGACCGGCCCCGGCATACCAGCCGCGATCGAATTCTTCGCCGGCCCGATGTCCTGCATGGCCCTGCCGAGGGGACGCCGCCCACGGCGGGCGTCGGGTGAAGCCGTTCGAGGATGTCGGCGTCGCCGGCCGAATCGGCCAGGGAGCCCTCGATCAGCGTGCACAGGTGCCGGCCTTTCCGCCAGCTCCATCAACCGGGGTTCGTCGTCGACACGGACATCGACACAGAGGGCCCTCAGCGCTTCTTCAATGCTATCCCGCACGAAGGCCTGCTCGCGGCGGTCCTTGTCGCTATGGGAGCAGCTCCTGTTTCAGCTCGGCGTCGCGCTCCCGTGAGGCGCCGCGCGGCCGCGTGCCGGCCACGGCCTCGCCCGATCCGTCGGCCCTCGCCGATACAGCCGCTCGGGCGACGCCCCCAGAAACTGGGCGTCCGCATCGAACTGGAACAGGAAATGGAAGCAATGCGGCGTGTGGCGGCCTGGAGGCGCTGGAGCAGGCGTGGCGTCCAGGCGTTCGGCGAAGGTGAACCGCGAACGCCGGGCGAGCACCACTTTTCGAGCGCGCCTGACGCAAAAACGCTGATCGCGCGGTCGATGGTGGCGGCCTGCGGCATCGTGCACCGGCACATCCTGCCGCGCGATGGGCACCGGCAAGGCATACTGGCTCGCCAGTTTTTGTTCGGCGAGGGCGGCTTGCTGCGATGGCCGCCGGCTGATCGAGGTCCGCCGGCACCACGAGGTTGCACACCAGCGTCGAGCCGGCCTCGGCCGGCTCCAGGACGAAGCGCGGCAGTACGAACCGGCCGGCCCCGAATCCCTCCCACTCCGCGGCGGCGTCGCGATCCAGGTCAAAACGCATCCCCCCGAAAAAGCGGACGCCAGGGTCGGCGTCGCGCAGGAGCGGCGTCAGCGTGCGTCGAATGACCTGATAGGGATCCCCCTCCCCGAGGCGCACGTCGAGCGCGATGCCGACCGCGGCGCGGGCATCCGACTCGTCGCGCCCGCACCAGAACAGCCGCTGCGTCTCCGGTTGGGCGCGCAGCCAGTCCAGCGGATCCATGTACGGCACCGCCACGCGCACCTGATGGATGGCCGGCGAGCCGGACGGATTCCGGCGCAACGCGCGGAGCGCGGCGTCGATGGCTTCCTCGAGGCCGGCCACCCAGCGATCTCCCCCGGCCATGACGCCGGTTTCCGACCTATCGTCCTGTCTGATCGTAGACTTCATGGCACTGCGCGGGCCGGGCCCGTTTGGCATGTGGATACGGCATGGCCGGACTACTCGCCCTGCGGGATGCCCGCCTCTTCCAGGTGTACGACGCAATCCAGCACCTGCGCCTCGAACCGACCGTCGACCAGGACGAGGTGGTTGAGCGCCGTATTGCGATGATCCAGTTTCTCCATCTGCGCCAGCCCGTATTCCGGAAGCAACGACGCCAGGATGATCCTCAAAAACCGACCGTGCGTGACGACGAGCACCCGCTGCCCGGGATGCGCCTGCACGATGTGGTGGATGGCCGCCAGCCCGCGACGCTGCACATCGTAGACCGACTCGCCCTGCTCGACGGCATAGTCGTACTCGCCGGCGCCCCAGCGATCCCGCATCTCCCGGAAGGCGAGTTTCAGCTCCGGTGAACGCGGCCGGCCCTCGTACACGCCCCACGACATTTCCTCCAGATCCGACAACCGGTGCACCTGCGCCGCGCCGACGGCCTCGGCGACGATATCGGCGGTTTCGCCGGCCCGCGTCAGGGTGCTCGCAAAGATCGCGTCCAGCTCGAGCGTCGCCGCCCGCCTGGCCAGCGCGCCCGCCTGGAGCCGGCCCGTTTCGTTCAGAGGGACGTCGACGCCCCGACCCTGCACGATCCGCTGCCGGTTGAAATCGGTCTCGCCATGACGAACCAGAAACAGATGCGTGGCGGCGGCAAAACGTGGAAATTCGGTCGTCATCGGCCTCCGAGATGCTGTAGAATCTGTCGTTCGATACGGTCCAGCTCCGGCAACGATACGCGATACCGCATCGCGGCGCGAACGATCGTCGACCGCAGCACCTGATCGGCCATGGGGATCGGATAGAGCCGCTTCGTAAGCCGCTGCAGCACAGGGGCCGCGGTGCGCTCGACGAGCCCCCAGCGGAACAACACAAAGCCGGCGATGCCCACGACGACCTGGGAATACGCCCCCTGCACGCCGAACTGGCTCAGCACGACGATGTAGGCGAGGGCCTGGGCGGGAAGCGCCTGCAGGAGTTTCAGCACCGGATCGAGCCAGCGGGAAACCAGGAGGGGGCGGAAGGTCTGCACCAGCAGAAAGACGAGCACGGCCAGCGGCAGCGCCGCTGCGGCCGGCGTCAGGTACAGGAAAAGCAGCAGCGACCACAGGCCGGCCGTCTGCCCGGCCAGGCACCAGCGGACCGCCTGGGCGATCAGCCGGCCCAGATCGGTATGCTCGAGCACCGGCGCGGCAAACGCGGTCAGATCCGCCTCGGATACCCGAAACCAGATCCCCTCCGCCGTGAAGATCCCTTCCGGCGTGTCGACATAGCCCGCTTGTGCGTCGAAACGCGAGTGTCTCATGATGGCGTGCAGCATCGCGCAATTCGCTTCTTTCGCCGGGGACGTCCGCCTCCTGATCGCGCATGTTGTGCGGTAACGAGAGACGACTATCAATAGTTTCAATAATTTTTGAAAGCCGGATCGCCGCCGGTCAACGCGGCGGTTCGACGATCGTCGGCGCGATGCGTACGCGTACCTGGGGATGCTGAACGCCCACGGATTGCAGCGCGGGGACCAGCAGGCGCTGGAGCGCCATTTCGGTATTGAGCAGCGGTTGACCCGACCGCTCGATGTGCGCGACCGCCTCTTCGCGCAGGGCGTCCTGCGCCGCGATGATGGCGCGTCGTTCGACGTTCCGGCCGCTCCGCGCGCTCAATCGCGCCCACCCCACTTCCGTCTGCACCATCATCCCGCCAAGGTCCGGCTCGACGGATTCGATCTGGATGCCGGAGACGGTGATGACCAGGACGCTGTCGCTCGTGAAGGCGATGGTCTCGGGAGAAAGCGAGGACAGGTCGATCCCGTAGGCGGCCACGCCGGGCAGCCGGACGGTGGAGCGGGTCGTCCCGAGCGATAACGACTCGTCGAAATACTCGGGAAACAGGTATTTGGTATTGGCCTCGGTGATGTCGGCCGTGATATCCAGCCGGCCGGTGACCAGAAACGCCGCCGGCGTCTCGCGCTGCAGGGTCGTGATGACGACCTGTTCGATATCCGACTCGGTAAACCGCGGCAGAAAGAGGGACGGCTGCCGCATCAGCCAGATGCCGCCGGCGGCGCCCAGCACCAGCAGCACCGCCGCGAGCGTCAGGCGATATGTCCAGCGGGTAAGCAGCGGCATGGGCTAGCGATCCACGAGCAGGTCGTAGTAGCGTACGCGGGAGGGCGCGACCTCGATGTCCAGCAGCACGATGTCCTGCGGCAACTCGATCCGCGGGATGATGTAGCCGGTCGTGTCGCTCCGGATGTCGTCGTAGGTAACGGCCGCGAGGAAATCCGGCGCCTTCTGGGCCAGATCGTACTGCGGCAACGGCACCCGAAACCGCACCGTCACCGACGGCGGATCGAGCTGGATCGATTTGGCGGTGGACGGCACGCCGCCGATCATCACGTCCAGCACGCGGGTCCCCTCCGTGAACTCCGCCGCGCGGGCGCGCAGCGCGACGGAACGGATGCCGAGTTCGACGATGCCCACAAGGGAATCCTCCAGCGCCACCCGCACCGAAAGCGAATCCTTCAGATCCGGATAGGCGACGTGGCGTGTCGGCCAGGATTGCAGCGTTTGGATGAGGCTCTCGGGACCGGACACCACGACGGAATCCGGGGAGATCGTCGGCGCTTCGAGCAGGGCGTGCGTCGGGGGCACGTCGATCGCGGCATCCAGGGCGATGGGGATCTTGCGCGTTTCCCGTTTTTCTTTTTCGAGGGGATAATACCGGGGATAGGTGCTTTCCAGGCGGATGTCTTCGGGCAGACTCGCGCGCGTGGCCTCATCCAGATCGATCACGGAGGCCTCGGCGCTCAGCCGGATCGTCGGCCGGTGGTAGAAGAGCCGCAGCAGATGCATGCCTTCGCTCTGGACCTCGGCGCGGACGGTCGCGGGCGGCAAGGCGCTCAGGGCCTCGTCCGCCGGCAGGTTTTCGAGCTGGGTATCGAAAACGAAGGTGCGCGAGTAGGTCTCGGCCAGCGAGCTGAAGAACCACAGGAGGATCGAAAAGAAAATACACAGGGAGATGGTCAGCCCCCGATGGGCGGGCGCCTCGTAGCGGTCCCCTTCCTTCCGCCGCGCGCGGTTCGAGCGCGAAAACAACTCGCTCCTCGTCAGGGGAGCGAGCCATGCGCGCAGGGGCGATGGAAGCTTTTTTTTGGATTGATCCATCGAGGTCGGTGTGGTGAGGCAGCGGTGCGCCGGCATGCGCCCGATGAACGGTAGAAATGCGCGGTAGCGCGCTACGTTCCTTCCGAGCCGGCGGCGGGCCGTCCGCTGCGGCGGGCGCGGAGGGCCTCCCAGCCGGCGCGCAGCTCCTCGCGCGAGTACAGCCCGAGCCAGGCGCCCAGGGGAAGGTACGACAGGATGAGCCCGATCCGCGCGGTGAGACGCATCCCCGTCGACCAGTCGGCCGTCAGCGCGCCGGCCGCATACAGCGCCAGGATCAGCCCCACCGTGAGCCCGAACGTGCGCCACGGATATCCCATGCGCATCTCCCGCTCGGCGCGGCGATACGCGCCGCCGGCGAGGGCCGCATACGAGCACACCGTCGCCACAGCGGCCCCCATCGAGCCGGCCACCGGGATGAGGAGCAGATTGAGCACGATGTTGAGCAGCGCCGCCCCCACGACCAGCACACCGATCACCGGCGTCTTCCAGGCCGCGTAGAGGACATTGGTGATGATGACATAGTTGCCATACACGAAGAAACCGAACGCGAGGGGCAGCACGAGTCCGGATGCGTCGAGATAATGCGGATCCGCCCCGATCCGCGTCAGCACGAGCGTCCCGTCGTACGCGAGCAGCGAGAGGGCCAGAACCGCCCAGCCGGCCCAGACCGTGTAATGCCGGAAGGTGCGGCGATGCAGCCCGTGGTCCCCATCCCCCAGCGTTTTTAACCCGATGACGGTGAACGCGAGCTGGAAGCTCTGCACGACGAGCAGATTCAGCACCCCGCTGATGCGGGCCGCCCAGTCGTACATCCCCACCGTTTCGGCATCGGTGAGGCCGTTGAGCAGGTAGCGGTCGCCGGCGTTGAGCACCAGGCTGGCCAGACTCACCATCACGAGCGGCGAGCCGTACCGGATGAGCGGCTTGAGCAGCGACCCATCGAAACGCCACCGGATGCGCTGCAGGCTCCCGACGAGCAGCACGGCCGTGCTGGCGCCGGCCGACCACATGTAGGCCTCCATGACGCCATAGAGCCCCTCCTGCCGCACCACCAGGAAATAATAGACGCCGCCGAGCAGCAAGCCCATCTCCAGCGCCATCGCGAGGGCGAAGAGGCCGGCGCGCTCCTGGATGCGCAGCAGCATCATCGGAACGGCGCCGACCGTCTTGAACACGACGTAGGTGCCCAGCGCCATCAGGATAAGGCTGCGGTCCGGGCTGCCGAGGATCAGCCGCGACAGTCCGGTGGCCCCCGCCTGAAAGGCGAACCAGGCGAGCACGCTCACGCCGATCGTGGTGACGAGCGCCGTAAAGGGCAGCCGGTCCCGCACGCCGGCCATCTCCCGATCCGCCATGAACTTGAGCAGCCCCGTGCCGATACCGAGCCCGACGACGAAGATGCCGATCTGGGACGTCGCCATGAGCAGCGCCAGGTAGCCGTAGTCGGAGAGCGACAGGTAGCGCGAATCGAGATAAAACGGCGCCAGCAGCAACCCGCTGAGCTTGACAGCCACGTTGCCGATCGCGTACAGACCGCTTTGTTTGATGATGCGCAGCAGGGGTCGCTCAGCCATCGTACGTTCCTCGGCGGGTCATTCCGTTGCGATGGGCAGGGCGCGCAGCAGATCGACCGCCCGCTCGGTATGCCGGTGGATCCCCTCGACCCGATCACTCAGGATCCGGCGCGCCTCGGGCAGGCGGGCAAGCAGCGTGTCGATGGTCTTCGTCAGTTCCTCGCCGCGCAGGGTGTCGATGTCCATCGTCGTAGCCGTGCCGGCCCAGGCCGCATAATCCACCAGCTCCATCAGCTCCCGCGTCTTGAACTCGTAGACGATCGGCGCCACCGGCGTCCCGGCCAGCATCGACAGGATCGCCATGTGCATCCGCGTCGCGATGACGAGATCGAAGCCGGCGAGCGCCTCCAGCAACGCCTCCGGACGGTGAAAGTCGGCGTCGACGCGGACGCGCGGGCGCACGGACGCGGGCAGCAGGTCCACCACCTGCCGTCCGACCCCGGAATCGTCGATCCGGTAGGCCGGCACGCCCTGGCAGGTCGACAAAAAAACGACCTCCGCATCGTAGCGCGTCACCAGATGCTCGACCCCAGCCGCGACGGCCTGCAAGTAGCCGCGCATGCCGTCCTCCGGCGACTGGTTCCGGAAATGCTGCCACGACCGCACCGACACCGCCACGCGCGGCCGGCCCTCGTCCGACCGCACCGGCCGGCGATCCGGATCCCGGAGCGCAAAGACGACATCCGGCATCACGTGAACCCGGTCGTTCGCGACGCCGATGTCGCGGAGATACCCGAGCGACTGCTCGTCCCGGAGCAGCACCAGCTGCGCGTCGTCGAACACGGCGCGGAGCTTCTTCCGGTGCGCCGGCCGGTTGAATGGCCCGAGCGACTGGGTGTAGAACACGAGGGGCTTGCGCAGCAGGCGTGCGATCGTGAACTCGAAGAGGCGCGGGGCGAGGCTGTAGTGCTCCACCAGGTACGTGCCACCGGTGCTGACGATGAGGTCGGCGCCGGCATAGGCCTCGAACGCGGCCCGCTGCCGACGGGTCAGGAGCAGCCGCGCCAGGCGCGGCCGGCCGCCGGCGTGAAGCCGCGCCGCCGCGTAGGCCCGGGGCCGGGCCAGATGCCACATCGCGAACCGGATGACGCCCCAGATGCGGCGCAACCATCCGTCTCGCGCCGGCATCAGGAAGGCGTTGACGAGCGCCTCGCGCACGATAAATTCCGGATAGAGCGCCGCCGCGGCGTCCGGCCTGGCCTCGCAAATTTCGATGTGCGCATCCGCGCCGAAGGCGGTTCGCAACTGACGGACGATGGCGATCAGGATCGCCGCGTCGCCGCCGTTCAGCAGGACGGTATTGGTGACCAGGATCTTCATGCCCCTTCGATCAATTCCTCAAAAGCCGCCATCATCCGAGCCTCCCGGTGGCTGCGCTGGAAGTGCTGTTCGATCTGCCGGCGCGCCGCGGCGCGCATCCCGTCGTCGGCCGCCAGCGCGCTCCGTATTGCCCCTGCCACGGCGCCGGCATCGGGCGCATCGACGAGGAAGCCGGCCGGCCCGACGGCCGCGGGATTCCCGAACACGCGGCTCGCGACGGGGATGCAGCCGCAGAGCATGGCCTCGCACAGGACGTTGGGCATGCCTTCGGCGCGGGAAAGCTGGAGGTAGACGGCCGTTTGCTGATAGATGTGGACCAGGGCTTCGCGGGGGATCTGGCCCTCGACCGTCACGTTGGCCGGCGCCCGAAGCCCATCGCGGATGAACGCCTGCATCGCGTCGGAGGCCCCGATCACCCGGAACGGGATGTCGGGCATGGCGCGCGCCGCATCCACGACCAGATCGATGCCCTTTCGCCGCAGCGTCTGCTCGCTGTCGATGAGGCCCACCGTCGTCACGGAGGGCGTACGCCGGCTCGGGCCGATGGGCCACCGCTCGGGCACGTAGCCGGTGGGCATGAACCGGTGCGGCGTTCGCACGTCCGGCGCTTGGGCGCAGACGCCGAAACTCCGCGTTTCAGGGTAGGCGCTGAACCGGTTTTCGGAACAGATGAGCGCCTCCGCCACGGGCAGCAGCATCGAGGCGTTCCGCAGCACGTACCGGGCCAGCGGGGCCCGCCACAGGCTCTGATAGACGCCGTAGCCCAGTTCGGGCAGATGGATCGCATCGTAGCCGCCGAGCGACACGGCGACGGGGACGGCGTGCCGGAGCCCTGCCAGGACGGGGTTCGCCATGTGATAGTCGGCGAACCAGCCGAAAACGAGGTCGGCGCCCGGCATCTCGCGCGCGAGCCACTGACGCTGCTCGCGCCACAACCTCCGAAACCCCCGCCACGTACGGGCGCGCTCCACATCGAAATGAAAAGGGACGAGATCGACGCGCCGGCCCAGCATCTCCAGATCGTCGCGCACGAACGAAGTCGGGCTCAGATAAACAAATAGAACGCGATATGTCCTCATCGAACCGGGTTGCCGCCTTCATTGGGGCATAGAATACGCCCGTTGAGGGGATTTGTATCAGCGGGGCTAGTCGTTTCTATGTTTTTTTTTATTATTGAGCGTCTAAACCCACTCGGATCCTGAATATGCACACCCCTATGCGTGAGACGCGACTCCTTGCCGGCGCTGGTCGGACAGCCATGCTGGTCGTACTGGTACTGATTGCGCTCGCAACATCCGCCCTCAGCCCGTCGCCTGCGGCGTCGCCGGCCGGGCTCGTTCAGGAAGCCGACGCCGGCCCCGAATCGCCCACCCCGCTGGTGTCGCGCCTGCTCGACATCGACCCGGACAACCCGTCCGACTGGATCGTTTTCTTCGGCCGGTTTCACCCGCTCGTCGTCCACCTCCCCATCGGCCTGCTCCTGCTCGCGTTTCTGATGGAGTACCTCTCCCGCGGCAAGCGCTTCGCCGAACTGAAGCCGGCCGTGTCGTTCACGCTATTCCTGGGTGCCCTGAGCGCCGTCGGCGCCGTGTGCGCGGGCCTGCTGCTCGCGGCGAGCGGCGACTACGGCGGGGACGACATCTGGTGGCACAAATGGCTCGGCATCGGGGTGGCCGCGCTGGCCGTCGTCGCCTATATCTTCAAGCGGAAGACGCTCGCGCCCACGCCGGCGCCGCGCTCCCGCACGGTCTACGGCGCCTCGCTCTTCGCCGCCGTCCTCCTTCTGACCGCGGCGAGCCATTTCGGCGGCACACTCACGCACGGCGAAGGCTACCTCACCAGCTACATGCCGGAGCCCTTCCGGTCCATCGCCGGCATCCCGCCCCGCGACCAGGCCGAGGCGGAGATCGTGATCGAAAACCTGGAAGAGGCCGCGGTTTATCCGGACATCATCCACCCCATCCTCGATGCCCGGTGCGTGAGCTGCCACAATCCCCGAAAGATCAAGGGCGAACTGCTCCTCGAGACGCCGGAAAACATCATGAAGGGGGGTGAGAACGGCGCCATCCTCGCCGCCGGCGACGCCGCCGGCAGCGAGCTGTTCCGGCGCATCACGCTCGACGAAAACCACGACGACCACATGCCCCCCAGCGGGCGGCGGCCCCTCACCGACGACCAGATCGACCTCATCGGGTGGTGGATCGACAGCGGCGCTTCGTTCGACCACAAGGTCGCGCAGGTCGAGGTGCCGGCGAAGATCCAGACCATCCTCGACCGCCTCACCGAGAAGAAGGATGAATCGCTCGCGATCCAGGTCCCGCCGGCCGATGCCGACGCCCTCGCGAAGCTGGCCGAACTCGGCGTCCTGGCGATGCCGCTATCCGTCGAAACCAACCTCCTGCAGATCCAGGCCATCAACGTCCGCGACGCGTTCGGCGACGAGCAGATGGACCTGCTGCGCCCCATCGCCGAACAGATCGCGTGGCTGAACCTCGGCAACACGAAGGTGACGGACGCCGGCCTCGCCACCGTCGAATCCTTCGTCAACCTGTCGCGGCTCCATCTGGAAAAGACGGCCGTCACCGACGCCGGCCTCGCGCACCTGTCCGGGCTCCAGTACCTGAGCTACCTGAACCTCTACGGCACGGGGGTGACGGACGCCGGCCTGACCCACCTCGAACCGCTCAAAAACCTCAAGGCGCTCTACCTCTGGCAATCCGGGGTCACCGCCGAAGGCGCGGACCGGCTACGCGCGGCGCTGCCCGGGATCGACATCAACATGGGCTGGGAGCTGTCGACGCCCGAGGCCGAGACCCCGCCGCCGACGTCCACCGACTGATCATCCCCGCAGCAGGTCGCCGATATGGCGGGCCACGGCGTTGGATGCCGATTCGGTCGGCCCCGCGAAGAAAGCGTGACGCGGGGCCTTGCCGGCGTCGGTGATCCCCTGGTAGGCCTCCCGGATGGCGGCCGGATCGGACCCGACGAGCTGATTCCATCCGCCGGCGAGGGTCTCCGTCCATTCGGTCTCGCGCCGCAGCGTCACGCACGGGACTTGCAGCCAGAAGGCTTCCTTCTGGAGGCCGCCAGAGTCGGTAAACACGGCCTGCGCGTGCGAGAGCAGCTTGAGCATGGCCAGATAGCCGAGCGGATCGATCATCAGGACGGTCTCCGGGGGCACAAAATCGCCCAGGCGGGCCCGCGTCCGCGGATGCAGCGGCATCACGACCGGCACCCCGAGCCGCCCGAGGCCGGCAAAGATCCGTTTCAGCGTGGGCGCGTCGTCCGTATTCTCCGCCCGGTGCACGGTCGCCACGACATACTCGCCCGGCGCAAACGGGATGAGGCGCTCCAGGTCCACGCGCTCGTCCGCCCGGGCCGCAAAATGCCGGGTCGCGTCGTACATCACATCCCCGGTGAGGTGCACCCCCTCCACCATGCCCTCGCTGGCCAGATGCCGCACGGCATTTTCGGTGGGGCAACACAGCAGCGTGGAAAGCCGATCCGTCACGATGCGGTTGATCTCCTCGGGCATGGCGCGGTTGAACGACCGCAAGCCGGCTTCGACATGGACGATCGGGTGCCCGAGTTTCGCGGCGACGATCGCGCCGGCCAGCGTGGTATTCGTATCGCCGTACACCTGGATGGCAAGCGGGCCCCGGAACGAGCGCAGCACCTCTTCGAGCCGCTCCATGATGCGCCCCGTCTGCGCCGCATGCGATCCGGACCCGACCCCGAGGTCGTAGTCGGGCCGCGGCACGTCCAGCTCCTCGAAAAACACCTGGCTCATGGCGGCGTCGTAGTGCTGCCCGGAATGGATGACGCGCTCGGCGATGCCGGCCCGCGCAAGGGCGCGACTGACCATCGCCGCCTTCACGAACTGCGGGCGCGCCCCGACTACGGTCACCAGTCGACGATGTGGCATGGAGGATGGGGTTACAGTCGTTAGCGGGGCATGGAAAGGCGGGTCAGCAGGTCGGCCAGCTCGCCGGCCTGGGCGCGCCGGCTGTAACGCGCCGCCGCCTCCGCCGTGGCGCCGCGCGCCGGCGTCCCGTCTCGCCAGGCAGCGACCCAGCGCTGTAGACTAGTCGTCACGCCGGCGACGTCCTCGTAGTCGCACGCCGCGCCGGCGCCGGCGTCCAGGACGATTTGCGCCGTCTCGCCGTCCGGCGGCCCCAGCACCAGCACCGGACGCTGCGACGCCAGATACTCAAACACCTTGCCCGGAATGATGTCGTTGGCGGCGCGCACGCGGTTTACGGCCAGCAGCAGGACCTGCGACGACACCACGTGCCGGACGGCCTCGCGATGCGGCATGTAGGGCAGATAAACGACCTGCCCATCCAAGCCAAGCCGGCTCACCTCCTCCCGGACGCGCGCGTCCACGTTGCCGACGAGCCGGACTTCCACGTCAGGATTCTGCAGCGCCGCGAGCGCCCGCCACAACGCATGCGGGTTGCGGTCGGCGTTCATGTTGCCGACATGCGTGATGACGAACCGACCGGTGTCGGGAAACGGCTCCTGATCGAAGTCGGCCTCGTCGTAGCCGTTGTAGATGTTGACGCACGGCGTCGCCGTCCGCGCCGCGAAGGCGCGCTGGACGGCGGGGCTCACCGTGACGACGCACTGCGCCTCGTCCAGCACCGATTGTTCGAGCGCGCGGTTGCGCCGGCTCGCCCAGGCCGACATCGGCAGCGCGTCGAGGTAGTCGATGTCGGTCCACGGGTCGCGGAAGTCGGCCACCCACGGGATGCCGAAACGCCGATGCAGCGCGCGGCCGATGAGGTGCGTCGAGTGCGGCGGGCCCGTCGTCAGCAGCACATCCGGGCGGTGCGCCGCGATCGCGGCGGCGCCGGCGCGCGTGGCGTAGGGCACCCACCCCACCCGGGCGTCGGGGATGAACAGGTTGGCGCGCACCCAGCGGGCGAGCCGCTCCACCCTGCCGGGCGGCTTGTCGGACAGGAAGCCCACCGTCACGGCATCCGATTTCGACTTGCCGCTCAACGCCCCGTACCAGGAATACGGATCCCACGCCCCGGTACGGATCACGTCGATGCTGGCCGGCACCTCGCCGGCCATCGCGGGGTCCAGATCCGGATAGGCGGCGGACTCCGGAGCGACGGTGAGCACCCGCGGCGACCAGCCGCTTGCCGGGAGATACTTGACGAATTTGAGCGTCCGCTGCACCCCCGACCCGCCGGAAGGGGGGAAATAATAGGCGATGTAAAGGACGCTCCGCACGCGCATCAACGCCTGGTCCGTACGTACCCCAGCCCGAGCAGCGCCAGCACGCCGCCATAGGTCAGCAGCGTCGCGATGAGCGACAGCGTGTACCCCAGCCGCACGCTGGAGGGATCGAAGCGCATCTCGACGGTATGCGCCCCCGCCGGCACGACGACGCCCCGGATGAGATAATCCACCTTCTCGATGGGCGCCTCGACCCCGTCGATCGTGGCCGTCCATCCGGCCGGGTAATAGACCTCGCTGACGACGAGCAAACGCGGGGCGTCCGTCTCGACCGACCACCGGATCTCCCGGGGCGAAAATACCTCGAGGTCGACACGCGCCACGGCGTTCGAGTCAATCGGTGCCGGCGCGAGATCCAGCGGCGTCTCCACGATGGCCGTCTTTCCCACATCGAACGACGCGCTCCGCAGCCGATCCCAGATCTGCTGGTAATCCTGCATCACCTCCACCTCGCCGACGAAATGCGCGCGCGGCTCGACATCCACCTTCTCGAACACCCGATAGCCGGTCTGATCGCCCGTGTATACGGGCTGAAGACCCGGCACCGGGCTGCCGGCGACCACGTACTTCACACCCAGCAGGTCGAGCGCGTTCGGGTTCGGGATGCCCGTCGACGGATCGAACAGGAGGTGTTCGAGATAATCCTGATACAGCCGGAGCTTCGCGCCGTGGTAGCCGCCGAGCGACTCGTAATGGAACGAGGGACGGGCCGTGACGGACGGGTGCCGGCCTTCTAGCGAGAGCACGCGGAAGTGCCCCGGCCCGCCGGCCTGCGCGACCTGGTCGATGAGGTACCGGTCAAAATCGTAGGTCTGGATCTGATCCTGCGACGAAGCGGCATCGACCAGGATCTCGCTGTTGAGATAACGCCGGTCCACCCCCCAGAGATCGACCACGACGAGCGCGGCAAAGAGGAATGCCCCGACGCCGGCGGGAATCGTCCCGCGGCGAACCAGCACGATGGCGCCCATCCCCAGCACCAGGAAGATCAGCGACCGCACGGCGTCTTCGCCGAACATGTCGCGCCGCTCCTGACTGGCATTCGTCAGATACTGGCGCGCCGCCTGAACGACGCGGGGGTCCGACGGCGACACGTTGTTGCCCGAGGCGATCTGCTGCACGGCCATCTCGTATTCGCCCGGCCGCTCGAACGAAAAAAGCGACGCCTTCCCGCCGAGCAGGACGACGAGGAACAGGATGACCGATCCGAACACGATAAACGCCGGCGTCTTCCAGATCGGCGTCGCGTCGGTTTCCTCCGTCATCACCCCGTGCAGTCCGATCGCGGCGAGCGCCGCCAGCACCAGCGCCACGATGCTCAGCCAGGTCTCCGGCACCCGGAACGCATCGAACATCGGGAAATGATCGAACATCAACCGGTTGAGCAGCGAAAAGTGTTCGCCCAGCGAAAACAGCGTCATCACCAGCGCGGCGATGCCGAGCGCGAGCACCTTGCGGTCGCGGTAGCGCCAGATCGCGAGGATCGCGAGGGCGATCACGAGGCCGCCCACGTAATGCGGACCGCCCGTCGAACCCTTCGGGCCCCAGTACGCCGCGGAGCCGCCAAAGGCGTGCGCCACGAGCAGCGTCAGCAGCTCGCCGACACCCTGGCTCCACCCCATCGCGTACGTCCAGTCCATCGTGCCCGGCTCGCCGCCGACTTCCGCGCCCCGGATCGTGTAGTTCTTGTATTCCGAGATCGCGAGGTAGGGATGCGCGACCATGAGGATACCGAGCACGCCGCCAAGCGCGAGCCAACCCGTCGATTTGAGAAAGCCGGCCCGATCGGCCGATCGCAGGGCGCTCACCCCTTCCACCACCCACCAGATGCCGATCACCCAGACCGCGTAATAGGTGATCTGGACGTGCCCGGCGCGGAGGTTGACCGCGAGCGCTATCGCGAACAGCAGCCCGCCCAGCAGGCCGGGGCGCTTCAAGGCGTAGGCAAAGGCTAGCACCAGCCAGGGCGCGAAGGCCAGGGCGATAAACTTGGAGTTATGACCGGCGGCGAGAATGACGGGCATGTAGGTCGTCAGACCGTAGGCGACGGCGCCGAATACCGAACTCCAGACGCTGCCCGTTAGAAAAAACGCGAGGAGATAGGCGCCGACGAGCATGACGATGAGATGCGACGAGGGCCAGATCACCCCGCGCAGGAGCCGCGGGATGTCGTCCACCTGCGGGGCGCCTTCGGGGGTCGATATCAAATAGCCCGGCATGCCGGCGAACGCGTTCGTGGCCCACAGCGCCTCGTCGCCCGTCGCCTCCTCGTACGAAATCATCGACTGCGCCATGGCGCGCCAGCTGACCGTATCGTAGGCGATCAGCGACTTGCCCGAGAAATGGATCGCGCCGAAAAACGTAAAGGAGAGCGCGACGAGGAGCCCTATCGCCATCGCGTGCTGGTAGAGCGGGCGCTGGAAGGGTCCGGCCAGACTTCCTGCCGCCGGCGTCACCGGGCTGGATTTCGACGCCGCGCCGGCGGTCGATTTTTTCTTCTTGTGGGATGCCATGTATTCAGGGATGGAGAGCCGCCGGCGAGGCGGTGGGACGGCTCATTCGATGACTTTCGGGACTCGAAAATACGTGCCGTCCGCATCAGGTGCATTCTTGAGCGCCTCCGCATGGCTGATCCGCTGCTGCGCGGCATCCTCCCGCTCCACATTGTACAGGTCGATCACATGCGACATCGGGGGCACCCCATCGGTGTCCAGCTCGTTCAGCTTCGCCATGTAACCGAGAACCGCCTCCAGGTCCTCGACCATGCGCGCCTCTTCCTCGGGGGTGAAGCGCAGCCGGGCCAGCGCCGCCATGTATCGTACGTCTTCGCGGGTGATTGCCATCGTTCAGGTTGCCAGGTGGTCGGAAGGTCGTGCGGCGCTTTGCCGGATCAGTTCATGGAGGCGCGTGGCGGCGCGAAGGCCTTCTTTCGGCTTGGGCTCGACCTGGACGCACAGGCTGAGCGGCCCGGCGTATCCGATGTCGCGCAACTCCCGAAGCCGGGCGCCCCAGTCCACCGCGCCCTCCCCGAACGAGGCCGGCCGCCAGGACTGTTTCGCCGGCAGGGCGTCGGCGCAGCGGACAAAACCCAGCCGGTTCGCCAGCCGAGGCAGGCCGTCCGCCGGATCGTCTCCCTGCATCACGGCCGACGCGGGATCCCACCCGGCCCGTACGGCCGGATGATCGACCCGATCCAGCAGCTCCGCCAGCGCCTGGGCATCGGGCGCGCAGGTGTCGGCCTCGTGAAACACGATCAGGTCGACGCCGGCGCGCGCGGACCGGTCGGCCGCGCGGCGAAGCGCCTCGGCCGCCGTGGCGGCGTGCTCCGGCGACGAAGCAAACGACGACACGATCAGGCGCGTGCAGCCGATGCGGGTGCAAAAGGCCAGCGTGTCGTCCAGCGAGGCGATCTCGTTCATCCATCCCGCCCGATCCTCCGCCGGCCCCAGAAAGAGGCCCGGATCGATGGCGGCCACCGGCAGTTCGTTTTCATCGAGCCGGCGGCGGAGCCGCGCCTCGTTGACAAACGGCACGCGCTCGCAATGTTTGCCTACGGCGCGCAACTCGACGGCCTCCAGCCCCCACAGCATCGTATAGTGCAGGGCGCGATCCAGGTCGCACGTAACGCTATCGGTGAGCCAGGTGGGGATCATGGAAACGGGCGGGGACAAAAAAAGGGCAGCACGCTGCTGCGTGCTGCCCGTGATAAGACCAAACGTTCCGAACGTTCCTAGTTGTTATCCGGATAGGTCACTTTGCGCGCCTTCGAGGCGTCGAGCCGGCGAACATCCTCTTCCAGCTGACGGCGGCGGCGTTCGAGCAACTGATCCGGGAACGGACGCTGGGTGCGGACGTTCGGCTGGTCGAGCAGGCGGGCCTGGATGATGATCAGGAGTTCGTATGCACTGTCGAACTGGCTGTACCCGAACAAATAACGCAGCCCGAAGAACCGCAGTGGGAGATCCTTCAGGATCGGAACGCCGCGGCGGGTGATCGTTTTCTGCGTCGTATAGAGCCCGCCGATGACCGTCTGCTCGCCATCGAGCAGCAGCACCTGCAGTGTCGGCGCGGTTTCGCGATCACGATGCCGGCTTCCGACGGCGGCGAGCTGTTCGAGTTTTCGACGGCGACGAGGGTGAATGGAACTCGACCACTCGGTGCCGAGCGACGTTTACGGTCTCCGACTGCCGTCAAGTCACGTCGATGATGATACCCGTCGAGAAGAACTGCGTGATCGTGTTGCTGGCGAAGTCGCGCTGCTGCACGGGCACGTCGCTACCTATCTGGATATTGCCCTTCTGGCCGCTCTGGACCGTCACGGTCGGGCTGATCGTCTCGCCGAGGCCTTCCTGTTCAAACGCGCGGATCAACTGGGTGAGCGAGAAACTGGATCCGGTCCGGCCCGATGATGTAGTTGTCGACGCTGCTGAAGACGTTCTCGGTATTGATGAAAACGCGGGATGTCCTGCCGTTGTTCGTATTGCCCGTGCCCCCGCCAAGGAATCCGCCGCCGGCGCCGCCGCCACCACCGCCGCGCCAGCCTGCGGACCGAACCACACGCTCCAGTCGATACCGAGTTCGAGCGACTCGTGAGGCTGGCGCTCATCACACGGCGTTGACCACCTCACGCGTGCCGGCGGTCGCCGGAACGACCTGCGTCACCGCCGGATCGACCGGCCGGCCGGCGGCCTGGTCGGCATTCATGACGAGCGGCGTCGCCTGGGCCGCTCGGATGATGCAAGATCGGTCTCGCGATACGTCAGCCCTTCAGTTCAGAGCACAAACTCCAGCGTCGAAAAACTGCAGGCTGGTGATCGTGACGCCGACGGTCGAGCGCCTTCCGGGTCGATCACCTGTTTCGGTCACCCGGTCGAACACCGGATTGATAACCCAGGAACTGATCGCCGAACGGCGTCGACGGGAAGGAACGACACGAGTTGATCGGGAGGAACGTAGGTACGGATCTGCCGCGGTGGGCGATCCGTACCGCGCCAGGGTAACGGCCGTCATCCCCAGAAAAGAAAGAAGAGCTAACAGTTCGGCCGAGTGCGGGCCGCAGTTGGGGTAAATCCAATCATCGGTTTCCAATATCACACGTCAGGGAGATGCCGGTGCCTGAGATGCTTTGCCGTGCGGGAGGCAGCTACCTACCGCCGTAAGAAGCGTTATCCCCGGACAAATAATTAGATGCTTGCGGACCCTATCAAAAACCTTACCGATTACCGGTCGGTGCGAGTGTTCCTCCGATCGCCTGCCGGTAACCCTACGCGTATCGAGGTCAGATCGATATTATCAATGATTCAATCTTGTTCAAGCGGGCCGATACGCGCCCTTCCACGGGATCGGATATCGGCGGACGCCGAGGCAGCGGGTCGCCGACACCGAGTTGACGATATCCACGCATCCACCCGAACACGGCCTTTCCACCCCAACAGAAACCAACTGCGTACCAGGATCTTCGATTTCCAGGTAGCCGTCGGTATTCGGCGGAATTTGATCCAGAATACCTGGATAAAACGGGCTGACCGCCGGCGATTCATCCGGCAAAACATCTTCGGAACCGGAGGAAGCTGCCCCGACCAGCCCACGGGCAGCGACTGCCCCCAGGAGTACGTCGGCAAAAAGATCTTTTCCGGGGCGCCCACCCTTCCGTGCCGGAGAAATAGCAAGCTCAACGACATCCGGAAGGAGACCATCACCTGGTTGCGCCCTTCTCCTTGTTCTCCGTCACCAGATCGATGTGATCGAGGCTGAGATTCTCAATTCGATAAAAGTTGCGGTTGTTCTCGATGCTCCAGATCCTTGTAGAGGCTGCTAAAATACCCGCGCCCGTCCACCGTGGCTGCGTGGTAGCTGATATCGATCCTTCTTCGTGCCGGTCGCCGTCACGTCGAAGTTCTTGAAGCCGGCGGTCGTGAGGCCGTTCAGATAGCCGATCACGTCCGGGCTCTTGAGTTCCTCCGGGATGATCTTAGCGCGCGAACCACCGCCGCGTCGCATCGCGCGGACTCGCGAGACCGGGTCTCGGTGAGGAACAGCTGTCTGCTTCGGCCTTCTTCAGCCGGCCACCTTTTTCAGCGCGCATGATCTGATCCAGCCCTCGCCTTTTTCGCGCGCATGACGACACACCAAAACCGATAACGATCAGCCAGATGGCCGCCATGACGAGGATAATATAAATCGACTTTCGACATGGTCACAACGATCGGTGAACGATGGACGTGGAGAAACGACGCGCCCACTGGGCGGTCGGTCTTCTTCGAGATGGCCGATTTGCTCGCGCAGATATTTCATGGCTTCCGGCAGTTCGATGACGATCGGCACGCGCATGCGGAAGGTGAACACGGGCGCCTCTTAATCTCGGAGAAGACCTGCGCCTCGATGTTGCCGTCGATGCGTTGCGCCAGCTGCACGATCCGGTCGCGCGACGTCGCGTTGCCGCTGATTTCCAGCATCTGCCCGTTCGGACGCCAGCTGTCGATCCAGATGCTCCCGACTTCGGACGTCTCGCGGGAGATCTTTTCCAGCGTCCGGCTCCACTGGTCGCTGCCGTGCAGCAACCCGTCCAGCACGTTCAGGGCATTCAGGTAGCTGGCCGTGACGGCATCGAAGCTGTCGATCCGCGCCTGCAGCTGCCGGGGGTCGGCTTCCATGATGTCGGCCGGATACGAGAGCAACAGTTCGCGGGTCGAGGTGATGTTGTCTTCGATCGCCATGTAGCGGTAGAAGAAAAACAGCACGGTCAACCCGACCAGCAGACCCATCACCGGCACGTGCCAGGTGATCGGGATGCGGAACCGGCGCTTGATGAGCCGGCGCGGCATCAGGTTGATGTCGTCGAACACGCCCTCGTAGCGGGCATCGTCGGTCAGCCGCAGGGCCGCGCCGACGGCGCCGATGATTGGGCTCGTATTGGCTTCGTCCAGCCCGATGTCGCCCAGCTCGGACACCACGAGACGGAGCGAGTCCACCTGCGCGTCCGGGAAGAACATTTCGAAGCTTTCGACCAGCTCTTCCTCGCGCTCCTCGCTCAGCAGGAAGACGTGCTGGACATCGCTGATGCCATGTTCGTCCTGCTGGAGCAGCACGCGGCTGCAAATCGTTTCCGGGGATTCGTAGGCCGTGAGCGAACGCAGGCTTTCATAGTGGAACAGCTCCTCGCCGCGCATGAAGAGCACGAGCGTGTCCTCGGTGCCGGCGCGCACGATCAGCGAATGCCGATCCGGCGGCACCGCCGGCGCCTGCGTCTCGTTGCCGCGCCGCAGCGCCCGCCGCAGCGTGGCGCGTGCCAGCCCCACGTACAGCGGCACCTCCGCATCCATGATGCGGACGGTCGGCACGCGCACGTTCTGCTGCTCGCGCATCGCCAGCAGCGTCGCGATGACGCTGTCGCGCTGCTTCGGGAAGATGGAGAGAAAGCGCTGCTCCTTCGGGTCCAGCGAGGTCATCGCCATGAAACCGACCCGATTGCTGTCGAATCCGCCCTGGTACTGCTCACCGAGCATCTTCAGAAGCAGGTTGCGGTCGATTTTGCGCCCGCCGGCTTTTTTGTCGCCTTCCTCGGCCGCCGCGGCGGCCTTGCCTTCCTTGACCGTGCGCAGCTCGACATGCGTCACATCCGACGAATCCGCGCAAAAGGCCACCTCGGGATCCTCGTAACCGGCATCCCGGCATTCAGCCAGGATGTCCCCCAGTTCGAGCACGAAGGTCGACGAAAACCCGCCTATATCCTCACCGCCGGTATCCACCGCCGGCGCCGATCCGCCAAATTCGGAGCTGAGGAAAAGGTTGCTCGCGGCATCGTTGTCGCCGAACTGGATGGTGAAATCGCCGGTGGTCGACGACTCCTGCAATTCGGGGACGCTTGTCATCAAACCCGACTGGGCCGCCCGCGATACGCGCTGACGGGTGAAGCGACGCAGCACGCGCGCGTTCCCATTGCCGTTCTCGATGAGAACCGCATGGAGCGTCTTGCTGGTCACCATCACTCCCAGAATGAGTTCTGAGGACTTACTCTTTTGCATGACACATGGTATGGTTCATGACATCGGGCGGGCACGACCGGCGATCAGCCGCCGCCAGATAACAATTGCTTGAACCGGCGTTTGTTGTTTGCGTAGTGCATCGCCGTTTCAGGTGTGATAAAGCGTTGCTGCATCAACCGATACAGGTCCTGCTCCATCGTAATCTGACCCTGCGCGCCGCCTTCCCACATCATCTGGTAAATTTCTCCCGAGTTGTTGTTCTTGATGGCGGCGCGGGTCGAGGGCGTCATCCAGAGGACTTCCTTCGCCATGATTCGGCCACCGCCCACCTTGGGACACAGCTTCTGGGATATGATGCAGCGGAGCACGTCGGCCAGACGGTTACGGACGCGGTCCTGCTCGTCGGTCGGATACTCTGCGATAATACGATCGATGCTTTCAACCGCGGAACTGGTGTGCAGCGTCGAAAATACCTTGTGGCCCGAGTCGGTCACTTCGAGCGCCGCCGAAATCGTCGACGGGTCGCGCATTTCCCCGATGATGATCATGTCAGGGTCCTGACGCAACGCCTGCACGACGCCATCCTTGAACGTCGAGACGTCCCGCCCCACTTCGCGATGTCGAACAATGCAGTTCTTGGAGTCGTGCATGTATTCGATCGGGTTACCGATGATCACGATGTGCGCCTGGACGTCCGTATTGTTCGCATCGACGATGGCGTCGAGCGTCGTACTCTTACCGGAACCGGTTACCCCGGTCACCAGCGTGAGCCCGTCCCGGACGTGCCGGAACATCAGGCCATTTTCAATTATCGGATGGAATTTGAGCGAGCTAAGCGAACGCAGCTTATCCTCGATGGCGCGCACGTTGAGCGCCAGGTGCCCGTAGTCGAAATAGATGGTGACGCGGAAGCGCCGATCCTTCTTGCCTTCGAGGTACAGCTGGTACGAAAAGTCGATCGCGGATTCCCGGAACAGGTGTTCCATCTGGGATTCCGAGAGGAGGTTCAGGAAGAGGATGTCGGAGAGGTCCTCGCTGCAGCGCCCCATCTCTTTGTGGGGCGTCTTGTTGCCGTCCACGCGATACCATACGTAGCCGTTGCACGCCGGCCCCCCGGTGTCGATGTCGCTCGCGCCGATCTTGAGCATGTGTTTGATGTAATGCTCCACATGCTGGCGCAGGATCGCGCGGTCCTTGTCGAGCAGCGCGGTGACATGCTCGCTCAGGAACCGCACGCGGTCGACTCCGCTGACCGATTTCGGGACGGAGTCGATAATGATCTGGCAAACCTTCGGCGGCTGAGGTGCGAGAGGCACTTTCACCCGCTCTTTCATCGCCCCTTCCTTTCGGGGGCCACGATCCCATTTGATGTCGCTGATGTTTGTACTCACGGCAATCTCTCGGATGTGGTAGAAACGGTGTTGGCTGAAAAAGCGTCCTTGAGGTGAAACGGGGTGCTTTCGCGCCGCTACGGCACGAATACCTGGAAAAGTACTGCGTTTCTACCTACAAAACCTGTACACTTTGGCGCAAGGCACGCAAGCGACAGCGTCCTTTCAGGTGATGCTTTCTCGACTCGGGCCACCCGATTCTGGATAACAGGCGGTACTACAGGGCGCGATAGCTGGGCAGGCGGAAGTCCTTTCCGCGTCCCGGGAAGCATTTCTCGTCTAGCTAATTCGATTTACCAAACTAAGTTTCCCTGCATGGATCGTGCCCGCCTTGGCGTCCGTAGGCGACGCGGCGGGTTCTGCGGCGGCCGTCCGGGTTGGGACCGCCGCGAGAGCGAGGCGGCGGTGTGGGCCGGCGGTACGCGTGGGAAACCGTTCATCCGACGGTTAGTCGTCACAGCGAATTAGCGCTGCGTTAATTAACGAGAATTGTAGCGCCCCAGTGTGTCTCGCGGACGTAGCTGCGCTGCGTCAGCGGCACCCCCATGGAGAATGACATGCGGATCTGTTCGGTGAGCTGCGGGGCGCCGGCTACGGAAACGCCGTTTACGTCGAGCAGATCGATGTTGAAATAGGTCACGTACGGGGCGCTTTTCCCATCGAGGACCCCGTCTACGAAGCGCTGCACTTCGAACAGCGGCACGGTGAGGCTGTCGACGCCGATCGTGCGGGGGGTCACGCCGTCGGATTCGTACACGGGCGTCAGCTGGTAGGAGATCGTCGCGACCGTCCCCGTGCTATCGTCCGGCGGGATCGCCAGAAACGAAAACGAGGACGTCATGCCCGGCAGCGTGGCGTGCGGCACGTACCCGGTCACCGGAGGGACGCCCGACCCCACGCCGTTGCCGATGTTCGCGATGTCGTCGCGCATCCACAGGCCGAACTCGAGCGACTGCTTTTTCGCAGCGTAGACGCCGACCTGTTCGATCGATACGTCGCGCATGCGCTGTTGCATCGACACGAGGACCAGGAGCACGGCCAGGGCGACCATCGTGGCCGCCAGGTTGTCGTAGATAAAAAACATAACCCTCCAGAATACCGGAAATACTCAGCTACAGGTATCGCACGCCTTGAGGCGCGACAGCCGAACCGGATTGATGAGGAGACGGCGACCACCGGGCGTCGCCGGCACATCCTGCAGGCTGACGGTGATCTGTTTTTCGTAGGTGGGGCCGGCGGAAACGGTGACGCTGGAGCCCGTAACGGTCACGTACTGGACGGTCGCGGTCACTTCAAAGGCATAGGTCGCCCCATCGCGCATCGTGAAACTCAGGGTATCGGGCGTCATCTCGTGGAAATCGTCCACGTCGTCGCAGAGGGTATTCAGGCCGCGCAGGCTGCACCCGTTGCCGGTGGCGAAAGGAAGCGCGGTCAGCGCCGACGGATTGCTGACGGACGCTCCGCCCAGGGTCGCGCTGTCGAAGGCCTTGCCTTCGATGACCTCCATCGCCTGCAACGCGATGCCCGAGGCCATCACCTCCATCTCGTCGTCGAGCATGGCCTCGTAGGTGCGGAGGATGCGTTGCTGCTGGTTGATAGACAACAACGTGACGATCATCATCGCCAGAAAAGCCAGAAGCGTCTGCGTCATGATATACTACAAATGATATCCTGAGCGCAGCCGGGGGTTTACTGGCGCCAAGATCCCCGATGTTAGTCGAACTGGGTCGTGTCACCCATCGGTCGTCACGACCCGGATCATCTCACGGACAGAGGTCTGTCCCATTTTCACGATCTCACGCGCGGAGTCGCGCAGCGTAAGCATGCCTTCTTTCACGGCCAGATCCTTGACCGCGCCTTCGTCGATCGCGGTGTCCGATTCGACGATCAGATGGCGGATGGCGCGCGAGAAGAAGAGCGCTTCGCTGATGGCGCGCCGGCCCTTGTACCCGACGCCCTTGCAATTCGAGCAATGGCTGTCGTTTCCAGGGAGATAGAACGTCAGGCTGTTGATCTCTTCCTCGGTGAAACCCAGCTTGTCGAGCATCACCGGATCCGGATCCGAGTCCACGGTCTTGCAAACCGGGCACAGCATGCGGATGAGGCGCTGGGCGACCACCAGGTTGATCGCGTAGGCGATCAGGAAGGGCTCGATGCCCATCTTGTACAGACGGCTCACCGCGCTCGGCGCGTCGTTGGTGTGCAGCGTCGAGAACGTGAGGTGACCCGTGTTGGCCAGCTTGATGGCCAGTTCCGCCGTTTTCCGGTCGCGCATCTCACCCACCATCACGATGTCGGGGTCGTGACGCAGGATGGCGCGCAGCGCGTCCTCGAGTTCGAGC
Organism: Rhodothermales bacterium; assembly: GCA_041391505.1. NCBI lineage: Bacteria > Pseudomonadati > Rhodothermota > Rhodothermia > Rhodothermales > Rhodothermales bacterium. The sequence goes on from JAWKNW010000003.1 coordinate 196,273, forward strand.
TTGTGATTGAGCTTGATCTGACGGACGCCGGGAATGATGTATTCGACGGGATCTTCCACGGTGAGCACGTTCACTTCACCCGTGATGACATGGTGGAGCGCCGCCACGAGCGACGTACTCTTACCGGAACCGGTCGGACCCGTGAGGATCACCATGCCGTGCGGCTGGCTGATGGCCTGTTCGAACCGCTGCATGGCGTTGTCGAGCAGACCCAGCTTGCGCAGATCCCGAATGACCTTTCGGTCGTCGAGCACACGAATTACGATACTTTCGGAACGCAGCTCCTGCCGGGCGTTCGCGATCGGGAGCACCGAGACGCGGAAACGGATCAGCACGTCGTCGATCCAGCGCTGGATGTAGCCGTCCTGCGCCGCGTCCCGCTCGAAGCGGTCGACGTTCATCGCGTTGTCCTTGATGACCGCGAGGAGCGCCTCCGGGTGCACCTTGTTCTCCGTGTGCCAGAGACTCAACCGGCCGTCGATACGGAAATGGATTTCGACGCGTTTGCTGGCATTCGGATAAATATGGATGTCGGATGCGCCCTGCCGGACGGCCTCGACGAGCGTCGCCTCGAACAGGTTGATGAGCGACGAGCGGCTGATCTCCGCTTCGAGCGCGTCCTCATCGATCAGTTCGGTGCCTTCCTCGTACGTCATGCCGAGGTCGAACGCCATCTCCTCGTCGCGCACGCGTTCGAGGAACACGTTGCGGCGCGGGAAGGCTTCGGCGATGAGATTCTCCACGGCCGACTGCGGCGCATAGTAGAGGTCGAAGCGATCCAGCTTCAACTCCTTCATCACCTGACGCACTTCCGTACGCATCGGGTCGTGCGTGATGAACACGAGCTTCACGGCGCCGGAGGCGTGCTCCGTTTCACACTCGAACGGCACCAGGCGCAGGTTCAGGAGCCGATCCCGGTTTTCCTCCGAGAGCGTCTCCATGACCGAGCGGGCGAATTTGGGATCGAGCTTGCCTTCGATGTCGGCCGAAGGGAAGGCGTAAATGCGGGCGGCTTCGGCGAAGATCGCTTCCGTATCGACGTCGCCGATCTCGGCGAGGATACGCCAGAGGGTTTCCTTGCTGCCTTCGCGTTCCTTGCGTTTCTGCGCTTCGAGCACCTGGCTCATCGTCACGAGCTGCTTTCCGAGCAGGCTGGCGACCACACGGTCCTTGGTGCGGATGGCTTCGAGATCGAGCGGTCCGCGGCGATCCGGCACCTGCGGCGTATTCGTGGCCTGCGGAGCCGACGCGCGCTCGGCCGGCCGTGCCGGCGGCGGAGGTGGCGGCGCAGGCGTCTTGGCCCGAGGCGGTTCCGGAGCCGGCCGGCTCGCGGGCGCCGGCGGAGCCGGAGGAACGACCGGTGTGGGCGGCTCGACGGGCGCATCCGGAACCGGCATGTCCGACCAGGCAGCCGGCGGCCGCTGTTTCGGGCCGCCGAAGGGATCCGCATCGTCGTTGAAGCCGTCGCCGACGATCGCGGTCGGATCGAACGGCATCGCGGAGCCCGGCACGTCGCCATCGCCGAGCACCAGTTCCAGGTCCTCGGGCGCGAAGCCGGCGTTCGGGCTGACGAGCGGCGGCCGCTGGGCGTCCGCCGGGGTGTCGGCAAAGGGGTCGACGGAGCGCCATCTGGGCTTTTCGTCGGCCGGCTTGGCCGGCGGCGGCGTTTCGGACGGCTTGTCGTCCTCATCATCCGCGATAAAATCGACGAGCCAGTTCAGGCGCTTGTCCTTCTCGCCCGCGTTCGCATCCGGATCGGCGGGTTTACGCCGCATGGGGCGAAGCCGCTCCGACGTACGGGGCCGCATGTCCGCATCGGCTGCCGGCGCCGGCGGGGCGCTGGCTTCCCGGGCCTTGCGCTCGGCAAGGGCCTGTTTGATGCGAAGTAAGTCGCTTTTTTTGTCCGTTTCCTCGACACCGCCCGGTTCGTCGCCGAGCAGGGAGGCAATTTCGTCGCGCGCGGCGGCATCCCAGTCGATCTGACCATCGCGACTGCGGCGAGCCGTTTTATTTCGAGACAGGCCGTCACCGGCGCCGGGGATGGGCGTCGTGTTGCTGAAAAGCGACGCAACATCGCGCCGGGCGGCCGTACTGCCCGGTTCGTGCCGGCTCACGGGCGGATTCGGGGTTTCCGCCCCCGCCCCGTTGCCGGACGCCGGCGAAGCGCTCGCGCCGCGAGGCTTCACTTCGTCTTTTGCGCCTTTTCGCTTAAACAACATGCTCGAACAACCGCTGTTAATGGCGAGATCTCATCTCGTGTACTCGAAATCCCGATAACCGTTTCAGCGCTTCATGATATCCTGGGAAGACGGCTGGATGAGCGCGATCTCCGAGGAGATGACGGTCAGGAAACATATTGCGATCGTGATCAGAATCGCAACAGCCGTCTGGATCGTCTCGACAGCGCCTTTGAGCTTCAGGGTCGTCTCTTTCTCGTAGTAGTCCGCCATCTGCTGCGCGCTCTTCCGGACGTTGCCGGTTTCCGAGCCGCTGCGGAAGCGGGCGATCGCCATCTGGGTAAAGACCCCGCTGGCCTCCATGGCCTTGACCAGTTCCGCGCCCTGCGCCACCATCATGGGCACCGTGATGGTTTTTATACGATGCTCCAGATAAGCGTTCCCGCAGGATTCGGCCGCGACCTTGATCACGCTGATATTTTCACCGCTGCCAGAATACAGAATCGCGAAGGTCCGGCAAAAGATCTCGATGTTCAGCTTGTGAAGCAGCGGACCGATCACCGGAATTTTAATCATGTACTGGTGCAGCAAAAAGCGGCCCTTTTTTGTATTCGCGAAAAACACGAAGCCGCCGATCGTCAAAAAGGTGAGCGCAAAGACCCAGACATAGTTCGCGTCGAACCAGTCGGCAAACGCGAGTGTCGCCGCCGTCATCGGCGGCAGCGTGATGTTGTATTGCGAGAACAGGCCGGCCGTCGCGGGGAAAATGTACCACACGTACCAGATAAACACGGCAATGAGGACGAGCACGGTGATCGCCGGCGTCACCATGGCGCTGCGCACGTTTTTCTTGAACTCGTCCTGCCGCTCGAGGAAGCGGGCCGTGGAGTCGTAGATCTCGGCCATGTTACCGCTTCGCGACGCGATGCCCAGCATGTACGAGGTAAACTTCCCGAGCATGTGCTGGTGCTTCATGAACGCCTGCTGGGCTTCCATGCCGCCTTTGAGATCGGTATTGAGATCGCGAATCACCTGCTTGAGCCCCTTCGAGGACACGTCGCCCACGAGCAGGTTGAGGATTTCGTCGAACGGCAGGTGCTCGCGCAGCAGGTTCGCCGAGAGCCGGACGAACATGATGATGTCCTGGCGGGGCGGCTTCCGCTGCACGTCGAACAGCTTCTTCTCGACGCGGATGACCTCGAGCCCCATCTTCGAGAGCGCCTTGACGATCTCGTCCGACGAAAAGGCTTTCTGCTCGCCCGACGCCACTTCCCCGCTCGGGTGCCGCACCTTGTACAGGAACGCCTGCCGGCGCTGCAGCCCCTGCAGCCGGAACTGATGTTTCTTCGAAAGCGAGGAGACCTTCTTTTCAGCTGCCCGCTTCGTCGGCGCGAACACCGTGCCCTGCACCGGTTGTCCCGTGGCGCCAATGCCGCTAAACTTGTACTCCTGGACTGGCATCGACTTCTACTCGTTCTGGGTTAAAGCATGCAAGTGAGATATCGGGGGATTCGCGCCGGGCACAAGCGCCTCCGTTAGCTCATGCGCCGTCGCAGCAAAAAAAACGCCAACCTCTGACCAGGTTCTGCCCCGCGCCGGCGGTCAAAAAACCGGATCGGAGGAGCCAATATAGCAAAACGCGGCGAAGAGACTCCCCTGCCGCGTCGTAAAATGTGCAAAGACGCCCGGGGAAATCGGGTCCCCCTGCTAGCCAACACTATCAGCCCGTAGCGCATCACGGCAATGGATACCTCCTGAATAATCGATCTCGGTTTGGTAATCTCGTTAATTGTCACGGTACACGTACACCAACTTCCGGATATCGATTGCTCACTGCAACCAGCACAAATTGTGTCGTGAGTGAAGAGCGATGTATCAATCTTGAATGTACCTGTCTCCGTCATTTCGCCAACAAAAAGCTGCTGCATGCCGGCAGTGGCAAGAGCAGTAAACGATGCACCACCGGAGACCTGCGTACGGATCGTTTTTAGCTTTCCAATAGATGGCATCCTGCGCGATGGAGATGCACCGCCCCACCAGCACATCGGCGTCATGCTGTTTGAGGCTCGTCTCGGCCATCTGGAATCCGGCAACTACCGCGATTCCGACGATGACGATGCTCATGACGAGGAGTAATAACTGCTGCTGACCCATGATCTACGAACGTATCACACTGCGATCGAACGCGGCGAGGGGTGCGCCAGACGGCCGATGAGTCGTATCTAAAAAACTGGAACTGCGAATTCCTCCCTGGGGAAGGCAAGAGATGTGCAGCAAGCGAACGAACGAGGTAGAGAAAAACGTGCCTTTCCAGGCGTGAATTACGGTTCACTCGAGGAAAGGCACGTTTCACAGACTCGAATTAAGGACAAGCCCGTACCATTCACAAACGTCGTAATGTCTTCGGATCGTGCTCCACAACACCAGCACGGTGAATTGTCAGATCACCGCCGCCACTCGACACCGCCAGGCTGTTGCCTTCGATTTCAAGCGTGGCGCCACTGGCATCGAGCGTAAACGTACCATTCAGGTTCGAGTAAATGCCGCTGTTGACGGTGTAGCCAAGCTGTGCCAGCGTCAGCGCGGCTCCATTGGCATCCGACCAGTTGGTGCCGCCGGCGCCGCCGCCGAAGGCCTGCGGTTTGAGTTTCCAGGCCTGCGCGTCGGAAGCGATGCGGATGCCGTCGTTCACGAGCGCATCGGCGTTCGCTTTTTTCTTGTTTTCACTGAAGGCCTGAATACCGACCACGACGGCGAGGCCGACGATGACGATACCCAGAACGAGAAGCAGGAGTTGTTGCTGACCCATAGCAGATTCTCTCCGTGTTGTTTGGTTTGGTTAACGTGTTGTTTGTATTCACCTGATGGCACAGCCAGTTCCCGGTGAGGTCTGGCTACAGGTGGGCATCAACTTGTTTCAGAGCGCTTGCCGCAATGTGATCTATCGACCGGCTCGGAAAAAACTAAAGTAAATGCACAGGCGCCGCGAAAAGACCCCGGCCGGCTTTCCGGACTTGCATCCGTCGACCTGCCTGCGTCGTTCTCAAAGCACCGATCGTACGAGCCGAACTGAAATCGCACGTTGAATCCGTTACGGATTCTATGTGTCTCATTTCAGTACAGCTCCGCCAAGCGGGTAATAGTAAGTGGATGCCTATTTAAAATAAAGGCCGATCGTTCTTTAGTTGTATGAAAAGAACAGGAAGGAATTCCTACGATCGGCCCCGATAAAACAGGCAGGCACCCACCGGAATCGTCGCGGGAACGAGGCGGAACATGGTTCATTTTTCCATTACCTGTAATCGTCCGCCCTGCTCCCGGCACCGCTTGACAGGCCGGCAAGGGCTGAGTCGTAACGCGGTTGGACGCTTGCGAAAAGCACCCTGAGAAAGGACCTGTGCCGAACCGCGAAGGTTCGGATTGCCCTGCATCCTGACGGATGCGCCATTTCGGTCAAAGAACGCCTATATGGAGGTACGTGCAGCGGGAGTCCGGCGCGCACCGGAGTGCAACATGGATTCCTCCCGCACGTATCAACTCGTTCACATTGAATATCATGCCAATCGCGGACACCAACGCCCCCACACGCATCCGCCTTACCGGGCTACACGTTATGAAGGAATCGACGAACGCGTCCAAAATCACCATCCAGGAGCTGAAACTGAAGACCAGTCAGCTCAAGGAAAAGGTCTCGGAGATCATCGAGGAAGGAAACGCCCGGCGCATTATCGTCAAAAAAGACGGGCGTACGCTGGTTGAATTCCCCCTCGCCGTGGGCGTCGGCGGGGCCGCCGCCGCACTCCTGATTTCGGCGCCGCTCACGGCGCTGGGCGCACTGGCGGCCCTCGTGGCCGAAGTGCAGGTGATCATAGAGCGTGAGGAGCCGGCATCCACCGATCCGGAAGAGGAAGGAGATGTCGACTGACGGAAGTTCTTTCCGTCGGTCCAAACGCCGATCGCGCATGAGCGGGTTGGCATAAAAAGAACGTGCACCGGCGCGCGCCTCCACGCACGTTTTTCCGGTACGAGGCTAAAACTACCACATGCGGCGGCCCGAGTTGTCACAAAGCTGTGCTCATTTGATGAGTGTGTTCGCACGATTTGGCGCTTCTCCGGCCTGTTCGGTGGCCAGCACCCGCAGTTCGACCGGGGTGGAGGAAAAGTCGTCCCGGGTCTCCTCGCGCAGCAGCACCACGCGCACGTCCGTGAGGGCGGGATCGAGCGCCCGCGATTGCCGCAGCCAGTAGCGCGCGAGCTCCGGCGCGAGCAGCGGCGCCTGGTCCATCACGTATTCGAGATACTTGCGCCACCGCTGGTTTTTATAGGTCTCCGCGATGTGCGCGGGCCGCTCCCAGGACAGGGGCCCGCCGTGGAAGAGGTCGACGGAAGCGCCGTCCGCCAGGCGTCCTTCCATGACGTACCACCCGTCGCGCGTGGGCGGCGCGGGCGCAAACATGTTCCAGCGTTCCTCGAACCGGATGGCATTGCCGAACGGCTCCAGCCGGCTGAAGAACAGGTCGTAGTAGACGCTTTCCATCAGATTTGCCGTCAGCAGGTTGGCCGACAGCATGTAGACGAGCAGCAGGGCCTGGAGGACCATCCCCCGGAGCCCGGGCGCGGCGCCCGGATCGATGCCGCGCACGCGCAGGCGCTGCGCCAGCCGGCGGAAACGCGGCAGGTTGTGGACGGCGAAGCGCCGGGCCGGGTCCATCGGAACGAGGGCGCCGAGCCGATCCCAGAACGGCGCCGGCAGAAACAGGACCCAGGCGGCCATGCACACAAACGGAAAGAGGCCGATCATGAGGGTCGCCGCCAGCCCGGCGTGGAACGCGATGAACGAAAGCGCGGCCAGGCTCCGCCAGAATCCCGTAATAAACGGAACAAACGCGAGCGCCGGCCCCACCATCTCCAGCCAGTAGGTGCCCACGCTGAGCGCGTTCAGCACGGCGTCGGGCGCGCCGAGCAGCCAGACGCCGGCCGGCCGCACGAACCGGTCGAGCCGAAGCGCATACTGCAGCGCCGAGCCGTCGACGAGCCACACCTCCTCCGCCTTAAAAATGACGGTAAACCAGTACACGAAACACACCTGGAGGAGGATGCCGAGCGTGGCCACGGAGAGATGGTACGGGGCCGGCTGGGCCGGCCGGCCGGCGAGCGCGTCCAGCGAAAAGCGGGCGCCGAGCGGGAGAAACAGGCTCCAGAGGAGCAGGTCGAGCAGCAGCCAGTCGCCGCCGTTGAGCACGAGCGGGTTGCGGGTGTGCAGGCTGAGCGTGAGCAGCCACGCGCACCAGGTGGCGGCGCGCGTGCGGTAGCCGGCCGTCAGGGCCAGCGCCGCCAGGCCGGCGGCGGCGAACAACACGGCCTGCCACCACAGGCTGCCGGAGAGCAGGTGCAGGGATAGCGCCCAGTCGGCCGGATAGTAGGTAAAATAAAAGGAGCGCGGCACGACGCCGGCATCCGTGTAGTGCGCACCGAGCGCCGTAGCCCGAACGACCAGATCCACCAGCAGGATCACCCCGATGGCCACGCGAAAAACCGCCAGCGCCCTGAGGTCGATGCCGAGCAGCACCTCAAGACGGCCAATGATTCCACCTATTTGTCCAGAATTGTGATTAGACACAGATTCAGACTCCTGCAATAAAATCCTTCAATAACTATACTTGCACAATAATACTACCATAGAATGAACGCTCCCCAACCCGCTTCAACATAGCCCATGCCCATACACGCCACCTCTACGGACACGGAACTGCCGGTCCGTTTTGACGACATCCGGGACGCCGCGGCGCGCATCGCCGGCGTCGCGCACCGCACGCCCGTCCTGACCTCCTCGACCCTCGACAGCCGGCTCGGCGCCCGCGTATTCGTCAAGTGCGAGAATTTTCAACGCGCCGGGGCGTTCAAGTTTCGCGGGGCCTACAACGCGCTCGCCCGGCTCGACGCCGGGCAACGGGCGCGGGGCGTGCTCGCGTTTTCGTCCGGCAACCACGCGCAGGCCGTGGCGCTGGCGGGCCGGGCGCTGGGCATTCCCGCTACGATCATCATGCCGAACGACGCGCCTTCCGTAAAGCGGCGGGCCACCGAGGGGTACGGGGCCGAGGTCATCGCCTACGATCCGGCCCGCGAATCGCGCGAGACGCTGGCGGGCTGCATCGCCGAGGAACGGGGCCTGACGCTGATACCGCCGTACAACCACCCCGACGTCATCGCCGGCCAGGGCACGGTGGCCCTGGAGCTGTTCGAGGATGTGCCGGACCTCGACGCGCTGGTCGTGTGCTGCGGCGGGGGCGGCTTGCTGAGCGGCTCGGCCATCGCCGCGCGCGCGATGGCGCCGGCGTGTTCGGTGGTCGGCGTCGAGCCCGAAGCCGGGGACGACGCCTGCCGGTCGTTTCGTACCGGCACGCTGCAAACGGTCAGCCATCCGGACACGATCGCCGACGGGGCCCGCACCCCGTCGCTCGGGACGTTCACGTTTCCCATCGTGCTCCGGTGCGTCGACGACATGGTGTCGGTGCCGGACACGGCGCTGGTCGAGGCGATGCGCTTCCTGTGGGAACGGATGAAAATCGTCGTCGAGCCCACGGGCGCGCTGGCGCTGGCAGGGCTGCTCGCCGGCCGGCTGCCGGCGCAGGGCCGGCGCATCGGCGTGATCGTCAGCGGCGGCAACATCGACCTCTCGGCCGCAGGACGGCTCTTTTCTTGAGGGGATCTCGTCAGTCGGCATCCGGGTTCGTGACGAGGGTCGTCGTGAACACCAGGCTGAGTCGACCTGTTCTGTCCGCAATCGGCGGCTTTCGTCCCGCGCTCCATCCATTCAATCGCTCGGCGCGGGCGTTTTTTGTATGATCGTATTATGCACGTAGGGATTATTGGCGCGGGGCCGGCAGGTATCACGGCGGCGTATCAACTGGCAAAAAAGGGCGTCTCGGTGGACGTGTACGAGGCCGGTCCGGCCGTCGGCGGTCTGGCGCGCACGATCGATCTGTGGGGGCAGCGGGTCGACCTCGGCCCGCACCGCTTTTTCAGCACCGACCGCCGGGTGAACGCGCTGTGGCTCGAAGTGGTCGGGCGGGACTACAGCATGGTCGATCGGCTCACCCGCATCTATTACGGCGGACGCTTTTTCAGCTACCCGCTGCGCATCTTCAACGCGCTGCGTCTGCTGGGGCCGGTGGAGGCCGCACAGTGCCTCGGCAGCTACGTCCAGGAGCGCCTGTCGCCCACCGAGCAGGACGGGTCGTTCGAGGACTGGGTAGTGCACCAGTTCGGCCGGCGTCTCTTCGAGATCTTTTTCAAATCGTACAGCGAGAAGCTCTGGGGCATCTCGTGCAAGGAACTCGACGCCGACTTCGCCTCGCAGCGCATCAAGAAGCTCTCGCTGGCCGAGGCCATCTTCAACGCGATCAAACAGGGGCGAGGCAACCGGCACAAGACGCTCGTTGACCGTTTCGCCTACCCGCACCTCGGCAGCGGCATCGTCTACGAACGCATGGCCGAGGCCATCACGCGCCGGGGCGGCCGGCTTTTTCTCGATCGGCCGGTGCGCCGCGTCGTGCCGGCGGGCGACGCTGTCCAGCTCGAACTGGAGTCCGGCGAAACGGCGTGGTACGACCACGTGGTGTCCTCGATGCCGCTGACGTTGATGGTGCAGCGGCTGCCGGACGTGCCCGACGCGATCCGCGAACACGCGGCGGCGCTGCGGTTTCGGAACACCACCCTCGTCTACCTGCAGGTCGAAGGCGACGCCATCTTCCCGGATAACTGGATCTACGTCCACGACCCGGCGCTGCAATTCGGGCGGATCACCAACTTCCGCAACTGGACCCCGCAGCTCCACGGCCCCCGGGGCGAGAGCATCCTGGCGCTGGAGTACTGGAGCTACGACGAGGACGCCCTCTGGGCGGCGTCGGATGACGACCTGATCGCGCTGGCCCGCCGCGAGATCGGTGCGACCGGACTCCTCGGCGAGCGGGCCGTGCTGGCCGGCCACGTCGTGCGCATCCGGCGGTGCTACCCGGTGTACGACCGCGACTACAAACGCCACCTCCGCCCCATCGAACAGTATCTGCAGACGATCCCGAACGTCACCGCCATCGGGCGGTACGGGGCCTTCAAGTACAACAATCAGGATCACAGCATCCTGATGGGCATCCTCGCGGCGGAGCGCATCGCCGACGACGCCAATCACAGCCTCTGGGACATCAACACCGACTACGACACCTACCAGGAAGGGGCGCTCATCACCGAAACCGGGCTCCAGGAGCTATGACGGCGGCCCGCGTTCCCTGGATCAAGACCCGCGCCGGCACCGTCGCCACGCTCGCATTGCTGTTCGCCCTGTCCGTCGCCGTGCGCGCCCCGATGCTGGGGCGCCCCCTGTTCATGGCGCACGAATGGCTGACGGCGCACGTGTTGACCACGCTGACCATCTGGTCGGAAGAAGGGATCTCGACGTACGGATACAACCCGGTGTATACATTCGACACGCCGGCGGATCGCCACGTCAAGAGCCTGACGAGCGGCATCGTGGACGAGGCGGGCAACTACTACTACGTTTCCTACCCCCCGCTCACCTTTCTGCTGCCCTACGCCGCGTTTTCGCTGCTCCACGTCGAGCCCGGCGTGCTCGCCATCCGCATCTGGTCGCTCCTGCTTCACGCCATAACGGCTATCATGGTGTATGCGCTGGTCGCCAGCATCTACGGCATCCGGCTGCGGGACGGGCTGTTTCCGCCGGCGCTGATCGCCTATGCGATCTACCTGTTCATGCCCATGGCGCTCAAGCACCATCTGAACTCCTACTTTGCCGACATGCTCGTGCAGCCCCTCTGGCTGGGGTGCATCTGGTATGCGTTTCAACTGTACGAGCGGGAAAAGCTGGGGCTTACCGGGTATGTGTGGGGCTTCGCCCTGCTGAACTTCCTGGCCGTGTATACCGAATGGCTGGGCGTTTTTAGCGCCTTCGTGCTGTTCGTGTTCGCCCTGGTTCGATGGCGGTCGGACCCGAGGTATCTGCGGGTCCTGATCGCGATCGCCGTGAGCACCGCCCTCGCGCTGGGTCTCGCCGTGGTGCAGTACAGCACGATCGCGGGGCTGGACGGCTTCATCGACGCCTCGATCGAGCGGTTTACCGTACGCAGCGGGGTCGAGGGCACAGGCGGGGTGTCGATTCGCCGGCCGCTGTATCACATCATTCTGCTGCTGAGCTACTGGTATCGCTTCTATCCCATCCTCGGTTTACTCGCGTTCCTGCTGCTGTTCGTCGCCCTGACGTACCGGTGGAAGCCGCTCACGCGGCGGCGGCGGCACTTTTTCATGCTGATCGCGCTCGGCTTGCCGGTCATCATGCATCACGTGGTGTTTTTCGATTTCACCTACGAGCACGAGTTCGCCGAATTAAAAACCGTCGGGAGTGCTGTTCGCCTACCTCGCAGCGGCGGACTGTATCATCACATCCGCTATGCCATCTTCCCGGAGACCCGAAGGGTCTTTCATGCGATGGTCGTTGCGATGCCAGCCGTTCTCTGTATGCCTGGGCGTGTATACATACTATCAGCAGATTCCTCGGAAGGATTTGAGGCTACACCGGCAAACCGGGAAATCATTGGACGATTAGCCGCCGAGAATGAAACGATCTACGTGTTAGGCCCGAGAGAACGAATGACATAACTCACTACCGCAACAATGAACGCGCGGTCTCAGCACCAATTCAGTATTACGCCGGCCGCAACATGCTGATGGTTGTCGACCGGAATGAAGTCGAATCCCATATGCGTGAAAACGGAATCCGGCGCGCAATCGTGTTCACCTCGACTCAGACGAATACGCTGAACGCCGTGGAGCACATCCGCCTGGACAACCTTCCCTAACCGTCGTCCAATCTTGCGAGAGAAAAATCACATCGGATTCCGCCCAGCCAGACTCCTAGCCCTTGTGCTTCTAGGAAGCTTCCTGGTTAGCATTCTGATTCGCCTGCCCAACCTCGACCGCCCCCTCTCCAACGACTATGAGTGGGTCACGGCGCATACCCTCATCACCCTCGACATCTGGCGCACGGACGGCGCGCTCCGCCACCGGCTCGCGCCGATTTATACCTACCCCTACGCCGCGGATACGCACATCGAGAGCCTGACGAGCGGCGTGGCGGATGCCGAGGGGCGGTATTATTACGTCTCCTACCCGCCGCTGACCTTCATCGCCCCGCATCTCGTCTTCACCGCGCTGCGGATCGCGCCGTCGCCGCTGGCGCTGCAGGGGCTGAACCTGGTCCTGCACGCCCTGACGGCGTGGTGTCTGTACCTGCTCGTCGCCGGCCTCCGCCGCCGCCCCCTGCGCGACGGCCTCGACCTGCCGGCGCTGGCGGCCTTTCTGGTGTACACGTTTTCGGCCCCGAACCTCTGGTTTCATGCGAACGTGTATTTCGCGGATGTGCTCGTCCAGCTGTTTTTTGTCGCCGCGGTGTGGGCCATCGCCCGGCATGTGCTGGAAGACAGGCCGATCTGGCCGGTGGGCGTCGCCCTGTTTTTGATGACCTACACCGAATGGCTGGGCGTTTTCCTGACCGCGACGGTCGCCGGCGTGGCCGCGGCGCGCGGGTTCGATCGGCGCTGGATGCGTGTCGCCGGCGTGTGCATCGCCGGCTCGGGCCTGGCGCTGCTCGTCACGTTCCTCCAGTATGCGTCGATCGCCGGCGCGAGCGCGTTCATCGACGCATCCGTCACCCGTTTTGCCGTCCGCAGCGGGCAGAGCCAGGGGCTGTTCGGCAATCCAGAGGCCTACCTGAGCATCGGGATCGCGTACGCGCGCGGCTATTTCCCCCAGGCGGTGCTGCTGGTCGTGCTGGGGGCGGCGGCGTGGACGACCCGCGCGGCGCGTCCGGCCGGCGAGGTCGGCTGGCTGCACTGGATCGGCCTCACGCTCGCCCCGGCCCTCATGCACCACCTGGTGTTTTTCGAGTTCACGACCATCCACGATTTTGCGCTGCTGAAAACATCCGTCCCGCTCGCGCTGGGCACGGCGGCGTGTATGGATCGGCTTTGCGCGACGGACGAGCGCGACGGCGCCCGCTTTTATGCGGCCTTCGGGCTGGGCGTCACCGCCGCGCTGCTCGCCTTCTCCGTGTTCCTGTACTACGCGCACATCACGCACGACGCCGTGGATCAATTCCAGCTCGTCGGGGAGACCGTCGGGCGCGAGGCGCGGTCCGACGAGACCGTGTTCATCGTGGCGGACCGGTCGCTGTACGGGCTCATCATCCCCGGGCCGGATCATGACGTCGTCGCGCCCCAGATCCTCTACTACGCCGGCCGGGACATCCTGCTGGTCGATTCGATCGACGACGCGTACCGGCATCTGGAAACCTATGGCAAACCGCGGGGTGTGCTCTTTTCGTTCGCGGCATCGCGCCAGGCGCCGGTCGTGACGCGCCTCACCCTCCCCCGCCCCGCCCCGGATCCCTGAATCCTCCAAGCCATCCCTCCGTGCCCACCGACGACGCGCTCAAAGCCTACCTCGAGGAACTCGTCGCCCGGTTCGAGCAGCCGGCGTTCATCCAGCCCGACCCCATCTCGATCCCGCACGCGTTCGAGGACCCGCGCGACCAGGAAATCATCGGCCTCTACGCGGCCCTGCTGGCTTGGGGGCAGCGGGCGACCGTGCTGAAGAAGATGGAAGAGCTGTGCGAGCGGATGCGGTATCAGCCGTACGCGTTTGTGTCCGGCTACGACCCGGCGCGCGACGCCCCGCGTCTCGCCGGCTTCAAACATCGCACGTTCCAGCCGGCCGATGCGCACTGGCTCACCCACGCGCTGTCGACCGCGCTGCGTCGTTCGGGCAGCGTCGAGGCCCTCTTTCTCGCCCACCTGCCCGACGAGGCGCCCGACATCGGGCCGGCGATCCAGGGCTTCAGCGACACAATCCTTCAGGCGCTCCCCGAAACACCCGGCCGGCTCGCCAAACACCTGGCCCGCCCGTCGACCGGCAGCGCCTGCAAGCGCCTGGCGATGTATGTCCGCTGGATGGTCCGCCCCGGCCCCGTCGACCTCGGCATCTGGCGCCGCATCGCGCCCCGCCAGCTGATCCTGCCGGTGGACGTGCATTCGGGACGTCAGGCGCGGGCGCTGGGGCTGCTGGAGCGGAAGCAGGACGACTGGCGCGCGGCCCTCGCCCTGACGGAAGCCTGCCGCCGGCTGGATCCGAACGACCCCTGCCGGTACGATTACGCGTTTTTCGGCGCCGGCGCCTACGGCGTATCGCTCGACGCCCGGTTTACGGCGGAGAGGAGCGGCGCCCCGACTTCATCGCCGGGGACGCGGTAGCCCTGGCGGTAATACAGGATGGGCAGTTCGTCGAGGCCGTAGTCGTGGATCGCCTCGACCTCGCACAGGAACAGCGAGTGGTCGCCGGCGGGATGCACGGCGTAGCGCCGGCACGTCAGCACGGCGAGGGCCTCCCCGAGGATCGGCAGCCCGTCGGCCGAGCGGTGCGCGACCGATCGAAACTGGGATTCGGAGGACGAGTCCGGCAGCGCGAAATGCTGGCTGAGGCGGGCCTGGCCGGCGTGGAGGATATGGATGGCGAACCGCTCCGCCTCCACGATCGACGCGTGGATGGACGAGTCGATGCTCACGTTGAACGACACCAGCGGCGGATCGAGCGAAACGCTCGCGAACGAACCGATCGTGACGCCGCGAGGACCAGCCGCGGTGGCGATGGTGACGACCGTGACGGGTGAAGGCACGTGGCGCATCACGGCGCGCAGCGCCTCTCCGTCGATAGGGCTCTTCATGGCGTACTCACCTCGCTGTGCCGGCGTCCCCTCGCGTCATCGCGGAGCGGCGTCGACACCGAACAGGCTGTGGGGGTGGTGGGGCGGTGTCAGGAAAAGACGTCCTTCACCTTGCTGAAGAAGGATTTCCGCTCCTCTTCCTTACCCGGTTTGGGGATGAAGGAGGGGGATTCGCGGTATTCTTCAAAGAAACGGCGTTCTTCGTCGGAAAGCGTCTTCGGAGTCCAAACGTTGATACGCACCATCTGATCCCCGCGCCGGCTGCCGTTGAGTTCGGGCAGGCCGCGCTCGCGCATCCGGAGCACCTTGCCGGACTGGATGCCGGCGTCGATCTCGAGCCGGGCGCGTCCTTTCAGGGTGGGCACTTCCACTTCGGTGCCGAGGGCGGCATCCGGCATGGAGATGTAGAGTTCGTAATAGATGTCGAGGCCTTCCCGCGTAAAGTGCTTGTGCGCGACTTCCTCTATTTCGACGCGCAGGTCGCCCGTGCCGCCGCCGCGCACGCCGGCATTGCCCGCGCCGCGCATGGTCAGGTAGTTGCCTTCGAGCACGCCCGGGGGGACGGGGATCGAAATCGTCTCCTCGCCCTTGAGCCGGCCTTCGCCGTGGCATTTCTTGCAGCGGTCGTTGATCGTGCGCCCCTCGCCCTGGCAGGTCGGGCAGGCCTGGACGTTGACGAACTGGCCGAAGACCGAACGCGTCACCTGGCGAATCTCGCCGGTGCCCTGGCAGGTCTGGCAGGTCGAATACCCTTCCTTGCCCGCTTCGGCGCCCGATCCGGTGCACGAATCGCAGACCACGAACTTGCGCACCTTGATCTTTTTCTCCGTGCCCTCGCTGATGTCCTCGTAGGTGAGCTGCAGCTTGATGCGGAGATCGCCGCCGGGCCGGCCGCCGCGACGGGGACGGGGCCGCCGGCCGCCGAACACCTCGTCGAAAATGCCGCCGCTGCCGCCGAAGATATCGCTGAACGCGCTGAAGATGTCGTTGATATCCTGGAAGCCCGCGTTGCCCGCGCCGTTGCCGCGCACGCCGGCGTGGCCGAAGCGATCGTACCGGGCTTTTTTCTCCGGGTTGGATAACACTTCGTAGGCTTCGGCCGCCTCCTTGAACCTGGCTTCCGCTTCCTTGTCGTCCGGATTCCGGTCGGGGTGGTATTTCAGCGCCAGCTGGCGGTACGCGCGCTTGATCTCGGCCTCGCTGGCCGTCTTGGTCACACCCAGTATTTCGTAATAATCGCGCATGGAACTCACGGGCTTGCGGCTTCGCCTTACCGGGCGTCGGGTAAATGATGCGTGGTCTTGGGGAGAAGAACGGTCGCCCTACGCACGGCGGGCGGCGGCGTTCCGGAATCCGTGCAGGTCAGGTCGATACGACCACTTTGCTGTGGCGGAGCACGCGGTCGCCCATGCGGTAGCCTTTCTGCAACTCGTTGAGCACAATCCCCGGTTCCGTATCGTCGGGAGCGGGCTGCTGCATTAGGGCGTCGTGCTCATTTTCGTTGAAGGGTTGCCCGACCGCCTCGATCGGCTCGACGCCGAGACGCACCATCTCGTCGTTGAACTTCCGGTAGACGAGGTCGACGCCTTCCTTCAGCTTGACGTACATCGGGTCGAGCGTCTTCTGATCGGTTTCGAGCAGCGAGGCCGCTTCGAGCGAACGCCCGAGATCGTCCAGGATTTCGAGCATGCGCTGCACGACCTGGACCTGTCCGGACTGCATGAGCGTCTGGCGCTCCTGGTCGGTCCGGCGCTTGTAATTCTGGAACTCGGCGACCTGCCGGAGCAGGCGGTCCTTGGAATCCTTCAGTTCGGACCGCAGCCGGACCACGTCGGCCGGGTCGCCGCCGGCGCCGTGCACCGAGGGGGGCGCCATTTCCTCCGCGTCCGCGGGATTAGGGGCTGCCTGGGTATCGTCTTGCACGTGTTCTTCCTGTATGTCTGATGCCTTGGTCATACGCCAAAACAGTTCATAAACTCAGTGATGGGTCGCGCGGTCGTGCCGGCCCAGGAGCGACGCCATGCCCTCCACCAGCGCGACCACGCGCACATAGTCCATACGCGTCGGCCCGATGATGCCGATGGTGCCGCTCGTCTCGCCCAGCTGGTAGCTGGCCGTCACGATCGAATATTTGTCGACTTTGCCATCGACGATCTCGCTGCCGATGCGCACCGTGGCCTTTCCGGGATCAGCCGGGCGCCCCGTCTCGTCCTCGAAGAGCTGCACGACCACATCCTCCTCCTCGAGCAGACTGATCAGGTTGCGCAGGGCTTCGGGATCTTCCTGAAACTCCGGCTGCGCGAGGATATGCTGCGCGCCGGCGAAGCTCATGCGGCCGTCCGCCGGCTCGGAGAAGACCGTGCCCGTAGCGTTGAACACCAGGCGGACGATGCCGGTCTTTTCATCCTTCACATCCTGCATCCGCGACGCATAGGTGCGGCGGATATCTTCCAGCGTGAGGCCGGCGAGGCGTTCGTTCATCACCGCTACCGCGGCGTCCACGTCGCGGCGATCGAGTTCGGACTCGACCTCGAGCACGATCGTCTTGAACAGCCCGCCGCGCAGGCTGATGACGAACATCAGGCGCGACGAGGAGAGCGGCACGGCTTCCATCCGCTCCAGGATGCCTTTGGACAGCTTCGGGCTGAGCACCACGCCAAGCAGGTTGGAGAGGCGCCCGAGCAGCCGGGAGCATTCTTTCAAAAAGACTTCGTTGTGCGTCGAGGCGCGTTCCATCTCCTCGCGGAGCATCCTTCCCTCTTCGCGGGACAGGGATTGCCGCATCATCAACTGATCGACAAATACCCGGTAGCCGAGTTCGGTCGGCACGCGGCCGGCGGAGGTGTACGGATGATCGAGGAATCCGCGCTCCTCGAGGTCGCTCATGGTGTTGCGGATCGAAGCCGGACTGATGCCCAGCGGATACCGCCGCGCCAGGGCACGCGAACCTACCGGCCCGGCCGTATCGATGAAATCCGATATGACCAGACGCAGGATCTCGCCCTCACGCTCGGTGAGCGCGTGGTGCGGGACGGGACGGTATGGTTGGGCCGAGCTTTTCACGATACGACAACTCTTAGCAAAACCCTTGCCGACAGCCTTATCGGGGTCCGGACCGCGCCGAAACGGCAGACGCGGGCCGGCACCGCACGCGGCGATGCGATAGAACCCTCCAAAATAGCCGTTTTTCGATTGCGAGCATACTGACACCTCCAAAAAAGCGGCGTACCAGGCCATGCCATCCTGGCACATCCTGGTACGCGGGAGACGGAAGTAATCTGGATCGCAACGCCCTCGATGGCGTGTCGATGCTAACAGTTGGTGTTCGTCCGGGTTTCCGCACGCCGGCGGTCTCGACGGGGAGGAAAGCGCAGCATCATCATTGAGATTATATCATGCATCGTTTCATCGCGCTCCCCTCCCCATCGTAGACATCCCTGGGGTGTGCGGATCGGGTTATTTGATCCGCTCCAATTCGATATCACGTTTGATGGAGATATCCGCACCGAACTCGGTTTTGTACGCGTTGCGCGAGCTGGAAACATAGGGCCCCGTTTGAGGCTGGCTCGTCGAAACGCGCGGCGCGAGTCCGTCATACTGATAACCATTCCCTTCGCCCAGGCGCGATTGCGGATTGTAGCCGTCGTAGGGGTTGGAATTATACATCACGCCGTCCTCTTCGTACTGGTACGGATCGTTGTAGCGCCCGCCGAAATAGGGGTCGTAATCGTCGTCCCGGTAGTAGCGGTAGCTGAGGGCGTCGTCGCCGAAGTCGGCCAGCAGGTTGCGATCGTCCGGCAGGAGCGAGATGGGGGGATAGCCATTAAAATCGCGGGGATTAAAGAGCCGGCTGTGGCGGCGCGAATACACGCGCTGGCGGCGCAGGTTGAGTTCGCCGACACGATAGCCGTGCGAGTCCCGGTACCGGTCCAGGATGTATCCGTCGTAGGACCGCGTGGAAATCATCTCGAAGCCGACGACCGGATCGCCCACGAGGAAGACATCCCGATCGAAGGCCACGTCGCCATCGCGGTAGATCGTCGCCACGATGTGGGCCAGGTCGTTGGGAATGCGGTTGACTTCACCCATGAACCGGCCGTTGCGATAGATTTCGATGGCGTCGATGAAGATGTCGACTTCCGCATAGCGGCCGTTCGCGTTGCGTACCCGCTGGTGGTAGCGCGTGCGCACATCCACATCGATTGTGCGGCGCCGGCTGCCCCATCCCACTTCCAGATACACCACCTGGCGATACCGGTAATGCGGTTCCCAGTGGCGCTGGTAGCGATACTGCCAGGGCCAGCGGACACTCACGTGGACATCGGGGCGATTGCGCCGGTAGTAGTCGGGGTGATCGCGCCGGTACACGTTCGTGCGGTCGCGCCCCGTCTCGTAGGTCGGCAGGCGGCGCTGCGGCTCGGCGCGGCGGACCGGCTCGTTACGGCGCTCGGGCTCCACGCGGCGCTCAGGTTCGCCACGGCGCTCGGGCTGGGCCCGCGTATCGCCACGGCGTTCGGGCTCGGCGCGGCGCTCCGGCTGGCTCCGCTGCGCGGGCTCGGCGCGGCGCTCCGGCTGGCTCCGTTGCGCGGGTTCGGCGCGGCGCTCCGGCTGGTTACGCGGCGCGGGTTCGGCGCGGCGCTCCGGCTGGCTCCGTTGCGCGGGCTCGGCGCGGCGATCCGTCGTGCGCGAGGAGGACCGGCTGGAGGCCTGACCCGAGTCGTTGCCCCCGCGCGAGGCTTCTTCGCGTCGCTGCGGCGCGCTCTGGCGGCTTTCCGGCTGGCTGGACCGGGACCGCGAGGTTTCCTGCCCGGACCGGGCCGGCGCGGCTTCGCTCTTCGGCGCCGGCGCCTCTTTCTTTTCCGTGCCCGATCCGTTGCCGCGGCCGTTCGTGCCGGAGCGCGACTGGCCGGAAGCGGCCTGTGCTCCGGCCAGCAGGACGAGTAAGGCGATCGTCGCCATCCAGAGCACGCGAGAGCGGTGTACCAGCTTGTTCATGACATCCTCCATACTTTAAATGGGTGCAGGATCTACGCCTGCAGCGTTGGTCTTGCCGGAAAACCCCTACAAGGACGTGCCAACCCCCAAAATGGCCTTCTATGCCCTATCGCGTCTTCATTCATGGCCTCTTCACGGCGCAGCGCTCCGTGAAGTTGTCCACTTTCGCGGACAATGTCACGCGACGCAAACCGGCTTTTGACGCCGATCCCTTCCCGGTGCGCAACCGATGATGCGACACCCGGGTATATCTGACCACAACCGGCCGGCGCCCCTCGCGCGCCGACGCGTTGCTGCCACCACGTTTTTACCATTTGATCGTCACGCGCCATGCGCTTTTTTTCGACGTTGATCGCCAGCACGCTGGGCTCCTTGATTGCGCTGGGCGTGATCGTAATGTTCTTTTTCCTGCTCGTCTTCGCGCTTGCCGCGTCCACCGACCAGTCGCCGCGCGTACGCCCCGGATCCGTGCTCGTCATCGAACTGGGTGGATCGATTCCCGAGGTCGTTTCCGAGGACCCCATCGCCGTCGCGCTTTCCGGCGAACATGCCTACGACCTGCTCGACTTCAAGAGCGCCGTCAAGAAGGCCGGCGTCGACGAGCGGATCGACGCCATCTGGCTCAAGCTTTCGCCCATGAGCGCCTCGTGGGCCACCCTGGAAGAGGTCAGGACGTCGCTCAACGAATTCAAGAAAGCCGGCAAGCCGATCATCGCGTCGAGCGACGATCAGTACGTGAACGAAGTGACGTACTACGTGGGCAGCGTGGCGGATGAGCTGTATGCCTCTGCCGCGGCGCCGTTCGAGTTCAACGGGTTTTACATCGTGGCCGAGTTCTACAAGAACCTGCTCGACAAGCTCGAGATCGCTCCGCAGGTCACGCGCGCCGGCACCTATAAGAGCGCCGTCGAGCCCTTCCTGCGCACGAACCTGTCGGACGAAAACCGCGAACAGCTCACGCAGCTCTTGACCGACCAGCAGGACGTGTTCGTAGCCGCGGTTGCCGAAAGCCGGTCCATGGAGCCGGAAGAGGTGGTGCGCCTCATCGAGGGCGAGTCGATCCTGACCGCGACGGACGCCTACAACGCCGGCCTGCTGGACGACCTGCTCTTCCGCGACGAGGTGGAGACGGTGATCAAAAACCGCCTGAGCTACGACGCCGACGACGACCTCCGCCTGATCGGCCTGCACGCCTACGCGCGGGTGCCGGCCACGGAAGCCGGTCTGCCGCGCCCCTCGACCGAGGAAATCGCCATCGTCTACGCCGTCGGCACGATCATGACGGGCGAGAGCGGGTACAGCGCCAACCCGCTGTTCGGGGGAGAGACGGTCGGATCGGATACGTTCGTCGAAGCCATGCGCGCGGCGCACGAGTCCGACAACGTCAAGGCCATCGTGGTGCGCGTCAATTCTCCGGGCGGCTCCGTGGCGGCTTCGGACGCGATGTGGCGCGAGATTTCACGCGCAGCGGCCATCAAGCCGGTCGTCATCTCGATGGGCGACCTCGCCGCGTCCGGTGGATTCTGGATCGCCACCGCCGGCCATCATATCGTGGCCGATCCGCTGACCATCACCGGCTCGATCGGCGTCTTCGGGATGGCGTTCGACATGGGCGGGCTGTACGAAGACAAGCTGGGCATCTCGTTCGATGTCGTCCGCACCGGCCCCTATGCCGACATGTATTCGGGCGTCCGCTCCCTCTCGCCCGATGAGATGCGGCTGCTGGATAAATCGACGGAGGAGACTTACCAGAACTTCCTCGAACTGGTCGCCGCCAGCCGCAACATGACCGTGGAGGAAGTGGACAAGGTGGCGCAGGGCCGCGTATGGACGGGCAAGCAGGCGCTGGCCGTCGGCCTCGTCGACGAACTGGGGGGACTGGAGGTCGCCATACAGCGCGCGGCGGAACGCGCCGGCATCGAAGGCGACACCTACCGCACCCGCGTGCTGCCGCTGCCCAAAACGATGCTCGAGCAGATGACGGAGTCGCTCAACGGACGCATCGCCAGCGCCTGGCTCAACCGCAACACGACCGCCGCCGAGCGGGCGCTGATGCAACACCTCGACGTGATCCACACCCTGATGCAATTCCAGGGAACGGTCCAGGCCCGCCTCCCCTTCCGCCTGGTCGTACAGTGAGACTGAAGGTTTAAGGTTCAAGGTTCAAGGTTCAAGGGAAAGAGATCCTTGAACCTTGAACCTTGATCCTCGAACTTCAAACCTCAAACCCCTCACACCAGCACGTCGCCCGTCATCTCGGCGGGTATCGGTTCGCCGAGCAGGGTGAGGATGGTGGGCGCGATGTCGCCGAGTTTGCCGGCCTTGATCGGTCCGGTGAATCCATCCTTGATGATGAGGTGCGGCACGAGCGCGGTCGTGTGGGCCGTGTTCGGCGTGCCGTCAGCGTTGCGCATCTTGTCGGCGTTGCCGTGGTCGGCGATGATGTTGATGCTGTAGCCCTGCTCGATCGCCGCCTCGACGACGATCCGCGCGCAGGCATCCACCGTCTCCACCGCCTTGACGGCGGCTTCGAAGACCCCGGTGTGCCCGACCATGTCCGGATTCGCGAAGTTCAGAACCACCAGGTTATATGCGTTCTCGCGCATGGCGTTAGCGACCTGCTCTGCGAGGGGCTTCGCGCTCATTTCGGGCTGCAGGTCGTAGGTGGCGACCTTCGGCGACGGAACGAGGATGCGGTCTTCGCCGGCGAAGGGCTCCTCCCGGCCGCCGCTAAAGAAAAACGTGACGTGCGGGTACTTCTCCGTCTCCGCCGCACGCAGTTGCCGGCCTCCCCGCGCCGAGATGACCTCGCCCAGCGTCTGCGTCAGGTTGACCTTCGGGAACGCGATCGGCACATCGAACGAGGACTCGTAGGGCGCGAAAATGGTATAGTGAAGATCGAGCTTTTTCCCGCGATCGAAGCCGTCGAACCCGTCGGTGATAAACGCGTGGGTGATCTGGCGCGCGCGGTCCGCCCGGAAGTTATAGAAGATGACGGCATCGCCGGACTCGATCAGGCCGCCGCCGTGGGAGAAGCGTTCGATTTCCGGGTCGACGATGCGCCGCGGTTTCACGAACTCATCGGTCACATCCTCGTCGTAGCTCGCCTGGATGGCGGCGACCGGGTCGTCGAAGCGCTCGCCGGCGTCGCCTGTCAGCAGGTCGTAGGCGAGCTTGATCCGCTCCCACCGTTTGTCGCGATCCATCGCGTAGTACCGGCCCACGATGGATGCGATGCGCCCCACCCCGATCGTCTTCGCCTGCTCCTGGAAGAGCCGGATGTACTCGATGGCGCCGTGCGGGTCCGTGTCGCGCCCGTCCGTGAAGGCGTGGACGAGCACCTGGCCGGCTTCGAGCCCCTCGCGCCGCGCCAGTTCGAGCAGCGCGAAGAGGTGGTTGAGCGAGGAGTGGACGCCGCCGTCCGAAAAACAGCCGAGGAGATGGAGCTTGGTGCCGTTCTCCTTCGCGTGCCGCGCCGCGCGGACGAGTTCGGTATTCGAAAAAAACGCGCCTTCCCGGATGTCCTTGTCGATCCGCGTGATTTCCTGGTACACGACGCGGCCGGCGCCGAGGTTCATGTGGCCGACTTCCGAGTTGCCCATCTGCCCTTCGGGCAGGCCCACGGCCAGGCCGGAAGCTTCCAGGGTGCTGTGCGGATACGTGCGGAACAGCTCGTCGAGGAACGGTTTGCGGGCCTTGTCGATCGCGCTTACGGACGAATCGACGGCGATCCCGAATCCATCCAGGATAATGAGAATGTGGCGTTGCGTTGGTTTCATCAGCGGGTTGTCTATGGAAGACGCGGCAGGGAATAAAAATCCGGTTCGAGTTTAACGCCGAGTGCGGTCATCGCGCAAATCAGCATCTGGATCCTGCATCGCGCCAAAGATGCGGCCCTGTCTGAAGGGGTTTCAAACAGCGCCTAGTTCACACGAAAATCGGGCACTTTCCGGGTGGTCCGGCCCGTCCGGCATTCAAATACATTCATCGAGCCGCAGATCGGGCAGCTCATCTGCGTCGTCCCGTATCGGTCCGTCCGTTCGGCGGGGGCGTCGAAATAATGGCCGTTGGTCTTGCAGAAGTACTTCCCCCGACGCGCATCGAGCCCTTCCAGAGGCGCCGGCAATTTCTGCAGGCGCTCATAATACAGACAAACGTCCGTCAGCGGGCAGGTCGCGCAGCGGGGCGAGCGGGCGAGGCAGGTGTAACGGCCATGGAGGATCAGCAGATGATGGGCCTCCGACCAGTCCTTCCGGGCCAGCAGCTGCTTCAACTGTCGTTCCACATGCAGGGGTGTCGGCGCTTTCGCCGTCAGGCCGATGCGGTTGGCGACGCGAAACACGTGGGTGTCCACCGGCAGCGCGGCCACTTCGAAGGCGACGGACGCGACGACCTGCGCCGTTTTCCGCCCCACGCCGGGCAGAGTCACGAGCGCGTCCACCGCATCGGGCACCTTGCCGTCGAACACCTCGAGCACCTTGCGGGCCATGCCCACGAGATGCTTCGCCTTGTTGTTGGGGTAGGATACGGAGCGAATGTACGGAAAAACGTCTTCCGGCGTCGCCCGTGCGAGAGCCTGCACATCCGGGAAGGCCTCGAACAGCGCCGGCGTGACCTTGTTCACCCGCTCGTCCGTGCATTGCGCGGAGAGAATCACCGCCACGATGAGTTCGTACTCGTCGCGGTAGTGGAGTTCGGTTTCGGGCCGGGGGATCGCCAGCCTGAGGGCGGTCAGGGTCGCGCGCGCGCGTTCGCTCCGGGTCACTCGAAAAACGGGGTTGGAATGCAGAAAGAGGGCGAGATCCACGATTCGGATCGACGCCGGGGCTGAAATTAGTGAATCGATCCGAAACCTAATCCGAATTTTGTTCTTAGATTCACCGGCCTTCTCGCCCTGCTACATCCCTTATGTCTCATCGATTCAGCCCGCTGCCCGTCTTTCTGCTCGTATGCTGGGTGGGGCTTGCCGGCGCCCCGACGAGTCAGGCCCAGCGGCTGACTCCGCTCTCTCCCCAGGCCAGGCTGTCGCTGGTCACCGTCCTGCCCGGCGAAGCCGCCTACGAGCTGTTCGGGCACAGCGCGATCCGCCTGCAGGACCCCGTGCGCGGCATCGATGCCCTGTTCAACTATGGGACTTTCCAGTTCGACGCCCTCTTCCTGCCGAAATTCGTGTACGGCGAGCTGGACTACCTCCTCTGGGTGAGCGCGTATCAACGGGAATTGCCGCACTACCGGGAGCGGGGCCGCTCCGTCATCGAGCAGGAATTGCGCGTCACGCCGGCGCAGCGCGACGCCATCGTGCAGTTCCTCGAGATCAACGCGCAGCCGGAAAACCGCACCTACCGGTATCAATTCCTGGCAGACAACTGCTCGACGCGCATCCGGGACGTGCTCGAGCGCACGCTGGACGGGAATGTCCGTTTCAGCGACGCATACGAAAACCCCGGGACCTACCGCGCCCTGCTCGATCGCTATGTCGATCACCTGCCCTTTCTCAAGCTCGGATTTTACCTCGTCCTCGGCGAACCCGCCGACCGGCCGGCCGATGCCCGGGCCTCCATGTTTCTGCCGATCAATCTGATGGAGGCCTTCGATACCGCCGAAATCAGGTCGGACAGCGCCTGGATGCCCCTCGTGGTGCGGACCGACACGACGTACTGGAATCCCCGGGCCGACGCGCTCCGGTCGGGTTACCCGGTCTGGCCGCTGACGTGGTTGGTGCTCGGTCTCGGCGCGTGGCTGACGTGGAAGCGCCGCGATGCCTCCGACGGCGTGGTGCCTTATTTCGACCGGATCCTGTTCGGCGTGGTGGGGTTGGCCGGCGCGCTCATGTTTTTCCTCTGGTTCATCGCCCTGCACGACGTGACCAACCAGAACTGGAACTTGCTGTGGGCCTGGCCGACGCACCTCGTCGCGGCCGGCCTCATGAGACGGCGCCCCGAGGGGCTTCGGTACTACTGGATGGCGACGGCCTGCGTGAGCGCGATCGCGCTGCTGGGATGGCCGTTGTGGCCCCAGGCGCTGCATCCGGCCGTGATACCGGTGGTCCTGCTGCTCGTGCTGCGGAGCGGGTGGCTCGTCTGGAGCACCCGGCGCCGGTAGCGGATCCTAGAGGTCGTCGAGCTTGAAATCGAAGAAGAGCGTGTGCCAGACCTTGACCGGCTTGCCGCCGACGCGTCCGGGTTCGAAGCGCGCGCCGCGGAGGACGCGCAGCACCTCCTGGTCGAGGCCGTAGCCGAGGCCGTTCATGATCTCCGGTTTCTGCATGTTGCCGGCTTCGTCGACGATCATGCGGACGGTGACGCGTCCTTCGATCCCCGCCTCGCGGGCGAAGGCCGGGTACCGGATGCGCGACTGGAGCGCCTGCTTGCCGCCGATCAGTTCGGGGGCTTCTTCCGAGAAGTTGTAGATGCCGTTCGCATCGATCATGCCCTCGGGGAGCTGCTGTTCGAGCCGGCGGAGCGCCTCGATATTCGCGCTCGTCTCCCTGACGCGGTTGGTGGCGTATTCGTCGTTCGCCTTCGCGCTCAGCGCCGCCTGGTAACTCGCCATGGCGCCCTCGAAGTCGCCCTGCTCGAAGAGCACGTCGCCGCGCGCCCGGAAGCTCATGTACTCCTCCTCGCGTCGCTGCGCCTGGTTGAGCTGCAGATCCACCTCGAAGAGCCCCGACTTCGCCTCGTAATCGTCCGGCTTCGCCTGGAGCGCCAGCTCGAATTCGCGTTTCGCCTCGACGAGCCGGTTTTCGGCGCGGAGGGCCTTGCCGGCGTCCATATGCTGCTTGTACTGCGCGTCGCGCGATGAATCGGCGAGCTTCCGCTCGATCTGCCGCAGCATCGACGTGGCGTATTCGTCGTCTTTCCGGTACTCCAGGGCTTCGATGAACTTGCGCTGGGCGTCCCGGAAGTTGCGGGCGTCGAACGCGGAGTCGCCCTGCGACCGGTAGAGCTGGTAGAACTGCTCGTTGCGGATAAGGTCGTTATTGACCGTGGGCCGCGGCACCGGCGGCGCCGGCAGGGCCTGCGCCTCTGTCCGGCCCGGCAACTGGCGCTGGAACGTCGCGGAGAGCCGCGCATTGGCCAGCGAGTCGTTCGGGCGATATTCGAGCACGCGGCGGTAGAAGCGGCGGGCGTCGGTATAGAGCGGACGCGCGCGCACCGAGTCCCCCTGGAGCACCAGCCCGTCGGCGGCGCGCAGGATGGAATCCGCATCGGCGATGATCGAGAGGTAATCCTTTTCCGTCAGCGTCGAGGCCACCTGTTGCTCGAGGCGGGTGTTGACGACCGCGATGCGATCCTGGGCTTCGTTGCCGTCCGGCTTGAAGCTCTGGGCGACGCGATAATGTTCGAGGGCCTTCACGTAGTAGGTGCGGGCCTGCTCGGCCGAGGCGACCTCCTCGACATCCTGCGCGAGCTTGAACAGCGAGTCCCCTTCCGCCATGCGGGCCGCGTACGCCTCGTTGTCGATCGAGAACGCCGCCGGCTCCGTCTGGCTCTGACGGATCAGGATCATGACCAGGAGCGCGACGACCGAAATACCGATCACGGCGAATACGGCGACCTGCCAGATCCGACGCGGCGACTGGTAGATGGCCTTCCGCGCGCGCACGGTTTCATCGAGCGTGGCGGGAATCTGGATATCCTCGGGGTCGCCGAACGAAAAGAGCGGAGGCTCTTCGGGCGGCGGAGCGACCGGCGTGGAGGGCTGGCGCAGCGTGAGCCCGTGTTGCGGGATCAGCGCCGGCGAGGCCGGCCCGTCGCCGCTCAATGCGCGCGAGGCCTCCTCGATATCCTCCAACTCCAGGTGCAGCGTCTCTTCCTCGTCTTCCGCATCCTCGGTATCCGGATCGAAGTCCTCCACCGGCTGACCGAAAGGAGACACCTTCGCGCTCGGGCTGCCGGCATCCTTGATCGATGTCGCGGGTCCCTGTCCGGCGCCGAAGATCGCATGGGCGTAGGCCGCGCTGTCTTCGCGGTCGCCGGCGACGAGCCGGTTCTTCGGCACAAAAAGCGGGGTGTGCTTGACCGGTTCCTCATCTTCCGCTTCCGGCAGCGCGGCGATACGCGTCGGCTCGGGTTCGCTGACGGGCTCCGGCTCGGGAGCGACCGGTTCGGCCGGCTCCGTGCCGCGCATCAGCAGGTCGCGGAACGCGTCGATGGTCTGCGGTCGACGGGTGCCGTCGAGGATGAGGCCTTTGGCCAGCGCCTCGCGCACGGAGGAGGTGAGGCGCGACTGGCCGGCGAGCAGCTCGGCCAGCGTATCCTGCTCCATCCGGTCGAGGGCCGGCGGCACGTGCTGTCCGGTCAGGATATAATACAGCGTCGCGGCGCAGCCGTAGACATCGGTCCACGGCCCCTGTTTCCCGCCCGGGACGTACTGTTCGGGCGGCGCGAAGCCCGGTTTCAGGTATTCGTCGAAGATCCGGGAGCGCTGGGCCAGCAGGATGTGCGTCGTGTGGAACGAGAGCAGCATCGGCCGGCCGTTTTTGGCCAGGAAGATCTCCGAGGGCGTGATGCCGCCGTGGATGAGCCCGTGTTTATGCCCGGCGCGCACGCCGTCGAGCAACGGCATGATGAGCGTGATAGCGGAGCGCACGGGAATGCGGCCGCCCTGATGGCGGACCACATCGGCGAGCGTGGCGCCTTCGTGGTAGTCGCTGACGCGATAGGCCGTGCCGTTTTCGCGGAAGAAAGCGCGCTCCCGAACCACGTTCGGATGCTCGATGCGGCTCAGTACGGCCGCTTCCTTCAGATAGCGTTCGAGGCCGTACTGGAAAAACGTACGGTCTTTTTCAGAGCGGGGCTGAACGTTGAGCTGTTCGGCTTCGCGGGTGACGAACCGCGCGGGGTAATATTCGCGAACAACGACCTGTTCTTCGTTACGCAGATCCCAGGCCAGGTACGTAACGTCGACCGGCCCCACTCCTCCCAGCACGTTGCGAACAGCATACTGCTCGTTTAATACCGTGAGACGTGGCAACACCATGGCAATGGTTCCGAGCTTCTAAATTGGATCGGGCGAGATTGGGCGATTGGAAGCGAAATCGGCGCTTCAGATGCGTGACCAACGCATCCTCATAGTAAGAAGCATCACCGGTAAAGATCCAGCCGCCGGGGAATTAGCCGGGCCGGCGATGTGCGCTTCCCTGCTAGCTCACGTCGGGACCTGACTTTTGTTCTCGTATTCAAACGGTTCGCATCCCCCTCCCCCCATGCCAGACGCCATGCGGACCGAAACAGGGTCGCTCCGCGCGCTGCCGAAATGCACCGCAATCTACGGGCCAATCGTTCCGGGCCGCGCTAACCCCGGGATGTCATCGGCAAGTCGTTACGGTGTGCAGCGAAGAAAGAAAGCCGGAGATCGATCGGGCGCCGGAAACGATGCCGAGTCCGCGGTACCCGGCGAGGAGCGCCCTCCGTAACGCGAAAAAGCCGCAAGCTCTATCGCAGAGCTTGCGGCTTTTCCTGTGTAGCGCGTACGGGATTCGAACCCGTGTTACCGGCGTGAAAGGCCAGCGTCCTAGACCCCTAGACGAACGCGCCGCGTCTACACACAATCAATAATAGGGTACTCTCAAGGGTGACCGAGGGGATTTGAACCCCCGACCTCCAGGGCCACAACCTGGCGCTCTAACCAACTGAGCTACGGCCACCGTGGACATAGACCGCGAAAGTAGCACTTATACCGGCTTCGCACAAGGTCGATCCGGCGTCGGTCGATGAAGAATCTATGCAAGGCAGGGGGCATCGCTACCGGATGATCGCCACCTTGCCGACGGCGGCTTTTTCACCATTCGTCCCGACGGCGATGATCAGGTACATCCCCGAAGGCACGTCCCGGCCGGCCCGGTCGCGGCCATCCCATTGCGCTCTTCCGCCGCGCGCCTCGATCTCCTGGATCAGCTGCCCGTCGACGGTGAGGATCCGAATGTCGGTCTCCTCGACGAGCCCTTCCATGAAAATCGTCGGCGACGAGGCCTCGGAAAATCGCGCAGGGTTGGGGTAAACCACAAGGTCCTGGCTCTGTTCCGCGGGCGCGATGGCGTCCGATCGGAAGCTGAGCAGGCCGGCGTCGGTGCCGATATATACGTCGCCGGTGCGCTCATCGACGGCCACCGAAACGATGACGTCGGAGAACAGCGGGGAGTTTTCCGTGGTGTAGTGGGCGAGCTCCTGAAAGCCGAGGCCGGCCTCCTCGATCAGCCACACGCCCTCGTCCGTCGCGACCCACAACCGGTTCGCGGGGTCGACGGCCAGGTCGTTCACCTTCAGGCCGAACAGCAGAAACTGGCTCTCCCCTTCCTTCCGGTCCGCGCGGATCGGCCAGATCGGCGTCGTGTTCGGGTCGCGGGCGACGATGCCGGTGTTGACCACGTATGCGAGCCCCTCGTCCGTCCCGATCCACACGAGGCCATCGCGATCCTCCACGATGGCGTTCACCCCGATGCTGGGCAACCCCTGGCCGCTCCCCCCCTCTTCGGAGATAAAGATGAAGGCATCGTCGGTGGGGTCGGCCGGCGTGCTGCCTGTCTCCACCACCACCAGCCCCACGCTGACGCGGAGGTTGCGGCGGTCGATCGCCACGATCCACTTTTGCCCGTACGAGTCGATAAAAAGACGCCCCAGCGTCTGACCGCTCCCGATGGGCGAAGGCAGCGACGTCCAGCCGGCGCCGGGCTGCCAGACGCTGATCGGCCGCGCCGCGTCGACGTTCGTCACCCAGACCGTCCCGTCCGCCTGGCTGTCGATGCCGCCGATGATGATGAACGTCTCGTCGCTGACCGACTCGGAGCGGCGGAGGCTGGAATTCGACTGGTCGTGCACGATGATCTCATCGTCGGGCGTGACTTCGAGCAGGGCGCCGCCGAACGAGCCGACCCACGTATGGCCTCGGGAGTCGACATCGATCGCCCGGAACTCGGTCCGCCGGCCGACCAGTTCGTCGTAAAAGCGCGAGGTGTAGCTCGTCCACGCCCCGTCGGGGCCGAGTTTGTAGAACCCTACGTTGGTGCCGCGCACGCCGCCGAGCCAGAGGGTGCCGTCGGCGGCAAAGGTGAGATCCGAGAACTGCCCGTCGTACGGGCCTTCGGGATAGATGTCGATGCCCAGAACGGAGAGGTCGGAGACGCCCGTGGCGATCGGCTCGACGGCGGCGAGGCCGGCGGCATCGTCGCCCACCCACATCAGGCCTTGCGGGCCTTCGATCACGGCGTTCATGGCCTGAAGCTCCAGATCGAATCCGGATTGCGGCGCCCCGCCGGCATCGACGGCGATCAACGAGAACAGGGACACGCCAACCAGGCGGTCCTGCACCTGCCGGAGCCGACGGATCGGGGCGCTCGTGCTGGCGATCGCCGAATAGACGCCCGCCCCATCGCGCCGGTAGAGGGCGTCCTCGCCGCCGGCATAGAGCGCGCCCTCGAAGAGCGCGACGGCCGTGAGTTCGCCCGAGCCGGAGATGGTTTCCACGCTCCAGCTGCCCGGATCTTTGGGGTTCGGCGTGGAGAGCGGCGTGCTGGCGACTCCTTCGCGCGTGGCCAGCCAGAATGCCGGCGCCTGGCCCTCGAGCGCCCCGACAGCCACGTCATACACCGGCACGCCGGGCGTGAAGGAGCCGAGCTGATTGTAGGTGTCGCGCACCTCGCCCTTGAGCGGGTCGAACACGACGAGCCCGAAATCCGTCGCCACGAGCAGCGAGTCGCCCTGTTCGTGGAGGCGGCGGATCGTGCGGGACGCGAACTGGCCGGCGCGTTCGATGTCGCGGAACGAGCGCACGACGCCCGTTTCGACATCCAGCCGATCCAGTACCCCATCCTGATAGCCGATCCAGACGCACGCGCAGCCTTCGCTGTAGAGGATGGCGCGTGTCAGCACGCTGTGCAGCCCCTCGGCCGGCGTGAAGCGGCGCAGCTCCTGCGAGGCCGGCGCGTAGCTGAAGACGCCGCCCGACGTCGCCACCCAGATTGCGTTGTTCGAGGCGGAGAGATCGACCACCTGCCGGAAGGACGTGTGTGCCTCCCACTCGCCGATCTGCGCGCGGCTCGTGGACGGCACGGACAGCACGACGAGCAGGCCCAGACAGGCTATGTAGCGCCGCGCGTTCATCCGCATTTTTTGAGGACGTTGACCATCTCGATGGCCGAAACGGCGGCTTCCGCGCCTTTGTTGCCGGCTTTCGTGCCGGCGCGCTCGATGGCCTGCTCGATGGTTTCCGTGGTGATCACGCCAAAGAGCACGGGGATGTCGGCGTCGAGTGCGGTGCGCGCCACGCCGGCCGCGGCCTGGCCGGCCACGAAGTCGTAGTGCGAGGTCGCGCCGCGGATGACGGCGCCGAGGCAGATCACGGCGTCGAAGCGCCCGGTGGCGGCGAGCCGTTTGATGAGCAGCGGCGCCTCGAAGGCGCCCGGGCACCAGGCGACGGTGACGGCGTCCATGTCGGCTCCATGCCGACGCAGGGCGTCGAGCGCGCCATCCAGCAGCTTCTCGGTGATAAACGAATTGAACCGGCTGACCACGATCGCAAAGCGAGCGCCGCCGGCCGTCATCTCTCCTTCCAGAACGGTTGGCATGTCGACGTGTTGAGGACTACGATAGGATTCAGGAAATACAGGCGGCGCGGGCCCGTTCGAGCGCTTCGGGCGAGGTGCCCAGGCGTCCGAGGCGGCGGTCGTCCGCCGGCTTGTGCCCGTGAAAATCGGAGCCGCCGGTCTCGACAAGGCCGAGCGTCCGCGCCAGCCGGCGGTAATACTCGATGAGGCTTGTATCGTGCGAAGGATGAATCGTTTCCACGCCGTCGAGCCCGTCGTTTTTGAGCGCGCGGATTTCGCGGTCCGACGTCCAGTGCCCGGGATGGGCCAGCACGCCGATGCCGCCGGCCCGATGCAGCGCCTCGAGGGCGTCGCGCGCCGGCGGGCAGGCGATCGGCACATAGGCCGGGCCGGCGTCGTGCAGGTAGCGGGAGAAGGCCTCTTCGGGGGAGCCGGCGAGGCGGTTGCGCACCATCGCGCGCGCGATGTGCGGGCGGCCGACGATGCCTTCGCCGGCGATCTCCACCACATCCTCCAGCGCGAGCTCCAGCCCGCGCTGCCGCAACCGATCCACGATGGCGGAGGCGCGATCCATCCGCAGCGTGGTGTATCCGCCCAGAAAATCGCGCAGGGCGGCGTCGTTCGGATCGAAGAAGTACCCGAGCAGATGCACGACGCGCCGCTCGATCCGCACGCTGAGTTCGACCCCGGGAAACACCTCGATGCCGTGCTCCACGCCGGCGGCGCGGGCCGCCTCGTAACCCTGGACCGTGTCGTGATCCGTCAGCGCCAGGCCGGCGAGCCCCCGCTTCCGGGCGCGCTCCACCAGGTCGGCCGGCGCCAGCGCGCCATCCGAGCAGGTACTGTGCGTATGGAGGTCGACGAGCGGGCGAAGCGGCATGGCATACAGGGCACGACGGTCAGGGCGTGGCGAGGGGGTAGAACCAACGTCCTCCCAATTGGTTTTGAAGGATGCGTGCGGCGCGACGTAACCGAACGACCCTCCGGTCCGTCTTGCACGCAGACGACCCGACCCGCTAACCCCAGATCCTCCCGGAAACCACCCATGGAACGAATGTGGAGTCCCTGGCGCTCGGTCCATATCGAACGCGCCGACGACACGAATGGGACCGAAAAGGGATCCCTCTTCGCCCGGCTGGCGGGCGAGCAGAACGACGAAAAAAATTACATCGTGTGGCGGGGCGTCAATGTTTTCGTCATAATGAACCTCTATCCTTATAACAACGGCCATTTGCTCATCGTCCCCTACCGCGCCGTGGACGCCTACGAAGAACTTTCGACGGACGAACAAATTGAAATGGCCGTTACGCTCGACAAATGCATCCGGTGGCTCCGTGCGGCGCTTTCCCCCGAGGGGTTCAACGTGGGCATGAACCTGGGCAAGGCGGCGGGAGCCGGCATTCCGGATCATTTACATATGCATGTGGTACCGCGCTGGCGAGGGGATACGAACTTCATGCCCACGATCGGTGAAGTCAAAGTGGTCCCGGAAGCGCTCGAAACCACATACCGCAAACTCGTGGCCGTCATTGAGGCCGGCGAGCCCAAACCACCTACGCCGCGATAATGCGCCGTTCCTGTTGTACATATCGGGTCGCAGCAGACTATTTCGATTGCCACGCAGAATAGACCATGTCTGAGACGAACATCGTTCCCCCCGATCACGACCCGGATGGCCCGGCACACGCCGAAGCGCACGTCCCTTCGTCTTCGAGGATTTCGCTGCGCAACGTACTCTGGCCGCTCCTGCTCAGTCTGGTGATGTTGCTGTTGATCGGCTATTTCACCTTCGACGCCGGCTCGTTCCGCGCCATGCTCTCCACGATCAACCCGACCTTCCTGGTCGCCGCGATCGTCACCGTCGCGCTGCGCGTCCTGTTTGGCGCCCTCCGCTTCCAGCACGCCGCCCGGGGCGCGCTCAGCTTCATGCAGAGCCTGCGCGGGCAGCTTTCGTGGGATTTCTTCTCGAACGTGACCCCCGCGGCGCTGGGGGGCGGCCCTTTCGCCGCCGTCTACATGGCCCGCGACTCCCAGAACAAGGTGGGCGAAACCACGGCGCTCGTCCTCTACACCATGCTGCTGGATCAGCTCTGGTCCGCCATCCTGATCCCGATCATCCTGCTGTCGACCCTGTACGTGGTGGTCATCCCGCCGTCGGTCGGCTCGGTGGGGATGCTCGCGTTCATCGGCTATTTTATCGTGATGATGACCTGGGTGAGCCTCTTCGGCTACGCCACGCTCTTCCGGCCCGAGCTGATCCAGCGCCTGAGCGACCGGATTTTCCGGCTCAAGTTTCTCCGGCGGTTCAGGCCGCACGTGGCCCGGGAGATGAAGCAGATGGGGGAATGCGCCCGCATCATCCGCTCCCAGCCGCCGAGCTTCTTCGCCTACAGCTTCATGCTCACCGCCGGCACCTGGATCCCGCGCTACCTGCTCCCGGTGTGCATCGTGATGAGCGTCTTTCCGGACCTCGACAGCCTGCTTTTCCTGATCCGCGGCATCACCATGATGGTGAGCGCCATGATCATCCCGACGCCGGGCGGAGCCGGCGGCATCGAGGGCCTCTATGCCCTCTTCATGGGCCCGCTGATGCCCAAGGCGCTCGTCGCGCCCACGCTGTTCATGTGGCGCTTCCTGGGCTACTACATCTTCCTGGGCCTCGGGGCCTTCCTCTTCAAGAAGAAACACGCGACGCCCCGTCCGCTCGATCCGCCGGCCGTGCCGGAGGGCCCCAGCCGGCGCACCGACCTGGCCACCCCGCTCTCGCATGAACCGGAGTTCGCCGACAGCCAGGAGCAATCCTGACCGGCGCGCCGCTTCCCGCCATGTCCCTCGCCTTCGCCCGCCAGCGCGAGCAGATCGACGCCTACGACTTCCGCGCGATCCACGACCATCTGCGTTTCGGCACCGCGTCCGACCGCTACGCCGGCTGGATCGGGCAGATCTACCCCGAGTCGTACGCCGGCCGGCTGAGTTCCAGGCCGCGCCAGCTGGATGGGCAGCGCTTCACCGAACGCACCCTGCCCGTCGAGTCCGTGGCCGACTATTTCCAGCATTTCGAGGTGCTCGAGCTGGATTTCACGTTTTACCGGCCCCTGCGCGACCCCGACGGCAGCCCCTCCAACAACTACTTCGTGCTCCAGCAGTACGCCGAGCACGCCCCCGACAGCGCCGGCTTCTTCCTGAAGGCCCCGCAGCTCTACGCCGCGCGGACGATCCGCGGCCAACAGGGTGGGGCTGCGACGTACACAGCGAACGCGCATTTTCTGGACGCCGGCGATTTCCAGCGGCGCTTTCTGGAACCCGCCGTCGAGATCCTGGGTAATCGGCTCCTCGGCATCCTGTTCGAACAAGAATACCAGCGGGTGTCTGAAAGCCCGTCTCCAGAAGAGAACATTGCAGATCTCGACGGATTCTTTTCGAAACTGCCCTCCGATGTCCAGGTACACCTCGAATTGCGCTCCGCGCATCTCCTTTCGGAATCGTACTTTGCCTGGCTGGCGTCGCGGGGGTTGGGATTTGTCTTCAGTCACTGGACGTGGCTGCCCCCGATTCGCGAACAGTGGCGCCTGTGCGGCGGGCAGTTCACGGCCCGGGACGGGCAGATCGTCACGCGGTTGCTGACGCCGCTCGGCATGCCGTACGCGAAGGCCTACGCGCAGGCGCACCCTTTCGACAAACCGCTTCCGACCATTACCGACAGCGAGGCCGGCAAGGCGATGGTGCTCGACGTCACCGCGCTCGCGTACCAGGCCTTCGGCTCCAATCGACTGCTGAACGTCATCGTCAACAACAGAGCCTGGGGCAACGCGCCGGCACTCGCCCAGGCCATTGCACATCGCGTGATCGACGAGGAAGCCCGACGATCCGGGTGATTCGCCGCGCACATCAGACGCTTTTTTCACGCATCATGCCCATCATTCGAACCCTGAACCTGACACGCTACTTCGGCGAAAAAGCCGCGGTGCGCGATCTTTCGATCGAGATCCGGCGGGGGGAGATTTTCGGGCTGCTCGGGCACAACGGCGCCGGCAAGACGACCACCATCCGCCTGCTCACGGGGATTCTGCGGCCCAGCAGCGGCGAGGTGCAGGTGCTGGGCCTGACGCCCCCGGAGGATGGCCCGGCGATACGCCAGCGGACCGGCGTCCTCCCCGAATCGCACGCGCTGGACGAGCGCATGACGCCGTACGACACCCTGCGCCTCCACGGCCTGACCTTCGGCTGGAAATCGGCGCGCATCCCCGCGCGCATCGCGGAGGTGCTCGACGCCTTCGACCTCGTCCCGCAAACACACCAGCGCATCCGCCGGCTCAGCAAGGGCATGAAACAGCGCCTCGCCCTGGCGCGCACGCTGTTTCATCATCCCGAACTCATCTTCCTGGACGAGCCGACGTCGGCGCTCGATCCGGTGGCGCGCATGGCCGTGCATACGTTCCTGAAGCGGATGGTCGAGTCCGAAGGCGCCACGGCTGTCGTCTGCACCCACAACCTGAACGAGGCGCAGACGCTGTGCGACCGGGTGGGCGTGCTGGAGAAGGGTCGCCTCATCGCCATCGGAAAGCCGGACGAGCTGATCGCCGGCCTCAACAGCCAGGCGACGCGCGCCGATCACCCCGTGCTCGTGGAAGTCGCCCCGGAAGACATGGAC
Source organism: Rhodothermales bacterium (assembly GCA_041391505.1). NCBI lineage: Bacteria > Pseudomonadati > Rhodothermota > Rhodothermia > Rhodothermales > Rhodothermales bacterium. The sequence continues at coordinate 233,427 of JAWKNW010000003.1, forward strand.
CGCGCCTGCCGCGCCCTCACGGAGACGAACGGGCTGCTGCATGTCGAAAAAAACAGCCACAGCCTCCGCGTCCATGGCGTCGGACGCACCGCGGTGCCGGACGTCGTCGACTGCCTCGTCCAGCATCACATCCGCATCTTCGCCGTAAACGTCCCCCCGCTCACGCTGACAGACGTCTACATGGCGCTGCACGCATCGGACAACGCATCTACCTGACACTGCCCATGCATATCTCCGCCGTCGTCGCGCTCGTGCGCAGGGATTTGAAGATCGTGGGGCAGAGCCGGGGGGTTTTGCTCCCCATGCTCATCGTACCCATTTTGTCTCTTGTGTTATTGCCCGTCCTGGCCGTCGTCGCGCCGTCGCTCGGCGAATCGGAGCAGGCGACGGTGCTGGCGTTATCCCGGATCGTGGACTGGATGTCCGCCGGCCTGCAGGATCAGCTCGCCGGCTACTCGGAGCTGCAGAAGTGGGTCGTCCTCGTGCTGGTCTATTTTCTCGCGCCGCTCTATCTGGTGGTGCCGCTCATGGTCGCCAGCGTCGTGGCGGCGGACAGCTTCGCGGGCGAGAAGGAGCGGAAGACGCTGGAGGCGCTGCTGTACACGCCGACGACCGACGCCGAGTTGTTCTTCGGCAAGCTGCTGGCCGCTTGGCTGCCGGCGATGGCCGTCTCGCTGGGCAGTTTCGTGCTCTACGCTACCATTTCCAACTGGGTGGCCTGGCCCATCCTCAACCGTCTGCTGTTTCCGAACGCGATCTGGATGATCCTGGTCTTCTGGGTGGCGCCGGCCGTGGCGGCGATGGGGCTAGGGGTGACCGTGCTGATCTCCAGCCGGGTGCAGAGCTTCCAGGAGGCGTTCCAGCTCGGCGGCTTCGTCGTGCTGCCGATCGTCGTATTGCTGGTCGGTCAGGTGTCGGGCGTGATGTACTTCAGCACCGGGATGGTCGCGCTGCTGGGGCTCGGCTTCTGGATCATCGACGCCGTGCTGCTGGTGGTCGGGGCCCGGATCTTTCAGCGCGAGAACCTGCTCACGGGCGATCAGGACTGACGGCGAGGGCCCGGAGCGCCGCCGGCCCGATGCGGTCTACCCACGCCGCATACATGGGCGATCCGGGATGGAGTCCGTCGCCGGCCATCCAGGCCGGCCGAGTCGCCCCGCGCCGGCTGATGTCGGTGATGTCGACCCACGGGATCCCGCCCTTCCGCGCCACGGTCGCCGCGATGCGGTTGAAGGCGTCGATCGAGGCGGCGATCGCGCGCCGGTCGCGTCCGTCGGCAAACGGCGTGGCGCCCCAGTCGGGGATGGAAATCATCACTACGCGGCGCGCGGCGCCGCCGGCCCATTCGACCGCCCGATCCAGCAGGCTGCACAGGTCCGCCGAAAACGACGAAATCGACTGGCCTCGATACTGGTTGTTGACCCCGACGAGCAGGGTGACCAGATCAAACGGTCCCTCCGGCGCGGCGTCATCCAGGGCGCTCAGTAACTCACCGGACGTCCAGCCCGTCCGCGCGATCACCTCGGTCTCGACCTCCGTCACCCCCTGGCCGGCCAGCCAGCGGGAAAGCAGCGCCGGCCAGGCTTCGTCGCGCCCCACGCCTTCGCCGCACGTATACGAATCGCCCAGGGCTAGCCATTTCATGCCGCGCCGGCCCGGGTCTGGGGCGCATCCACCTCCTTCCCCACATACCGCAAAATCAGGAAGAGGATGACGGCGCCTCCCAGCTGCGCCACCCACCAGGGCAGCCCGAACCCCGTGGGGATGGTTCCGATCATGACCGCCACGAGACCGACCGTCAATGCATAGGGCAGCTGGGTCCGCACGTGTTCGATGTGATCGCAGCTCGACGCCATCGACGAGAGAATCGTCGTGTCCGAGATCGGCGAGCAGTGATCCCCCCAGACGGAGCCGGCGAGCACGCAGGCGACCGTGGAGTAGATGACGTAGAAATGCTGCGGGTCCGACATGCCGTTGACCTGGAGCACCGCCCAGGCGAGGGGAAGGACGAGCGGCATGAGGATCCCCATCGCGCCCCAGCTGGAGCCGGTCGCAAAACCGGTGGCGGCGGCCAGCAGGAAGACGAGGGCGGGGATGAAGCCCGGCGCGAGCGCGTCGCCGAGGATGGAGACCAGGAATTCGGCGGTATGCAGCACCTCGGTGACCGACGACAGCGCCCAGGCCATCAGCAGGATGATCATGGCGAACATCATCGATTTGAGGCCGGCGTACCAGGCCTCGATCGTCTGCTCGAGGGTGAGGATGCGCTGTACGACGGAGAGGAGGATGGCCGCCAGCACGCCCGCGAGCGAGCCGCCCATCAGCGACTTGTAGGAATCCGCGCTGCCGATGATGTCGCGCAGGGTCTCGCCCTCCCCCGTCGTGTACAGCCCGACGAGGACGCCGAGGATGAGCACGGTCACCGGGATGATCGCATTAAACGCGCGCTGCGGCTTTCCGGGGATGGGCGCGATCTCGCGCGTCTCGTCATCCTGCGCCGTGGCGCTCTCGGCGACCGGGGAGACCGCGCCCGTCGTGCGGGCCCGCCGCTCGGCCCGGTACATCGGCCCGAAATCGCGCCGCAACAGGGCGACCATCAACACGAAGTAGATGGCGAGAATGGGGTAGAAACTGTAGCCGAGCGAGTTAAGGAAGATCGAGTAGGCCGACTCGCTGAATCCGTCGATCTGGCTCACCGAGTCGCCGATGAGGCCGACCTCGTAGCCGATCCAGGTGGTCGCCAGCGCGATGCTCGCCACCGGCGCCGCCGTCGAGTCGACGATGTAGGCGAGCTTTTCGCGCGAGATCTTGAGGCTGTCCGTTACCGGGCGCATCGTCTTGCCGACGACGAGCGTGTTCGCGTAGTCATCGAAAAAGATCACCATCCCGAGCACCCAGGTAGCGACCTGCCCGCGTTGCGCGGACTTCGCCCAGCTCACGATGCCGTTCACGATGCCCTGGGTCCCCCCGTTGCGGGAGATGATGCCCACCATCCCGCCGATCATCAGGGTGAAGATGATGATCGACGCGTGATCGGTATCGGCGAGGGCGTGGAGGACGTAGACCTGGACGGTGTCGAGCAGGCCGGTGAAGATGCCGGCGAACGACAGGCCGGCCGCCGCCCAGCTCCCCACCCAGATGCCGAGAAACAGCGCGGGGATCACCCGCTTGAAGATCAGGGCGATCAGGATGGCCAGCAGCGGCGGGACGATGGCCAGCCACCCGGGGATGACGCGCTTCTCCATCGACTGGATTACGGCGCCGTCACGGACGAGCGCAATGGATACCATCCCTCCGGAGTCCAACGTGATGGGATCGCTGACGGCGGATGCCGCATCCGGGTCGAGCGTGAGCGCATATTCCCGGCCGGCCACCCGCACCAGCGCGCCGTCGGCCACCTCGGCATCGACTTCGACGGTAAACGGGATGCCGGATAGCACGGCTTGCGGCGCCTGGAGGGCTGCCGCGTCCTGCGCCTGCGCCGGGGATACGGTAATCGCGAAAAAGAAAAAGCCGGCCAGCAGCCGGTAGAATACGAAGCTTGCCCGCTGCATCACGTGATCGGACTGGTGGGTAAAAACAGCGAGGTAAGATAGGGAATTCGACCGCGATCTCCACAAGGCCGGCGGAGACGGGCAGGGCCGTCGCATTCTCTTCAAACGTGAGCATCTCCCGGCTTGGGGGCGTGGGAGTATGGCGGTGTGGGGGTGTGGGTGGTTTTGCGGTAAAAATGCCCCCATGCACCCATACGCTTCTCAGTGCCAGGGCGAGCATGCGAAGGCCCTGTGGAGACGGGTCGAAGCGGTCCTCGCAAGAGGAAGATGGGATAACCTGTGACGCGCTGCCCGGGCCCGGGACGTTGCGTGCGTGGGTCCTCGTCAGGCTCGAGGACGGGGATCTACGGCGTGTGTGCAATCACCAGCCAGAGGTCCCGAAAAGCGTGCGATCCGTTCGAAAGGTACTGGGGTAGACGGATCAGAGGGGCGATACGCGCGGCGTGTCCTAGCGGACGCTGCCGCGAAAGTGCGAGCTGAACGCCTGCATAACCGGCTGCGGCGTGGCGATCGTGTTGCCGGCGAGGACGAGCCGGGATGCGCGGAGGCAATCCTGGGTCTGCGCGAAGCCGTCTTTCATGCGCGTCTTGAAACGAAGCGAGAGCGGGGCGCGGTCCTGTATGGGCTGAAAGGTCTGGTGCATGACTCAGAGCGTGGTTGTGTGGGTGATCTGTCATTCCCGATGACAAGTACTGTGCCCAATCGCCACAGCTCTGTGACATATTTTCGTCTGAACCCGCCCAAAAGCCCCGAATCGAATCAAAATAAGCATCTTCTATTTCGAGCCCTCCGTCGCATCCCCTCCCGCCGCAGAGATCAAACCCGTCAGTGCAGCGCGATTCGACAGGCCACCGAACGGCCCAACGGAAGGATTTCGGCTGAGTCCCACTCTGATACGGCCGCGTATCGGCGCCTACCGGAGCGGCCCGGTCGCTGTTGACGTCGGCTAGAGGGTGCCGAACGTCCGGTCACCGGCGTCGCCGAGACCGGGGCGGATGAAGGCGCGTTCGTCGAGCGCGCGATCGAGCACGGCGGCGACGATGGGGACGTCGGGATGGGTCTCGGACAACCCCTCGACCCCTTCCGGGGCGGCCACTAGGCAGACAAACGTGAACCGCGTGCCGCCGGCGCGTTTGAGGTGGGCGATGGCTTCGCAGGCGCTCCCGCCCGTCGCGAGCATGGGATCGACGACAAAGATCTCGGACGATTCGAGGCCGGGCGGGATGTTGCTGTAGTACGGCACCGGCCGGCGCGACTCCTCGTCCCGATACATGCCCAGGTGCCCGACGCGCACCTCGGGCACGTAGCGGACAAAGGCGTCGACCATGCCGAGTCCGGCGCGCAGGATCGCCACGACCGTGACCTCCCGCGCGAGCCGGTAGCCGGTCGTCGGCTCGAGCGGCGTCTCGATCGGGACGGGCGTCACCTCGAGCCGGCGCAGGGCCTCATAGGCCAGCATCGCAGCCGCATCCGACATCTTCTGGCGAAATACCCCGTGCGTCGTGCTCCGGTCACGCAGCAGGGTCAGGTCGCGTTGCAGCAAGGGGTGCTCGACGACCGTGAGCAAGGGATACGTTCGCGATGTCACGGGGGTGTCCTTAGACCGAGGCGCCGGTTTTTTTCTTCACAGTGACCTTTTCCCACGCACGGCGCTCGAAATAGCTGTCGGTCAGCTGTTTCACGAGCCCGGAGAGCAGCAGGAGTGCGATGACGTTCGGTATCGTCACCAGCGAGAGGGCCACGTCGCCGAGGTCCCAGATGGTGGTCACGGCCAGCGTGGCGCCGACGAAGTGCATGATCACATAGACCGTCTTGTACGGCAGGATGGCCTTTTCTCCGAAGAGGTAGTGCGCGCACCGGTCGCCGTAGTAGCTCCAGCTGATGGCCGTGGACAGCGCGAAGAGGATGACGCAGACGAGCACGATCAACCGCCCGAGCCAGCCGAGCCCCATCGGCTCCATGCCGCGTTCGAACGCGAGCGTGGTGAGGGGCGAACTGCTTCGGACGGCGCGTCCGTAGAGCGTCGTGTACGACTGCCCGCTGGCGTCTTCCGCGCGCGCTTCGGACGGCAGGAGCGTTCCGCTGAACGGCTGCGTGAGGGCCTCGTCGGTGTACAGCCCGTCGACCGGCACATCGAAATACGCGAGGAGCGCCCCGCCGGCCTCGACGGGTTCGCCGTTCGCCACCTGCCAGCTTCCCGGCGTGGCGGTGGACGTAAAGCCGCCATCGGGCCCGGCTTCCACGAACGAGATGTTGCCGTCGTTTAGCTCCAGCGTCGTTTCGACCCGCTCGTTGTACACGCCGGTGCCCACGACGACGATGCCCGTGATGGTGCAGATGATGATGGTGTCGATAAACGGCTCGAGCAGCGCGACGACGCCTTCGGACACCGGCTCGTCGGTTTTAGCGGCCGAGTGCGCGATGGGCGCGGAGCCCTGGCCGGCCTCGTTCGAGAACAGGCCTCGCTGCACGCCATATTGCATGGTGAGCAAAAACACCCCGACGCCCGTCCCGGCGACGCCGGCCGAGGGGTTGAAGGCCTCGCTGAAGATGGTGCTGAACGCGTGCCCGATGGAGTTGGGGTTGGCGAAGATGATGATCAGCGCGCCGAGCACGTAGATGAACGCCATGACCGGAGCGAGCACGCCCGTCACCGCGCCGATCCGCCGGATGCCGCCGATGATGACGATGCCCACCAGGCTGGCCGTGATGAGCCCCGTGATCCACGTGGAGACCCCGAAGTTGTGGTACATCTGGGTGGCGAGCGTATTGGCCTGGATGGCGTTGCCGGTCAGGAACGACGTCAGCATGAGCGCGCAGGCGAAGAAGACGGCGACGTACTTGGCAGCCTTTTTCCCGTACTTGGCCAGACCGTGTTCGATGTAGTACATCGGGCCGCCGGCGACCGAGCCGGCCCAGTTCTTCCCGTCCGGCCGCAGCTCCTGGCGGAAATGCTGCGCGAGGGTTACCTCGCTGTATTTCGTGGCCATGCCCAGCAGCGCCGTCATCCACATCCAGAACAGCGCGCCGGGGCCGCCCCAGTGGATGGCGATCGCCACGCCGGCGATGTTGCCGATGCCGACCGTCGCCGACAGCGCCGTGGTCAGCGCCTGGAAATGCGAAACGTCACCGGGGGTGTCGGGGTCGTCGTACCTGCCCGTCGTAACGGCAAAGCCGTGCCCCAGCTTGCGAATCTGGATAAAACCAAGTCGAATCGTGAGGATCAACCCGACGCCGAGCAGCGCCGTCACGAGGACAGGCGCCAGCAGGCCGTTCATGAATCCGATAAACTGCTCCAGATGCTCCATACGGACTACAGGTAAGCTTTAATACCCCGTGACCGCCCTCTCCGGACGCCCATGGCGGTGAGTTCAGAACGCGCGATCAGGCTCAACATGTAAGGGCAGGAATCCGCCCCTATATGCAAAACACGGCGCGTTCGTTGTCATACCTGGTGGGAATTAACGAACGTGCCGCAGACACCTGAAAAAAGGTGAGGGAATATAGCGTCCCTGAAACTGGGTAGCAAATACCGGTCAGAGCGACTGGGGATGGACTTCGACCACCTGCTGATTCATCAGCGCGAGCGTGCGGGAGGGGTATTTTTTGACGAGGCGGTAGTCGTGCGTCGCCATCAGCACGGTCATCCCCTGCTGGTTGAGGCTGAGGAGCAATTTGTGGATTTCGTCCGCGACGCGGGGGTCGAGGTTGCCCGTGGGTTCGTCGGCCAGCAGGATCCAGGGTTCGTTGACGATGGCCCGGGCGACGGAGACGCGCTGCTGCTCGCCGCCGGAGATCTCGTGGGGAAAGCGCTTGCTCTTGTGCGACAGCCCCACGCGGGCGAGCACCTGCATGGTGCGCGAGCGGACGAGGTTGCCTTTCTTGCCGGTGACGTGCAGCGCGAAGGCGACGTTGTCGTACACGGTGCGGTCCGGCAGGAGCTGAAAATCCTGGTAGATGACGCCCAGGGAACGCCGCAGGTACGGGATGTCGCGGCTCTTGATCGTATCCGACCGGTAATCCCCGATGCGCGTCACGCCCTGATCGGGGAGGCGATCCATGTACAGCATGCGCAGCAGCGTGCTCTTGCCGCTGCCCGTCTGGCCGATCAGATACACCAGTTCTCCCCGATTGATCGTCATCGAGATGTTTTCGAGCACCGACCGCCGCAACCCATTCGGCAATTCGTACGAAACGGATACGTTCTTAAAATCGATCAACTTGCGTCAGAGATTTGTCATCGTAGGGCGCCGGCGTGAAAGGAGTCCGGGCACGCCAGGGCAGAGCGCGTAGCACATCGCGGGCCCGTTGCGGGCCGTAACCTGTGCGTTAATTGCGCATACGGAGCGTAAGTTTCGGCTTCGCCGACAATATGTGCAACCGGGAACGCGCGGATTCGGCCTCAGGCCGGCCGGCGGACGATCCAGTGCACGCGTTCGGATTCGTCGTTCGCCTCCTGCGTCGTGAACCCGTCGAAGGCGGAGACGATCTCGAAGCCGGCCTTGAGCACGGGCGCGCGCACGTCGTCGATCGTGTAGGCACGCTGGACGTGCCGCTCGAAATACGAGCGCCCGTTCGCATGGACCTCGAAGGTCGTCGTGTGGAGGCGCGTCTCGCGGTCGTAATGGCTCCCGCGGACATAGGAAAAGTCGTCTTCCTCGCCCTCGTCCTCGAAAAACGCCTCGTTGTTGATCGAGTTGGCCGGCGTGCTCTGGTCGAAGAAGAAGAGCCCACCCGGCTTTAGCGCGGCGAACGTGCAGGTGAAGAGCCCTTCGAGCCGGGACGGGTCGAGCACGTAGTTGAGGCCGTCGTACAGCAGCACGGCCGCGTCGAACGGCTCATCGAAGGCGTAATCGGTGAAGTCCTGCACCTCGAACTGCGCCGGGATCTCCTCGACCTCGGCCTTCCAGCGCGCCTGCTCGATCATCTCGGGCGAACGGTCGGTCCCGACATATTCGTAATCGCGCAGCGGCTGCAGGGCCACGGCGAACGATCCCGTGCCGCAGCCCAGTTCCAGGATGCGCCGGGGTTCGGCGTGATGTTCGTGGAGCACCTTGTCCGTGAACGTGGCCCAGTACTCGTAGGACACGTGCTCCATGATCAGATCGTATCCCTGCGCGATGGCGCTGTAGGGGGCTACTTCGACGATATCGGACGGATTCATGACGGTAAGGAAAGGCGGAGAGAGATGAGATGAGGAAACAGGACGAGGGTCAGGCCGCATCCGGGGCGCGCAACCGCCGGCGGACCACGTCGAGCGCGAGGAACACCGCGCTGCGCATGCTGCCGGGATCGGCTTCGCCCCGGCCGGCGATATTAAACGCCGTGCCGTGGTCCGGCGACGTGCGGATGATCGGGAGGCCGGCCGTGTAGTTGACGCCGGTGCTGAAGGCCAGGGTCTTGAACGGGATGAGCCCCTGATCGTGATACATGGCCAGCACGGCGTCGTAATTCCGGTACATCCCGATGGCGAAGAAACCATCGGAGGGGAAGGGGCCGAAGGCGTGGCATCCGTCCTCGCAGGCGGCTTCTATCGCCGGCAGGATGGTTTCGAGCTCTTCGCGCCCCAGGAGCCCGCCGTCGCCGGCGTGCGGGTTGAGCCCGAGCACCGCGATGCGTGGCCGCTCGACGCCGAAATCCCGCACCAGGCATTGCCCGATGAGCTGGATCTTCTGCCGGATCGCGTCGACGGTGACCCGGGCCGGCACCTCGGAGATGGCGATGTGTTCGGTGAGGAGGCCGATGCGCAGCTGGTCCGCCACCATCATCATCGTGTGCCCGCCTACGCCGGTCTTCCGGGCGATGAACTCGGTGTGGCCGCGGTTCGTATAGCCGGCCATCGCGATCGCCTCCTTGGAGATCGGCGCCGTGACCATCGCCTGGACGCGCCCCTGGAGGCACAGATCGACCGCCGCTTCCACCGCCGCCATCGAAACACGCCCCCCCGCTTCCGTGATTTCGCCGAGCTGCATCGCGGGCTCCTCGCCGCCCAGCACATCGAGCACGCGGATGCCGCCCTGGGGCGGGCCCGCTTCCGACAGGTCGGACACTTCGACGATCTGGTCGGGGTGCATCGGTACGAGGCCGGCGTAATACCGCATCACGGCGACAGAGCCCACGACGATCGGATCGATGTACTTCAATATCCGGGAATCCATCAGGGTCTTCAGAACCACTTCCGGTCCGATCCCGTTTGGATCTCCCATGGTCACGGCAATCCGCGGACGTTCCATGGACACTTCTATATGAACGCGCCGGTCAGGCGCCGGGTTAAAGCACGTCGTACGGCGTCAGCGCCGTTTTTTGGGGCTCGCGATCGTGCGGAGGTACTCCACGAGCAGCCGCACGCCGAAGCCGGTGCCCCCCTTCGTCCGGTAGGACTTGGCCTCGTGCAGAAACGCCGGGCCGGCGATGTCCAGATGGATCCAGGGGTAGTCGACGAAGTGCTCGAGGAATTTCGCGGCGGTGATCGAGCTGGCCTCGCGGCCGCCTACGTTTTTCAGGTCGGCGACGTCGCTCTGAAGCGCGCGCTTGAAGTCGGCGAACATCGGCATGCGATGCACGCGGTCGCCACTGCGCTGGCCGGCTTCCTCGATCATCTCGATCCGGCTCTGCGCCCCCTCCCCTTCGTTCGTCATCACGGCGGCGACGTCTTTGCCGAGCGAGATTACGGCGGCGCCGGTCAGCGTGGCGATGTCGATCACCAGCTCCGGCTTGTACGTCTTCGCATAGCTGAGCGCGTCGGCCAGGATCATGCGACCCTCGGCGTCGGTGTTGAGCACCTCGACGGTGGCGCCGGAGTGCATCCGCACCACCTCGCCCGGCACGTAGGCCTGCTGGCCGGGCCGGTTGTCGGTCGAGGGGATCAACCCGATCAGGTGCACCGGCAGTTCGAGCCGGGCGACGGCCTCGAAGGTGCCGATGACGGCCGCGGCGCCGCTCATGTCGGACTTCATGTAATCCATGGAGTCCTTCGTCGGCTTGAGCGACAGGCCGCCCGTGTCGTACACGACCCCCTTGCCGACGAGCACGATCGGGCGCTGGTTGACCGGGTTTTCCGGCTCCCACGTGAGCACGGTGAAGGTGGGCGGTTCGAGGCTGCCCTTGTTGACGGCGAGGAGGCCGCCCATCTTTTCTTCCTCGATGAGGGCCTTGTCCCAGACCCAGGCGTCGTAGCCGTGTTTCTTGGCCGACTTTTCGGCCGCGCGGGCCAGAGCGGTGGCCGTCTTCTCGTCCGGCGACAGGTTGATGAGGTCGCGCGCCGACATCACGCTTTCGGCGATGACCCGGCCGCGCTCGGCGCCGAGCCGGCAGGTTTTTTCGGCGTCGCTCACGTGAAGGACGAGACGCTGGATTTCTTTCGTCTTCGCCTCCTCCTGCGTCTTGTAATAGAGGTAGCGGTACGAACCCAGCAGGAAGCCCTCGACGAGGGCCTGGCTCGTCGTTTCCGGGTCGAGGCCGGCGTTCGGGATCACGAACGCCACGGTCTCCGCCTGGCGCTCGACCGCCATGGAGGCGCCCTGAGCCGCCATGGTGCGGATCGTTTCGGGTTCGGCCGCGCGTTTTTCGCCGAGGCCGAGCAGCGCCAGCCGGCGCGCGCGGGCCTTCTCGGGATAGAGCACCACGCTCTTCGACAGCTCGCCGTCGAAGTCGCAAAGCGCCCGGCTTACCGACTCGCCGAAGGCGGTCTTGAGCGCGGCGACGGTATCGTTGAAATCATCCTTGGAGACGGGGACCAGAAGCAGGTCTACATCCAGCTCGCTAAAGGGAATGGTGGTAACAGAGACTTTCATCACCGCGGTCTGTGCGACTTACTGGCTAGAAGTGAGGAGTAGTAGGACGCGTCTTCGCCGTCCAGTTCGCCGTCGCCGGTGTGGTCGGCGGGAACGTCGATGAATCGGGGCGCGCGCTCCAGGGTCTCGGCGATGACATCGTCGAGCGGACGCCGTTCGACGAACGCGCCCGAGGCGTTGCGATGGCCGCCGCCGCCGAGGGAGCGCGCCCACTCGTGCACGTGCGTCTCACCGCGCGACCGGAAGCTGATCTTGATCCCGCGGGCCGTTTCGAGAAACATCACGGCCACGCGTACGCCTTCGATCGACATGGCGTAGTTGACAAATCCGTCGGCCTCTTCGGAATCCGCCCGGGTCTCGTTCAGCATGCGCTGGGAGATGACGATGTAGCCGACGGTGCCCTGGTACCGCAGCGTCAGGGTGCCCAGCACCTGGGCCAGCAGCCGCAGACTTTCGGCCGAGCGCGATTCGTAGATGGCGGTGTAGATCTCGGCCGGCGACAGCGATCCCCGTGCGATGAGATCGCCGACGATATGGTGCACGGCCGGCGTGACGGAGCTGAACCGGAACGAGCCGGTGTCCGTGAGGATGGCCGCGTAGAGCGGCGTCGCGATCGAGGCGTCGATGAGATCGGCGTCGTGGTGCGCGATGAGTTCGTAGACCAGCTCGCCGGCCGACGAGGCCGTATCCCGCACGTACATCGCATCAAACCACTGCTCGGGCCCGGTGTGATGGTCGATGAGGACCTTCCGCGCGGAGCTGCCACGGATCGGGCCGGCCATCTGGCCTACCCGGTCGATGGCGTTCGTGTCGACGACGATGATCGTATCCGCGCGGTCGATGCGCTCACGCTGGGCGAGCGACTGGTCGAACGTCTGGATTTCGCGCACCCCGGGCAGCCATCCCAGGTTCATGGGAGGCGGGTCGCTGTTTATCATCTCGACCGTTTTGCCCAACTTCTGCAAGAACAACCCGAGCGCCAGTTGCGAACCGATGGCATCGCCATCCGGCCGCACATGGGTCGTTATCACTACATGCTGGCCGGCCAGCAGGCCGGCTAGAAACTGATCGATCATACGTCCACGTTTGCCCCAAAATTTTCAGCCCCTCATGAACGCAATCCCCTTGATTTTGTTCGTTCACCGCCCCGTGCTTCCGGTGCCGCCGCGTAATGTTCTGGGAATCCTCACCAAAAACCGGCGCCGGGGCCGTCATCCCACCACGTCCCGAAACCGGGCCATATCGATATTTCCGCCGCACAACACGACCACGGCGCGGGCGCCCGCGGGCATCGGGCTGGCGGCGGCGTAGGCGAGCAGGCCGGCGAGCCCCACCCCGGCGGCGCCCTCCACCACGACGCGGTGCTCGTAGAACAGCCGCTTCATGGCCGAGGCGATGGCGGCTTCGTCGACCGCCACCCAGTCGTCGACCCATTTCGCGCAGAGGTCGAACGTGATCGCGCCGGCCTCGATGCCGCCGGCCGTCCCGTCGCTCAGCGTGGGCTCGGTGGGCATGTCGACGATGCGGCCGCACTCGACGGAGACCTTCATGACGGGCGAGTTCGCCGGCAGGCAGCCCACGATGCGCGCCGCAGGGTGCGCGGCCTTCAGACAGGCCGCAATACCGGATATCAGGCCGCCGCCGCCTACCGGCACGAAAACCCGATCGACGCTCCCCAGCCGGGCCAGGATCTCCAGGCCGATCGTGCCCTGCCCGCAGACCACGTCGGGATCGTTATAGGGTGAGATGAAGACGGCGCCGGTCCGCGTCGCCTCGTCCCGCGCGAACCGCTCGGTCTCGACGCTGTCGGTCCCGTGAAACCGCAGCTGCGCGCCCATCGCCTCGAGGAGAGCCCGCTTCTGAGGACTCACGGTTTCGGGCAGCACGATGGCGCCTTGCCGGCCCAGCTTCGCCATGCCGTAGGCCATCGCCAGCCCGTGATTGCCGGTGGAGGCCGTGACGACGGGGACGCCGGCCGGGGTTTGCATCAGGGCGTTGAGCGCGCCGCGCACCTTGAACGAGCGGGTGATCTGGAGGCACTCCATCTTGAGATGCACCTCGGCGCCGACATCCCGGCCGATCGCCGGGGCGGGCTCGAGCAGGGTTTCCCAGATGTAGGGCCGGATGCGTTCCGCCGCGGCTTCGATCGCTCCGAGCGTGATCGGCATGGGGTCAATCCTCCGGAAGCAGCCGCATGCTGGCCTCGATGGCGGCATCGAAGAAGCGGAGCGCGGTATCGACCTGCGCCGCGGTGCTGCGGGCCTCGATGAGCCGCTCGCCCGTGAGCGCCGCGCCGAGCCATCCGTTGCGGTGCCACTGCCCGACAGGCAGCGGGGGAAGCGCATCGCCGGCGTGGCGCGGCCAGTGGTTGACGTAAAAATAGGGCTGGGTGTAGGCGGCATCGCCCGGCGACATCCCGACCCCCACGCTGCGCGCCTCCTCGGGCGCCGCGTCGGGGTCGAGCGCGATGAGGAAGGCCATGTCGAGATGATGCGGCCAGCACCGCACCGCCGCGCCCGGATCGTGGGCGTCGCGCAAGTGATGCAGCAGCGCATGCGCATCGACAAACCACCGCTCCAGCGCGTCGAATTCGAGGCTCTCGCCGTAGAGGAACGGGGCCCCGGAAGCGACCGGGTGATCGGGCAGCGTGTGATCGGGGCGGACGAGCGCGTGCGCCACGCCGGTCCGCGCATACAGGGCCCCCGTGAGCCATTCGTAGGCTTCGTCGAGCGTGCGCCCGTGGAGATGCAGGCGATCGACGAACGCGTCGGTGGCATCGATGAGTTCGAGCGTAAGATCGGCCACGCGGATGGACGCGCGGATGCCGCCGAGCACGGGCTGGCTCACCAGGCGGGCCACGCCGGTGTCTACCCGGCTGAAAAGACTCGTGTGGCTGAAATCGGGTTCAGGGGGCACATACGTGAAGCCCAGCGAAGCCGGCACCTGGGCCGCCCAGTGCAGCTGCAAACGCGCGCCGATCAGATAGCGGGGCGAAATCTGACCGAGCGTTTGCCAGTGGGTGAGAAGATCCTGAAGCATGGCGCGTGGGGTAAAGCGAACGAGCGCGACGGCGAAGCAAGATAACGAAAGACTGGAACAAAGTGTCCCGGCCCGGGCTTTTCTCGCACGCTCCAAACTCACGCCCGCCCATGCCGAACACCGCCCGCGTCGCCCTCGAATCCACCGTCATCACCCACGGTCTCCCCCATCCCCACAACGCGCGTCTCGCCCGGCAGATGGAGGCGAACGTCGCCGCGCACGGCGCGACGCCGGCGACGATCGGCATCATCGCCGGCGAACCCATCGTGGGGCTGTCGCCGGCGCAACTCGACGCGCTTGCGACGACCGCCGGCGCGCTGAAGGTGAGCATGCGGGATCTGCCGGCGGCGCTCGCCCGGCGGGCGCACGGCGGAACGACGGTGTCGGCCACGATGTGGCTGGCACACCGCGCCGGCATCGAGGTATTCGCCACCGGCGGCATCGGCGGGGTGCACCGCGTGGTGCCGGGCGCCGGCGCCTCGCACGACGTGAGCAACGACCTCGACGCCCTGGGTCGCATCCCGATGACGATCGTCTGCGCCGGCCCCAAGGCCATCCTCGATCTCGCCGCCACCCGCGAGCAGCTCGAAACGCGCGGGGTGACGGTGGTGGGGTATCAAACCGACACGATGCCGGGGTTTTATTACACCGACAGCGGCCTGCCGGTCGACGTGCGGTGCGACAGCGTCGAGGCCATCGCGGAGATCGTCCGCGCCCGCCGAAGCCTGGATCTGCCGGCGGCCACGCTCGTCGTGGTCCCGGTGCCCGAAGAGGCCGCGCTGGCGCGAAAGGACGTCGAGCCGGCCATCGAAACCGCCGTCCGCGAGGCCGAGGCTCGCGGCATCCGCGCCGCGGACGCCACGCCGTACCTGCTCGCGGCGGTGGCCGCCCTCACCGAAGGCCGGTCGCGCGAGGCCAATCTGGCCCTGCTGCTGCACAACGCCGGCGTGGCGGCCCGCCTCGCCGTAGCGCTCGCCGGCTAACCCCATGCGCTCGTTCCAGGCCTGGCTCGACCCCGACCGTTACCACGGCCATCGCGCCCGGAAGGGATTCTTCGAGGGATGGTACTTCAAGCTCGCCGACGCGGGTGCCGGCCGCCTCCTCGCCGTCATCCCGGGGGTGTTCATGAGCCGGTCCGGCGCGAACCGGTACGCCTTCGTCATGACCGTCGACGGGCAGACGCAGCGCGTCGGGATGACGCGGTACCCGCTATCCGACTTCTCGGCGGACGCGGACCGCTTTGCGATCCGCATCGGGCCCAACACCTTTTCGGCGGAAGGACTGCGCCTCGACCTGGCCGGCGACGCGCCGTGGCGCGGCGAACTGGCCTTCAGCGGGCTCGCGCCGTGGCCCGTCACGCTCGCGGCGCCCGGCGTCATGGGGTGGTATGCGTACATGCCGTTCATGGAGTGCTTCCACGGCGTCGTAAGCATGGACCACCTGATCGACGGCGCGCTCGACCTCGGTGGGGAGCGCGTGGACCTCACCGGTGGGCGCGGCTATATCGAGAAAGACTGGGGGCGCAACTTCCCGGCGTCGTGGGTGTGGATGCAGGGCAACCATTTCCCCGAAGCCGGCGTGAGCCTGTCGGCGTCGGTCGCCATCATCCCGTTCGTCGGCACCACCTTCGGCGGCTCGATCGTCGGCCTGCGCCACGAGGGCCGGCTGTACCGCTTCACGACCTACACCGGCGCGCGCGTCCGGACGCTGGACGTCTCGCCGGATCGGGTGCGCCTCGTCGCGGAGGACCGCCGGCACCGGCTGGAGGTCGAGGCGGAGCGCGGCCCGACCGTCCGGCTCTTCGCGCCGGGTCCCGACGACATGATGCCCCGGGTGGACGAGTGCCTCGCCGCGCCCCTGACCGTCAGGCTGACCGAACGCGACGGACGCCCTATCTACGCGGGACGGAGCACGCAGGGCGCGCTGGAAGTACAGGGCGATCTGCCCAGGCTGAAAAAACTGCTCGGCTTGCCCCGGGTGGCATGAATCTCGCACGAGGTGGCAATAGCCCGCCGGCTGCTGTATTCTATAACCTTTCGCGGACCCCGCGCCAGACGTCGGGCTCCACGTCATCTTTTTCGATGCAAGTCCCGCAAACCGATTCGCGCATGACCAGATCCCGGCGGCTCGTGCCCTTTCTGCTCGCAATAGGTCCGCTCTGGATCGCCCTGTTCGCCGGTTCCGACCTCTTCGTGCTGCGCATCGCGGCCGGCCTCGGCGCGTTGGCGTTGAGCCTCGGCCTGATCCTCATGCTGGCACGCCTGACCGCCCTGGAGGAAAAAGGTACGGTGTCCGACCTGCCCCAGCCCTCGCCGCCGGAGCCGAGCCGGCAGGAGCATACCGACTGAGCCCATCTCCCCCCATGCCCCTCGTCTTTGTCTGCCCCAACCGCGCCATGACGGCGTGGGTCGACGCCCTCCACGCGGTCGCGCCCGAAATCGACCTCCGCATCTGGCCGGACGACGGGCCGCCCGAGGACGTCGCGATGGCCGTCACCTGGAAACATCCGGCCGGCGTGTTGCGCCGCTACCCGAACCTGAAAGCCGTCCTCTCCCTCGGCGCCGGCATCGACCATTTCCTGACCGACGACGCGCTCCCCGCGGGGCCGGCGTATGGCCGCATCGTCGATCCCCAGCTCGTCGCCGGCATGAGCCAGTACGTCGCGGCCGCCGTGCTCGACGCGCACCGGGGTTTCGCGGGATACCGGCAGCACCAGGCCGAACGCCGCTGGCAGCCCGAAGCGTATGCGCCGGCCGGCGAGTGGCCCGTTGGGCTGCTGGGTCTGGGCGCGATGGGGATGGATGCCGCCCGCGTGCTCCGGGCCCTGGGCTACCCCGTGCTCGGCTGGAGCACCTCCCCCAAACCCGACGCCCCGTTCGAGACGTTCACCGGCGAGGCCGGTCTCGACCGAATGCTGCCCCGTTGCCGGGCGCTCGTCTGCCTGCTGCCGCTGACGGGCCGGACGCGCGGCATCCTGGATCGATCCCTGTTTGACCGCCTGCCGCGGGGCGCATATCTGATCAACGCCGCGCGGGGCGGGCACCTCGTCGAGGCCGATCTGACGGCGGCCCTGGAGGCCGGCCGGCTGGCCGGCGCCTGGCTCGACGTCTTCAACGAAGAACCGCTGCCGGCGGCGCATCCGTTCTGGACGCACCCCGCGATCACCGTCACGCCGCATATCGCGAGCATCACCAACCCCGTCTCCGCGGCGCCGCAGGTCGTCGCCGACTACCGCTCCGCCCTCGCCGGCCGGGCGCTGACGTTTCCGGTCGACCTCGAGCGCGCCTACTGACCGCGCCCCGGGGGCCCGACACCACGCGAACTCGATTTTTTCCGAAGCACCGAGTAGGCACACCCGCGGCTTGATGTACATACAAAAACGAAATGAAGATGCCGCGAGCCGAGGCGTGTGTGCCGATTACAAGACAACGATTACGCATGGATGTACCGCAGGTCTGGCCGGCACCGAATGGCCACATCGACGATTCCAACTTCTTCATATTCATCTCCCTTATCGTACCACGTTTTATGCAAACCACCGATACCGTTCGCGCCCCGCGTGTGTCCCGTCTCGCAGCGCTGTACCTGAGCCTTTTCCTCGCCCTTGGCATCACCGCCCCCGCAGTGGGGCAGTCGGCCGACCTGGAGGCCCGTGTCTCCGAGCTGTTCAACCGTTCCTGCACCGCCGCCGGCTGCCATAGCGCCCCGATCGCGCAGATGAACATGAACCTCCAGCCGGATAATTTTTACGCCTCGACCGTCGGCGAAGCCAGCATGGAGCGTCCGGAACTCAAGCGCATCGTCCCCGGAGACCCCGCGAGCAGCTACCTGATCATGAAGCTCAAGGGCGACCCCGGCATCATCGGGCTGCAGATGCCCATGACGGGCGACAAACTCACGCCGGCGGAGATCGGTCTGGTGGAAGACTGGATCCGCAGCCTCGGCGGCGTCGACGAGGCGCGCAAGGCGGCGGCACCCAGGGCGGAGCCCCTGGCGTTCCCGGGATGGCGCATCGTCAACCTGCCTACGGACCGCGCGCTGGCGAAGGGCAACATCCTCTTTCAGATTTCCCACCGCTTCAACCCCCGCATCAACGACGGCTACGACGCCCTGTACGGCCTCGACGGCAGCGGCATCATCTACCTGCACCTCGGGTATTCGGTGACCGACCAGTTCCTGCTCGGCCTCGCGCGCAGCAATGTGGGGGATAACGTGGAATTGTACGGGCGCTACAAGGTGAAGGCGCAGGAAGCCGGCGGCTGGCCGGTGGGCGTCAACGTGGTCGCCACCGGCAACTGGGCGAGCCAGAAGGAGCCGGAGCTGGATCGATTCCGCAAGGAGGTGATGAAGTTCACCGGGCAGGTTTCCCTGACCCGCGCAATCGGCGACCAGTTCGGCCTCGCCGTCGTGCCGGGCATCACGACGAACCCGGTGGAGACCGTGGCGGACGAGCCCGTGCTCGTGACCGTCGGCCTGGGCGGCCGCTGGCGGTTCAAAGGCCGGATGGCCGTTGTGGCCGAGTGGGTGCCCATCGTTTCGGGCTACACCCGGAGCCTGACGTTCGGTAACGACATCCGGTTCGACAGCGCCGGCGCCGGCTTCGAGATCGCGACCGCCGGCCACGTCTTCCAGATCGTCCTCAGCAACACCGTCGGCCTCACCGCCGACCAGTACCTCCGCGGCGGCGACCTCGACCTCACCAAAGGCGACGTCCGCCTCGGGTTCAATATCTTCCGCGTGCTGAACTGACCCGCGAGTCCTCAACGTGATTGAGGATGGTCCTCAACGTGATTGGGGATGGTCCTCAACGTGATTGGGGATGGTCCTCAACGTGATTGGGGATGGTCCTCAACTTGATTGAGGATGGTCCTCAACTTGATTGAGGATGGTCCTCAACGTGATTGAGGATCACGAGGGATGGAGGGATGACGCGAACTAGGGGGATTACCCCGATGCAGGGGATCCCATGGACTTATTGTGCCATCAACAAACCAACCCACTGAGAACATGCGACACCCGTTGACATACATCGCCCTTTTCGTCCTCGTCCTCGCCGGCTGCGAAAAAGACGACCCCGTCGGCCCGGACCCCAACAACCAGACGGCGACGTTCACCGACATCCAGAACACCATCTTCACGACGAGCTGTGCGCTTTCGGGCTGCCACGCGGGTGCGAGCCCGCAGCAGGGGATGAACCTGAGCGCCGGCCAGGCCTATGCGAACATCGTAAACGTCCCGAGCAACGAAAATCCGCAGATGAACCGGATCACCCCGAACGATCCGGACAACAGCTACCTGTTCCTTAAGATCAGCGGCACCAACATCTCCGGCTCGCGGATGCCCCTGGGCGGCTCGCCGCTGTCCGACGACAAGATCGCGATGGTTCGCGAGTGGATCGAGGACGGGGCGCCGAATAACTGAGGGGGAAATGCGGTCATGGGGCCGGCGGAGGTGAGCGCGCTTGCCTCGCGGTCATCATGATCGCCGATTTCGCCACATTCCGGCTACATGCAGCGGCTTGCGCGCACGATGGTGGGCGCAAGCCGCTGTGTTTTCCGGCGTCGCCTCCCGCTCAACATGAGGGTCCGATTCAAATGGCACTCGACTCGTTGATATTCAACGTCGACAACCTGGCCCCCACGTTTCAACGTGGGGCCGAGTCATAGGGCACCCGTCTTGGAGAAGCCATCGTATCTGGCCGGCCCCCACGTTAAAACATGGGGGCCACTCAGGGCCTACAGTTTGCAGCATCTCTTCACCAAACAGCCTCATCGTTTTAACGCGAGGGGCCGAGCCATAGGGCACGCGTCGCATAGGAGCGTTAGTGCCTAGCCCTCCCCCATGTTTAAACGCGGGGGCAACATCGCCATGCCCAGAAGCTCGATCCGAATACAAGAAAGCCCCCACGTTTCAACGTGAGGGGCTAAGTCAAATGGCACTCGACTCGTTGATATGCATGGCTGACAACCTGGCCCCCACGCTTCATCGTGGGGCCGAGTCATAGGGCACGTCGCAGAGAAGCGTTGATGTCAAGCAGGCCCCTACGTTTTAACGTGGGGGCCGAGTCATCTGGCAATCCTCTCAGGGAAGCTGGTCTTTCTCCCACCTACGCCTTGCGCTTCGCGCCACCGGACGCGCGCAGGGCGAGGAGGTTGACGTCGTACGACCGCACCCGTCGGTTTTTCTCGCGATGCCGGGCCAGGGCGAGCTGGATGAGGCGATGTGCGAGCTCGTCGAACGGGACGCCGCTTGGCTCCCACAGGTAGAAGGAGAACGAACCGGGGATGGTGTTGATCTCGTTAAAAAAGACCTCACCGGTTTCGCCATCCATCAGGAAATCGATGCGCGCCAGGCCGGCGCACTCGAACAGCTTGAACACGCGCACGGCCAGTTCCTGGACCGCCGCCGTCTGCTCCGGAGCAATCGGGGCGGGGATGATGCGGTCCAGGGACGCCATCCCTTCCGATGGCGACGCCGGCTGCTTCGCGCCTTTCGACCCGGAGCCGCCTCGCATGTACTTCTCCTGAAACGTCAGCATCGTCTCGCCGGCACTCGTCCGTGGCTCCTCCAGCACGCTCGCGACGGCCTCGTCGGCGTCGCCCAGGACGGAGCAGTTGATCTCGCGGAGGTGGCGGACGGCGTATTCGACGACCACCTTGTCGTCGTACCGGATGGCGTCCTCGATGGCGGCGTCGAGCGCGGCACGGTCGCGGGCGAGACGGATGCCGATCGACGAGCCGAGGCGGGCCGGCTTCACCACCACGGGGTAGCCGAGCTGCTCCTCGATCCGATCCAGCCATTCCTCCTCACGGTCCGCCCACTCCGACTCCCGCAGCGCGACATACTTCACCACCGGGATGCCCTGGTCGCGGCAGAGCATCTTCGTGATCACCTTATCCATCCCCACGGCCGAGCCGAGGACGCCGCTGCCGGTGTAGGGCACGTTGTAGGTCTCGCACAACCCCTGCACGCCGCCGTTTTCACCCTCGCCGCCGTGAAGCGCGAGGAAGAGCACGTCCAGCATCCGGGCCGGCGCCGGCTTCTGCCAGAACTTTGTCGCCTCGCGGGACTGCATCTCCACACCCCCAGCTTGTGCGGGCGCCAGTGTGACGGGATAAGCCGCATCGACGAGCGCGTCCAGATCCTTGTAGCGACTCAAATCGAGCAGCGGATCGCCGGAGTACCAGGTGCCATCCTTCGCGATGTACAGCGGCACCGGCGTGTATTTTGTCCGATCCATCGCCGACGCCATCTGGAGCGCGGTGATGACCGACACCTCATGTTCGGGCGACACGCCCCCGAATACCAGGCCGATCGTCAGCATATCACCCGTTCCTCACCAGCTGCCCCTTGTTGTAGATCGCCCAGGCGCGGCCGACCATCCGGGCGCCGACAAACGGCGTGTTGGCGCTTTTCGACTTGATGTGTTCTTTCTCGAAGACCCAGTGCGTCGTCGCGTCGAAGATCGTCAGATTCGCCGGCTGGCCGTCCTTGATCTCCGGCACGGGTATCCCGAGGATCCGGCGCGGCGCAACGGTCAGCTTGTAGACCGCCTGCGCGATCGGCAGCACGCCCGGCTCGATGATCTCACGTCCCGTGAGGCCCCAGGCGGTTTCCAGCCCGAGGATGCCGAACGGCGCCTCGATGTATTCGACCTCCTTCTCGAACGACGCGTGCGGCGCGTGGTCGGTGCAGATCGCGTCGATCGTGCCGTCGCGCAACCCCTCCTTCATCGCCTCGACGGAGGCCGCGTCGGCGAGGGGCGGGTGCATCTTGGTATTGGTCGAGAACTCGGTGCGCTCGACCTCTTCGTCCGACAGCGTGAAGTGGTGGGTGCAGACTTCCGCCGTCACCGGCACGCCGCGCTCCTTGGCTCGGCGCACGAGCTCCACGGCCCCTTTCGTCGAGATATGGGCGACGTGCACGTGGCCTTTCGTGAACTCGGCCAGCAGGATGTCGCGCGCGATCATCACCTCCTCGGCGAGGCACGGGATGCCGGGGATGCCGAGGCGGGTGGAGACGTCGCCCTCGAACATGTGACCGCCCGGGTTGAGCGTCTTCTCCTCCATGTGGTTGACGATCGGCCGGCCCAGCATCGAGCTGTATTCGAGCGCGCGGCGCATGAGGCCGGCGTTCTGCACCGGCGCGCCGTCGTCGCTGAAGGCCACGGCGCCGCCCTCGACGAGGTCGGCCATCTCCGTCAGCTCATGGCCGGCGCGGTCTCGCGACACGCAGGCGATGGGGTAGACGTCCACCGGCGTCGACGCCCCCCGCTCGATCACGAACTCGACCACGTCCCGCGTATGGATGGGGGGATTCGTGTTCGGCATGCAGGCGACGGCGGTGAACCCGCCGAAGGCTGCGGCGGCGCAGCCCGTCGCCACCGTCTCCTTGTATTCGAAGCCCGGTTCGCGGAGGTGGACGTGCATGTCCATCCATCCGGGCGAAATGAGCCGGTCCGTGCAGTCGTATACCGGCACATCGCCGGCGGTGAGGCCGGCGCCCACGGCGGCGATGCGTCCCCCGCGAATCAACACATCCTTCTTCTCGAGGCGGCCGCTCACCGGGTCGAGCACGGAGCCGCCTTTCAGCAATACATCAGGGGTGGTCATGGAGTAAAACGTGCAAATTGAACAGTAAACGTGCGCCGATCGAGCGCAAATCGCATCCCTACCGCGTCTCTTCCACCGAACCGACCACGGGCTGCTGGAGGCTCTCGCGGATAAAATCCGTCATCATCGTATGCAGATGGAGCCGGGTTTTACCGCCGAAGATGCCATGGTTGCGGCCGGGATACATCATAAACTCGAACTGTTTGTTCGCGGCCTGCAGCGCGTCGGCCATCTGGGCCGCGTTCTGGAAGTGGACGTTGTCGTCGAAGTCGCCGTGCACGAGCAGGAGCCGCTGATGCGGCTCGAGCCGGCTCGCGTAGTTGACCGGGGCGCCAACCACATACCCGTCGCGATTGTTCGCGGGGGTCGACATAAATCGTTCGGTGTAGATCGTGTCGTAGAGCCGCCAGTCGGTCACCGGCGCCACCGCCGCTCCGAAGCTGAACACCTGCGGACCGTTGCCGGCGAGCATCGACATGAGGGTCATGTAGCCGCCGTAGCTCCAGCCCCAGATGCCGATCCGGTTTTCGTCGATGTACGGCAGGCTGCCGAGCGACCTGGCCGCCGCGATCTGGTCGGCGGATTCGAGCAGGCCGAGCTGCCGGTAGGTGCCGCTCTTGAACGCCTTGCCGCGCCCCCCCGTCCCCCGGTTGTCGACGCTGACGACGATCATATTGAGTTCATCGGCCAGGTAGGTGTGCCAGAGGTACCGGGAGCCGCCCCAGCTGTCGACCACCGTCTGCGAACCCGGACCGCCGTAGACGTACATCAGCATCGGATAGTCGGCGTTCGGGTCGAATTTCGACGGCTTGATCATGTAGGCGTTGAGCGGCATGCCGTCGGCGCCGGGCACCGTCATGAACTCCGGCGCCGGCAGGTCGTAGGCGGCCAGCCGGTCGATCAACGCCTGATTGCCCTCCAGGACGCGCACCAGTTCGCCGTCGATCGTGTGCAGCGACACCACCGGCGGCGTCGTCGCGCTGGAATAGGTATCGATGAAGTACCGCCTGTCGCTCGAGAGGTTGACCGCGTGGGTGCCGGCCCGGCGCGTGATCTTGCGCGGCAGGGTCGCCGGCGTGGCGCGGTTCAGCACCTGCCGGTAATCGGTCGCGTAGAGCTGGCGTTCGAGCGGGCTCGCGAGGGTGCCGGTGAAATAGACCAGGCCGGCCGCTTCGTCGACGCCGGCCAGGCTGCTGACTTCCCAGTTGCCCTGCGTCACCGCGCCGATCCGAAGACCACCGTTCCGGTGCAGATAGATATGGCGGTAGCCGTCGCTCTCGCTGAGCCAGAGGAAATGCTCGTTGTCGTCGAGATACCACAGTTTCCGCTGCCCGACCTCGATCCACGTCGTCTCCGTTTCCGTGTAGGCGTTGCGCACCAGCCCGTCGGCGGGGTCGCCGTAGAGCAGGTCCAGCCGGCTCTGATCCCGGTTCAGCCGGAACATCCAGACCAGATTCACGCCCCCGATCGGCGGCGTCCAGCCCATGCGGGGGATGTATTCGTGATCCTCACCGCCGGCGCGCCAGGTGTCGGTATCGAAAAAGATCGTCTCCCCCGAACGCACGTCGGCGACGCCGACGCGGACCTCGCTGTTGGCCTCGCCGGCCTTCGGGTACCGGAACTGCTCCATGCGCGGGTATTGCTCGCGCAGATCCGTCATGAAGAAATCCCGCGTGCTCGACTCGTCGAACTGGAAGAACGCGATGTGCCGGCTGTCCGGGCTCCACGAGAAGCCGTCGCGCAGCGCGAATTCCTCCTCGTAGACCCAGTCCGACGTCCCGTTGATGATCGACCCTTCCGCGCCGTCGGTCGTGAGGGCGCGTTCTTCCATCGTTTCGAGGTTCACCACGAACAGGTTGCGGTCGCGCACGAACGCCGCGTACCGGCCGTCCGGGCTGAACTTGGCGAACATCTGGAAGCCGAGGTCGCGCCGGCTGAGCGGCTTCATCGTGCGGGATTCGACATCGAAGAGGTAGTAAAATCCTTTGGTATTCGCCCGCCAGACCGGCTCGGAGTCGGTGAACAGGAGCGCCGCCTTGCCGTCCTCCGAAAAGCTGTAGCCCTCGATTGCGATGCGCCGGCCCACATCGTCGGCCAGCACGTCGTACCCGTCGATGAGGCGCTCCGAGGCCTGGGTCTCCAGGTTGAAGCTCATCAGATGGGTAATCCGCTGCGCCCGGTCGTTTTCGATGTAGGTGATGACCGGCCCCCGGGCCGCCCACTCGCCCCCCTGGAACGAGGCGCCGTCGAAGAGGCTGGAGGCATGGATGTCTTCGAGCGTAAGCCGGGGATGGCCGGCGGGCGTCTGCGCGGACGAGGGCGGCGTCGCCGCCACGACGAGGAGGAACCAGCACAACCCGGCGCACAGAACGCGGGACACGAACGACGATGCAGGTGCGAACATGAAGATAACAGGACCGGCCGGGTGCGAAGGGGGATCGCCGACATGGGATGAAACGTCCGGGGAAGCGGCTCCTGACGATAGGAGGTTTCCCGTTGAAAAACAATAAACGGCGTCGGGGGATGAGGTTCCGGGTATGGGGTTCCAGGTTTGAGGATCAAGGTTCAAGGGCTCGTTCCGTGGCGACCTTAAACCTTGAACCTCAAACCTGGAACCTCATCCCCCCTCACGGATACACGCCCGGCTCCCGCGACCCACCCGCTTCGATGTCCCTGACCCCGTCCCACATCGCGCTTTCGAGCCCCACGCGGGCCGAATTGTCGCTTGACCGGCTCCGTTCCAATGTCCGCACGCTGATGCGCCTCGCGGCGCCGGCGGGCCTGCTCGCCGTCATCAAGGCCAACGCCTACGGGCACGGAGCGTACCGTGTGGCGCAGGTGCTCGAGACCGAGGGCGTCCGCGACTTCGCCGTCGCCCGGCTCGACGAGGCGTTGCGGCTCCGCAGCGAGGGGCTCGAATCGCACATCCTCGTCATCGGAGCGCCGCTGAAGGAGCACCTGCCGCTCTATCGCCGGCACCGGATCGGGATGACCGTCTCCTCCGCCGACATCGCCCACGCCGCGCAAGAGCCGGCCCCCGGGGAGCCGCCGCTGGAGGTGCACGTCAAGATCGATACCGGCATGCGCCGGATCGGCGTCGCGCCCGAGGAGGCCGCCGGGGTGGTCCGCGCGCTCGTGGACACGCCGGGCGTGACACTCGGAAGCGTGTGGACGCACTTCGCCTCCGCCGGCGCGGCGGACCCGAGCTTCGCGCACGAGCAAATCGCCCTTTTCGATGCCGTGCAGGCCGCCCTCGACGCGGCGTACATCCCCATCCACATTGGAAACACCAACGCCCTGCTGCGGCTGCGCGACCGGCTCTGCGGCACCGACCGCGAGCGCGTTCGGGTGGGCGGGGCGCTCTATGGCGTCTCGCACGCCCCGGAACGCCTCGCCGAGGCCGGCCTGCTGCCCGTCATGCGCATGACCTCGCGGGTCGTGCATGTCAAGACCGTGCCGGCCGGCGCCAGCGTTTCCTACGGCCGCACCTGGTTCGCCCGGGCCCCGACCCTCATCGCCACCGTCGCCACCGGCTACGCCGACGGGTACCCGCGCGCCCTCTCCAACCGCGGACGGGCCCGCATCGGAGACATCCTCTACCCCGTCGCCGGCACCGTGTGCATGGACATGACGATGCTCGATCTCGGCCCCCCCGGCGGCCCCGGCGCGTCGGTCCGCGCCGGCGACGAGGTGGTGCTCTTCGGCCCCGAAGGCCCCAGCATCTACGAGGTGGCCGCCTGGAGCGACCGGACGCCCTACGAGATCCTGTGCGGCATTTCGCCCCGCGTGCCGCGATTCGACCGGTGAGCCCGAAAAAAATGCGCGGTGCTGGAAAAGAAAAAACCTGTATATTGTGAAGATCCGTCCATTCCTGGCCGGTCCATCACCCTTTCCCCCGGTACCCGTTCCCACGCTATTAACCACCCGATACATACATAATGATCTCTACAGACCCCTCCCAGATCAACGTCCTCGTCGTCGACGACGAGGAAGACGTTGTCGAAGTCGTCAGCCACTTCCTGGAACAGGAAGGCTACACGGTCACGACCGCGTATGATGGCGAGGAGGCCCTCCAGAAGGCAAACCCCGACATCCATCTCATCCTCCTCGATGTGATGCTGCCCGGGCTTGACGGGTTTGAAGTGTGCCGGGCCCTCCGTTCGCGCGCGGAAACCGAAACCATCCCGATCATCTTCCTGACCGCCAAGGTCGAGGAAGAGGACCAGGTTCGCGGCCTCATGATGGGCGGCGACGACTACATGACGAAGCCGGCCTCGCCGCAGGTCATCCTCGCCCACGTCAAGGCCGTGCTCCGCCGCACCGGCGTCGACGAGAGCCGGATGATCCACGTCAACGACCTCACCATCTACGAAGACGAATACCGGGCGACCATCGACAGCAAGGACCTCGGGCTCACCCTCACGGAGTTCGAGCTGCTGCGCTACCTCGTCCGCCATCCCCGGAAGGCCTTCACGCGCCAGCAGCTGCTCGAAACCATCTGGAAAGACGCCATGATGGTCACCGAGCGCACCGTCGACGCGCACATCAAGAATCTGCGCGAGAAGCTGGGCGACTTCGCCCAGCACATCCAGACCGTTCGCGGCGTCGGCTACCGGTTCGTCGAAGACGAAGTGCCGCAGGAATAATTCATGACGTGGTTACGGCGGCTTGCCTCCTGGATCGCGCTGGTTTTCAGGGAAGCGTGGTCACTCGGCTATCCTAAACGAGCCCGGACGCAAACCTGGATGTTTCTCACGTTCGCCCTGTTCGTGGGAGCCGCCGTGCTGGGCGTCGGGATGTACGCCGGCCTCGTCCTCAAAGGCCAGTTCGAAAACGCGACCAAACGCATGCTCCGCGACCAGGGCGTGCGTCTGGTCGCGGCCCTCGTCGACGCCCCCAGCGAGGCCGATGCGTGGTTCGCGATGGACCAGGCGAGCCGGCTGCTCGACATGCGCATCATCGTCATGCGCAACGACTCGCTCCTGTTCGACGTCCGCGGCGAACCGTTCAAGCACAACATCCTCCTTCCGCCCACCCTGGAGAACGTGCCCATCCATCAGGGCCGGCTGGATTTCGAGGAATACACGGCCCCCGACGGCATGACGGTCCTTATCGGCGCCATGAAGCCGCCGGATTCGCCCTACGCGCTCCGCCTCATCGTGCCCGAACCGCCGCTCTACGCCCTCGTCAACCAGATGATGATCGCGTTGATGGGCGGCATGATGGCGACCTTTATCCTCACCCTCTTCGGCAGCTGGGTCGCCTCGCGCGAGGTGACGAAGCCGCTGGAAGCCATCAACAAGAGCGCCAGCAGCATCAACGAGGGGAAATTCGATCAGAAGATCTATGTGGACTCCCGCGCGGCGGAGTTTCAGGACCTGGCGAAGAACCTCAACCGGATGTCGGACCGGTTCCGCAACAAGATCGACGACCTCCAGAGCCTGGCGCGCCTGCAGGGCGAATTCATCGGCAACGTCAGCCATGAAGTCCGCAACCCGATCTTCGCCGTGAGCGGCTATCTGGAGGCGCTGTCCTCCCCCAACCTGTCGCCGGAGCAGCAGAAACGCTACGCCCAGAAAGGGCTGGCCAACCTGGAGCGGCTGAGCAACCTGTTCAACGACCTGATCGAGATCGCCCGGCTCGAGTACCGGGAGGACCTCATCAAGCCGGCGGTATTCGACCTCCAGGAACTCGCCCTCGAGGTCGCCGAGATGCTCCGCCCGAAAGCGGAAACCAAGGAACTGGAGCTGGAGGTGGAGAACACCCCCCAGCTCGTGCTGGCGGACCGCGACCGCATCCGGCAGGTGCTCGTGAACCTGATCGAAAACGCCATCGTCTACACCGACGCCGGCCACGTCCGCTTCCGGTTCCGCCGGCGCGGGCCGAAGGTGCGCCTGGAGGTCGTCGACACGGGCCGCGGGATCCCGGAAGACCACCTGGAGCGTATTTTCGAGCGGTTCTACCGGGTCGATCCGGACCGCTCCCGCAAAAGCGGCGGGACGGGGCTCGGGCTCAGCATCGTCAAACAGATCCTGCTGGCGCACGAGGAGCAGATCCACGTGGAGAGCACGCCCGGACGCGGCACGCGATTCTGGTTCGACCTCCCCTACGCCGGCAAAAACTCCGAACTCGACGCCGATTGAGGCGTTCGAGTGTACGCTTCTCCCCGATAGAAGCGTACGCCAGAGGAGCAGGCATTCCGAGGACGCAAGACCGCTATCGTCTTGCGCAAGAAATCAACAACGCATGCCTCGCCAAACTGCTATATTTCGGGCAAGAATGAGTCCGCGCCGCCGACTCGCGTCGCTGAGGCGCGCCGGGCTGCGGCGCGGCGCCGGGGTCCACCTTTATGCCCCGTCGGCCGCGAGCCGATACTTTTTGCGGAAAAGCGCGAACGCCTTACGGCGCACCATCGCCTGGCCGCCCACCGATCTGCCCGAGTTACCCTTTTAACTGGAGCACGCATGGCCAAGACGAAGACAGCCTCCAAGCCGACCAAGCCCGCCCTACCGTCCAACGGCGCCGATCATGCCGAGGAACGGGACGGTATGGTGTCCGTCGGGCTCGACATCACGCCGCTTCAGCCGGCCGACTTCGACCCCGCCACGCTGCTGGGCATCTATCGCACGATGCTGATGTCCCGCCGGCTCGACGAGAAGATGATCACGTTGCTCAAACAGGGCAAGGGCTTCTTCCATATCGGATGTGCCGGCCACGAAGCCGCGCAGGCCGCCGTCGCCCTGTATTCACGGCCCGGTCGCGACTGGTTCACGACCTATTACCGGGACATGTGCATGGCGCTCTCGCTGGGGATGACGCCCCGCGAAATCCTCCTGGCGCATCTGGCCAAGGCCGCCGACCCGAACTCGGGCGGCCGGCAGATGGCCGAGCACTTCTCGTCGGTCGAACTCAACATCCTCCCTACGTCGTCGTCGGTAGGCGCGCAGTTCCTGCCGGCCCTCGGCGCGGCGATGTCCATCCAGCGATCGGACGACGACGGGTACTCCTACGTCTCCTGCGGCGAAGGCGCCACCTCGCAAGGCTCCTTCCACGAAGCGCTCAACTGGGCCGCTCGCGTCAAGGCGCCGGTGCTGTTCTTCGTCCAGGACAACAAATACGCGATTTCCGTCCCGGTCTCCGAGCAGACCGCCGGCGGCTCGCCCTATAAGCTCGGGGCCGGCTACGAGGGCCTCGTCCGTGCCAAAGTCGACGGGACGGATTTCTTCAAGACGGCCGCCGTCGCGCGCGCCGCGATCGACTACATCCGCGCCGGCAACGGCCCCGCCCTCATCGTCGCCGACGTGGTGCGCCTCCTCCCCCACTCGTCGTCCGACAACCACATGAAGTACCGGACGCCCGAGGAACTGGAGCTCGACCGTCAGATCGACCCGATCGCCCGGCTGGAGCTGGCGCTGATCGAGGCCGGCATGCTGGACGAGACGTCGATGGGTCGTATCCGCGATGAAGTCCGCAAAACTGTCGACGAAGAGGCCGTCTGGGCCGACGCCCAGCCCGATCCGGAGCCGGACACGGCGACGCGCCACGTCTATTTCGAAGGCGACATCGGCATCAAATATGAGACCTCGACGCCGTCGGGCGAGCCCATCGTGATGGTGGACGCGATCAACCACGCGCTCCACGAAGAGATGGCCTACAACGACCGCGTCATTGTCTATGGCGAGGACGTGGCCGGCGGAAAAGGCGGCGTCTTCACGGCGACGCGCGAACTGACGGACCGGTTTGGCGCCGACCGCTGCTTCAACTCGCCCCTCGCCGAAGACTCGATCATCGGCACGGCGGTGGGCATCAGCGCCGCCGGCTACAAACCCGTCGTCGAAATCCAGTTCGCCGACTACATCTGGCCGGCCTTGCAGCAGCTTCGCAACCAGCTTTCGAGCTTCCGCTACCGGTCGAACGGCATCTGGGGCGCTCCCGTCGTGATCCGCGTCCCCTGCGGCGGCTACATCCACGGCGGCCTCTGCCACTCCCAGAACATCGAAGCCTTTTTCGGCCACATGCCCGGCTTCTACATCGCCATGCCCAGCACCGCGGCCGACGCCAAGGGACTGCTCAAGACGGCGATCCGGATGCAGGATCCGGTCATCTTCCTGGAGCACAAAGCCCTCTACCGCGCCGCGAGCGCCCGTTCGCCGGAGCCGGCGTCTGACTACTTCGTGCCGTTCGGCAAGGCCCGCATCACGCAGGAAGGCACCGACCTGACGGTCGTCACCTACGGCATGATGGTGCACAAGGCCATGGCCGCCGCGAAGACGCTGGCGAAGGAAGGCGCGTCGATCGAGGTCATTGACATCCGCACGATCGTGCCGCTGGATTCCGAAACGATCCTCGCATCGGTGCGGAAGACCAACCGCGCCCTCGTGATCTATGAAGACCACGAGTTCGCCGGCTTCGGCGCCGAAATCAGCGCCCAGATCGCCGACAAGGCGTTTGAATACCTGGATGCGCCCGTGCGCCGGCTGGCCGGCAAGTTCACGCCCATCCCCTTCGCCGACCCGCTCGAACGCGCCGTGCTCCCGCAAGACCAGGACGTCCTGGACGCGATGCGCGACATGCTGAGTTATTGAGGATTCAAGGGGTGAGGTTTGAGGTTCTAGGATGGGATCCTGGATCCTGCATCCCAAACATCGAGGACTGGTGTACACATCGCCATAGGGTTTGCCGCCGGGTGGTGTGAAACAAAACATGGCGTCGTCATCCCCGCGCACGCGGGGACCTCCTGAAGTAGGGCTGAGTCCTGAAGGAGGTTCGCCCCCTCTTTCGCGGGGGCAGGCACACTGATGCGGGGGGAGGTCCCTCCGCTACAGCGCCGGCTCTCGCCGGCACTTACGGTCGGGATGACGAGGCTAATCAGTTAAAATCACCACTCGGTGCCATTCGGATACCCTTGCTCTGCCGCGTTTTCGCTGACGGCGGACAGGCTTCAACCCTCCCTTGTAGCATGTTATTGAAGCCGTGTCTGTCATGCCCGAATTCATCGGACCGGCTTTCGATGCGTCCTGTAAGGATAGCTATCTGGAAATCTCAACAGGTTCTCCAGAGGTGAGGTTTGAGGTTCAAGGATGGGATCCCGCATCCTGCATCCCAAACCCGGCCGCCCCATTTCTGGCACATCTCTTGTCGTCCGCTCAACGCAGTTGCACATGAAACAGCGTTTGTCGCGCACACAAGCAGTATGATGGGAAGGCACGCCGGCCGGATTGTGGCGTTGTGGTTGATCGGGCTCCTCACCCCGGTATCCCTCCACGCGCAGGCCTGGACCACCGCAAAGGGGACGTTTTACGCCAAATTGAGTCGCAGCGACATCCGCGCGGCCGATCAGTTCACCTTCGACGGCCGCACGGCCGACTTTATCGACGGCGTCTCGGGCAACGCGTTCGTCGACCAAAGTTATTACCTCTACACCGAGTGGGGTCTGCTGAACAATCTCACGGTGGTCCTCTCCGCCCCGTTCAAGCAGCTCACCGTGACCGACCAGGCCTTTCGATATGAGACGTCGGCCATCGGATCCGCGACGGTGGGGCTCCGGTTCGGACTCTTTCCGCTGCTCCACATCCGGCCTTCGGCGATTTCGATGGCGCTGAACCTCGGGGCCACCGTCCCGACTGGCTACACCCGCAATTACACGCCCAGCGTGGGCTCCGGGCAGGTGGATGCGCATGCACTGCTCGGTCTCGGCCTGAGCTTCTGGCCCACGGCCGCGTACATCCAGGCCGCCGGCGGATACCGGTACCGGTCCACCTATTACGGCCTCTCGAAAGCCGTCGGCTGCACGTCCGGCACCGACATCTTCTGCATCCGCGACACGCAGCCGGCGTACGGCGACGAATGGCTGTTCCAGGCCGAGGGCGGCATCATCCTGATGAGCGGCACCTTTTTTATCCAGGCGCTCGGACAGGGCGTTTGGTCGGTGGATAAACCCGTCGTGGGCTTCACCGCCCTCAACCCGATCCCCACCCGGCAGCGCTACATCAAGGCCGGCGCCGGCTTCACGGTATACCCCTTCAAGCTGACGCGCGTTTTTCGGCTGGAAAACCTCGGCTTCGGCGTCCAGGCGTTTCTGACGCCGTACGGGCGCAACACGATCGATTCGCAGGATCTCTTTTTCGGGATCGACCTCCGGGGCGCCTGGCGCTAGCCGCCTCCCGGATCCGTCCGTCATCCAAACCTCTCGTACCGTACATGACCCAGCATTCGGGGCGCACCGACGTATCGCGCCGTTCGTTCATCGCCCGGCTCGGAGGCACCGTGCTCGGCGTCGCCCTGACGCCCCTGGCAGGGTGCGAGACGAACATGGTGGCGCCGTTCGTCGAGGGCACCGACATCCCCTTTCTCACCCCGCTGACGGACCCCAATCCCGACCGCGCCTTCTACGTCCAGTACGGCGCCGACGGCACCGTCACCAACTGGCCCGGCCCCCGCCAGATCGCGCGCGACGCGTGGACGCTGACCGTCGACGGCCTCGTGCCCCAGCCGCGCACCTTCACCTATGCCGACATCCAGCGGCTTTCCGGTGAGGCGATCCGCATCGTGGGCACGCTCCGCTGCATCGTCGACAGCACCTTCGTCCCCGGGCTCATCGGCACGACGCTGTTCACGGGGATTCCGCTCCGGCTCCTGCTCCAGGAAGCCGGCGTGGACGCGGCGGCCACCCGCCGGCTGCGCATCTACGGCGCCGACGGTTTCACCAACAACCTGCGGATCCTCGAAGCGATGGGACCGTTCGCGCCCGAGCAGGTCGAGCCGTTGCTCGTCTACCAGATGGGCGACGCGGCCCTCACGCCGGATCACGGCTTCCCCGTCCGCCTCGTCGTTCCGGGCCAGTACGGCTACAAGAGCGTCAAGTGGATCAACCGCATCGAGGCGACGGCGTCGGATGCCGCCTTCGGCAGCTATCAGGACGTGCTCGGCTACACCGACGACGGACGCGTGCAGGTGGTCAACAAGGCGACGAACCCCCTTCGCAACGCCCAGATTTCAGCCGGCACCACGACGATCTTCGGCTATGCGATGAGCGGCATGGCCGGCATCTCGCGCGTCGAGATCTCCATCGACGACGCCCCCTTCACCCCCGTCACGCTCGTCGATCTCCCGCAGGTCCTCAGCGCCAACCCCTCGCTCCGCGCCACCCTGCAGGTCGACAACGCCTCGCTCTACCCCTACCCCTTCCGCGGGGTGTGGACGCTCTGGGAATACCCGTGGACCGCCACCGCCGGCGCCCACACGATCCGCGTCCGCGCCATCGACCGGGCCGGCAATACCCAGCCGGATACCGACGACGTAGTGGAAGACGGCGAAAACCCGGTCTTCCGGATCAGCGTGACGGTCGCCTGATGAGGGCGTTGCGGATCGAGGTTCAAAGTTCGAGGTTCAACGCGCTCAGCCCAATCGTTATGGTACTCCGCCCCATTCCCCCATACTTCGAACCTGAAACCTCGAACCTCGAACCCCATACCTCGAACCTCGAACCCCATACCTCGAACTTCGAACCCCATACCTCGAACAAGGATCGATAAAATCGATCCTATATGTGCCCCAACGCCGCGTCCAGGTCTTCGATCAGATCCACCGCATCCTCGATCCCCACCGAGAGGCGGATGAGGGAGTCGCTCAGGCCGTTTTTGATCCGCTCTTCCCGGGGGATGGACGCATGGGTCATCGACGCCGGATGGCCGATGAGGCTCTCCACACCGCCCAGGCTTTCGGCCAGCGCAAAGACGCGCGTGCCGGAGAGCACCTTGAAGGCATTCTCGACGGAGTCTGACGCGAGGGTGAACGAGAGCATGCCGCCGAAGTCCTTCATCTGCTTCTTGGCGGTCTCGTGACCTGGGTCGTCGGGCAGGCCGGGGAAATAGACGTGGCCGACCTTGTGGTGTTCGGCGAGGAAAGTGGCGATGGCGTGCGCGTTCGCGCAGTGCTGCCGCATGCGGATGTGCAGCGTCTTGGTGCCGCGCAGGTTGAGGAAGCAGTCCATGGGCCCCGGCACCGCGCCGGCGCACTTCACCTGAAACCGCAGCTTCTCGTTCCAATCGTCCCGGCTCGTGCATACGACCCCGCCGATGAGGTCCGAGTGCCCGCCGAGGTATTTCGTCGACGAGTGCAGCACGAGATCCGCCCCGAGGGCGAGCGGCTGCTGGAGGTAGGGCGAGGCGAAGGTGTTGTCGACCGCGACGTCGATGTCGCGGGACTTGGCGAGCGCCACGAGCTGGTGGAGGTCGAGGATGCGGATCAGCGGGTTGGTCGGCGTCTCGAGCCAGAACAGCTTTGTCTGCGGCGTGATGGCCTGCTCGACGGCGTCGAGGTTGCGCATGTCCACGAACGAGAAGCGGAGCCCAAAGGGTTCGTAAACCTGCCGGAAGAGCCGGAAGGTGCCGCCGTAGAGGTCGTTCGTCGACACGACGTGGTCGCCGGGGCGCAGCCCTTTCAGGATGGCGTCGATGCCGGCCACGCCGGACGAGAAGCAGATGCCGTGCTCGGCCTGCTCGAGCGCCGCCAGGTTCTTCTCGAGCGCCGTCCGCGTCGGGTTCGTGACGCGCGCGTACTCGTGCCCCTTGTGTTCGCCCGGCGCCGCCTGGACGTAGGTCGAAGTCTGGTAGATGGGCGTCATGATGGCGCCGCTGACGGGGTCCGGTTCCTGGCCGGCGTGAACGGCGAGGGTGCCGAAACGGTACGGGGTCCTGGTGTCGACTTGCATGGCAGAGCGGTAAAAACGGGTGCGATCGAAAAGGAATGGATGGCAAACGCGGCAGCCTATCGGAGGTTGCCGCAGGTATAAACGACAAAGACCCGAGGAGCCGTGGCCCCTCGGGTCTGTCTACATTCGAGCGTCATCTCGACCGGAGGTCTGTTCTCACGAACATGGGAATACCTCCCCGAGACGTGCAAAGCCAATCGGCAGGAGATCCCTCGGCGAATCCACTCGTTTCACGAGGGAACGCTCGGGATGACGCCGTGGGCGTCAGTTCAGGTCGATGCCGGCGCAGGCGGCGGCTTCTTCCGCCTTGTCCTGCTGGCCCGTCTGGACGTACGCCGTGAAGAGCGCGTTGCAGGTCAGCGTGGCGTCTTCGCCGGCGGCCACCTGGAGGTCGCGCGCCTTTTCAAGGGGCTCGACGGCCTGCTCGAAGTACTGCTTGCGCTGTTCGACCAGCCCTTCCAGTTCTTCTTCGGCCTGCGTGCGCTGGCTGGACGACATGCTGTCGCGGTTCTCGCGCAGGTGGTCGTCCTTCTCCGAGATCTGCTCGTTGACCGCGACCGCCTGGTTGATGAACGTCGCGCCGAGGTTGTAGTAGGCGACGCCGTAATCCGGATCGAGACGGATCGCCGAACGGAATTCCGCTTCGGCCGCCGCGTACTCTTCGGCTTCCAGGAGGAGCGTGCCGTAGTTGTAGTGGTAGAGCTTGTTATCCGGCTCGCGCTTCACGGCGTCGGCATAGACCTGCTTGGCGCGGTCCATCTGGCCCGACGTGATGTAGGCGTTGAGCAGCTGGCTCTGCAGCTCCGGCTTGTCGGGATACATGTCGCGCGCTTTTTCGAGCAGGGCGATGGCATCCGGCGTCCGGTTGTGCTGCATGTAGAGGTTCGACAGAAGCACGTAGGAATCGGCCTCGTTTTCGCCCAGGGAGAGGGCTTTTTCGAACGGCGCGATGGCCTGCTGCTGCATGCCGGCGTTGATCATCGCGTAGGCCGCGTTGACGTAGGGGCCGGCGGAGTCGGGCTGGATGGTCGACGTGTTCTGGAAGTACGTCACCGCTTCGGTGTACGCATCCTTGTTTTCGCGGCCCCGGTTGAAGGCCTGGAAGCCCAGCTGGAACTCGCTCACGTAGGCCTGGCGCAGCTGCTGGATGGTCGACGCGCGACCGGGCTCGACTTCGAGCGCCTTGTTGTAGGCTTCCACCATCTTCTCGACGATCTCCGTGTGCTGGGCGGCGTCGCGCACTTCGCCAGCCTGGCGCTGCAGGAGTTTGCCCTTCACTTCGTACGCTTCCGCATTCTGCGGATTCGATGCGATCGCCTGGTCGAGCTTGCTGAGGTATTCCTCGTAGTTCACATCGTCCAGCGTCAACGCAAGCTTGGCACCCTCCACATTCGGATCGCCGCCGCAGCCCGCCGCCATCGATATAAGTCCGACCAACAACAGGCCGCAGTACATGACAAGGTTTTTCATGGCTCTTTTTAGCCCTCCTTTATTCGAGTTCACTGGTATGATCCAATTCCAGGTTGTGGGTGAGAAGCTGGAAATTGACAGTTGCGCATGTTGCTAAACCGTGCAAACTACGCATAATGGTCGCAGATTGTAAATGCACTAACCCAAAGTTCATGCGGCGCGGCGCGCACCGGACCCTGTCGACAGGCCGGGAACAGCGCACGTAGCCACGCTTAGGACCCATGAGTCCTTCGATAGTTGCTCCCGATCCCATGCACCCACATCCCGCCAGCGGCGTCGCCGCGTTCCTCGCCGGCCTGATCGACTACGCCGGCCTCTACCCGCCCGCCGCCCTCCCCCTCGCCGACGCCGCCGCCCACTACCGCCGCTACCTCGGGGGCCCCGACGGCTGGATGCTGGGCCGCTTCGTGTGTCCCGCCGGCCAGCTCGCCGCCCTCGACGGCCTCCTCGCGCCCGACGACTCCTGCCGCCTCACCGTCATCCCCACCGGCGGCCCTGACGCCGAGTTATACCTCGGCGCGCTGGACGCCGACCTCGCCGCCGCCCGCGCGTTTCTGGACCTGCGCGCCCCGCAGTCCGCCATCGAGCTGCTCGAACTCCGCCTCCCCGCCGGCCTGCTGGAGCCGTTCGAGCCGGGCGACGTCCTCCGCTTCCTGGAGACCCTGCTCGACCGCATCGACCGCGCCGGCCTCGCGCCGCGGCGCCTCTTCGTGGAAGGCCCCTTCCTCCGCCCCGACGACCCGCGCACCGCGCAACTCGTCGAGCTGCTCCACAGTCTCGACGCCGACCGCCTCGGCTTCAAGATCCGCACCGGAGGCCTCAACGCCGCCGACTTCCCCGCCCCCGACGCCCTCGCCGAGGCCCTCGCCGCCTGCCGCGACGCCGGCCTGCCGTTCAAGGCCACCGCCGGCCTCCACCACCCCGTCCGCAGCTTCCGCCGCGAGGTGAACGGGGAGATGCACGGCTTCCTCAACGTCTTCGGCGCCGGCGTCCTCGCCCACGCCCGCGGCCTCGACCGCGAGACCCTCGCCCGCCTCCTCTCCGACACCGACGCCGCCCACTTCCGCCTCGACGACGCCGGCTTCGCCTGGACCAACTACCACGCCGGCCCCACCGAAATCGCCCTGGCCCGCGCATTTGCCACCTCCTTCGGCAGCTGCAGCTTCGACGAGCCGCGCGAGGATCTGGCGGGAATCGGCATTACCCTGTAAACGCAGGCGCATCATACATGGCTATGCCGGGCAGGCGTCCGGCCGAGCCGGACGGCGTCGTAGAGGACTTGTGCCCGCGAACGCGGGTAACTCCCCGAATCACCGAGATATCTCATCACCACGACATCTCGGATGCGAGTCCAGGACTCATACCGGACTCGATCCGAGACCCCGTGCTCCTGCGCCTTCACTGACCGCCTCAAAGAGGCCTGAGCCTGACCGCCGAGTCACTTGTGCTCTATAGTTAAACGTCCGTTATTCCTCACCCGAAAAAGAGAGCAAAACAAGACGAAAACCAACGCTGTAGTATGGGGAGTCGGACTCGCCCCAGGCGCGTGCGGCACAGTGCGCCCTGCGAAGACCAAGGATGAACGAGCCGCCCCGTACAGAGCGTCGGTCGGTTCTTATTGGATCTTCCCATTCCTCGTCTGCCCAAGTATAGGGGTAGGTTTTATAGGGGCTCCGTGTCCATTCCCACACGTTTCCAGCCATCTCTTCGGCGCCTATGGGACTGATACCCCCAGGAAAACACCCAAGCGTCTGCGGCGATTCAATGCGGGTCTCATGGACATTAGCTCGATCAACCTCGAAGTCATCACCCCATGGAAAGGTCCTGGCGGCCATAGAGTTGTTCTTAGATCTGCCCTGTTTTACCATACTCATTTTCTGTATACAAACCGGCTCAACCTTTCGAGGCAAACTGGCTGCACCGCGAGCTGCCATTTCCCATTCGGGCTCGGAGGGAAGCGCAACTCGCCACCTTTCTGGCAGCCAGCCGGCCAAACGATACTTCCGGGTGAGCCAACTGGGTACGCATGCGGCTTCATACCAGGAAACGCCGACAACTGGATTGTTTTGTAGGGTGAACGGCACCCCAAAATCAAGAGGCAATGCACTCGCAGATTCCTCCTTCCAGTGCCATCCATTCGTGCTCCATAGCATCCGGTCGTTGTATCCCCCATCACTTACGAAGGCCTGGTATTGAGCGTTTGATACCGGATACCTTGCGATCCAGAACTCATTGGACAGCACAACCGCATGTCTCCCTTTGCCCCAAAAAGATCCAGTTCTTCTTGAGGTAAGTCCGAAGACGAAATGGGATTCTTTTCATCTGTACCCATAAGCACTTCCCCAGCCGGCACATAGCAAAACTCCATCTGGTCGACGTCCATAACCTCCGGCCTAGGATCACCCAGAAACCCAAGCAATCGGCCGGATTCGACGCGTTCTGTGGCTGGAAGTGTGCCGCGGAGAATTTGAACCAGCTGCGCCTTGAGTCGTGCCAGAAACGCCGCCCCGCCCCCTTTGGTCTGTGTATCTTCCAGGATAAAAGTCGGTTTCACCAAATTGGCGATAAAGCCGGCCCAGAGTACAAGCCGTTGTTCGTGCACCGGCTCGGGGCATTCGTCTTGGCAGAACGCGTAGGCGAGGCGCAACACCTCCCAGGTGCGTTTGTTGTTGTAGAACATCTCCTCCAGGCCGAGCTGCACCGCCACGTACCAGAAATCGCCTTTTTCGGCGTGGGTCACCAGCTCGCCCTGCACGTTCGGGCGGCTGACAATGTAGCAGCCGGCAAGGTATTCCTGAAAGGTGCGGTGAGGAAACCCGTAGGTATCGGGCGTTTCCGCGTCGCCGCCACGACCGAGCAGAAGCCCGGATTTTTTGTCGGCATAGTCCAGAAACCCTTCTGCCGCCGCGTAGCTGCCAAGGTACTTGTTGTCTTTGAGGATGTTGATGGCCTCGTCGCGATTCAAATCGGCCAGCCCGTCGTCGCCGGCCGGCGACGCGTGGGCTTCGTAGGCGATCCGTTGCATGGCCTCCCGCAGTCGATCTTCGCTCCCAAGGAACGCAGCGATAGCTGCAGATGGCTCCTCGTCGCCCACCTTGTGGCGCTGCCATCGGCGGAGCATCACATCCACGGCGAGATGGTACAGCCGCGCGCGCTCGTCGGGCAGCTCGATATCGCGCTGGTGGATGATGGCCATCGTGGTGAGCAGCATCGGGTTGCCGGCGATGTCGCGCAGCTCGCGGCGCTTCGCCGCCTCTGTGAGTCGTTTCGAGCGCGTATCGGCCTTCTCCGCGCCGAGCCGCTCGAGTTGCGGCGAGGTGTGGTACCATTGATGGGCAAAACGCTCTTTTTGTTCGTCGTTGAGCGGGGCCAGCGTGTGGTCGACGAAGCCGGCGATCTTGGTGTCGGCATCCTGGTACGAGCGCACCCGGCAGGTGACGATGCAATGACGGATCGTGAAGTGCTCCAGCAACGCGGCTACGGCCATACGCATACGGACACGCGACGCGGGCGGCACTTCATCGAGGCCGTCGAGCACCAGCAGGCAATGGCCGGTCTCAAAGGCCGCCGCGATGCCGTCGGCGAAGTCGGCAGCCTTGAACTGCGCGAGGTCGGCTACGGCCTGATCGCGAAACAGATCGGCCAACGCCGCGCGCCGTTTCTTG
The DNA here is from genome assembly GCA_041391505.1 of Rhodothermales bacterium. Lineage (NCBI taxonomy): Bacteria > Pseudomonadati > Rhodothermota > Rhodothermia > Rhodothermales > Rhodothermales bacterium. The sequence goes on from JAWKNW010000003.1 coordinate 274,272, forward strand.
GCGGACAGCTTCGCGTCGTCGAAGGCGGCGAGGCGACCCGCAAAATCGCGCAGGACGATCTTCACCGGCGTGAGGGTGCGCGGGAGGCCGGCAGGTGGCTCCGCCGTGTCGTCCTGCAGGGCGATGGCATACCGCGCCAGCACTTCGTTGACGAATGTGCTTTTCCCCGAACCGGGATGGCCGAGCAGCACGAGGCGTGGGTTCCGTTCGAAAGCCTCCAGCGCACTCAGCGGCGGATTTTCTTTGTCGTCTGCACCGCCCATCCCGGCCAATTCCTGTTGCCGTGATGTCGTATCGAGCGAGATGTAGACCTGATCGAGGGTGACGGCGGCTTCGTCGTTGTCGGACCCCATCGCTCCGAGCGGGAGGTGCCGGCAATGGCTGGCGAGGCGCTGGAGGTAGAGGGAGCGCGTCTGGCTGGACGGCAACGCCGCCCGCAGCGTCTCGGTTCGCTCGGCGGATCGGAGCGGCACGCGCGCAACAACAGTGTCAAAGAGGTGTCCGCGCAACTCATCTTTGAACTGGTCTACAGTTTCGTAGACCCAGAAGAAATTCGACTTCTGGTGTTTACGACGAAAGGCCAACACCTTCCCGAACTGCTCATGCTCCTCGTCAGAATCCGGGTAGAACGGTTTCTTACAGAAATAGAACAGGATATCCGGACGCTTTGGTTTTTCCTCACTCTTGAGCCACCGTTCATAAGCGAGGTTGAATTCCTCTTCCGTGCCCGAGCCGGCTTTCGTCGTCGGCGTTCCGAATCGTTTCCAGAGCAGGCCGATGAAGATGTCGTAGTCACCGATCTGCTCGTTGATGTTAGGCTGCGGCTCGCCGGCAGCCGGCCGGCTGTCGGTCTCCCACATCACGAGATCGAGCGAGATCGCGCGTTCCTTCTGGAGAAGCTTTTCCACTTCATCGACGATCCCTTTGATCGCCTTGCGTTCGTCGGCGACGTCGCCCGGAGAGGCGACGAAAATGCGGAGATGGGTATGAGACATACGTATGGGCTGATGCGTAGGTCGCGGGGCTGTCGAATCATAGCGCACCCGGCGGTTAGGCGCAAGGAGGCTCTGTGCCAGACCCGAAGGGTTTCAAAAACCCTTTGGGTCTCGTTCGGGACACCTCCCGCCCCGGAGACACCTCCCCCCCTACGCTGGCGCGACGGCGACCCTCCTCTCGGAGGTGGGCAGGGGGTTCTGCCAATCCTGCACGCGACCTGCCATCCCTGCACCGCGCCTCCGACATCCTGCCGCAGGGGGGTTGCCAGAAGGACAGCGGCCCCGACAGCCCTGTCCGGCGGATCCGCCGAATTGGCGCAAAAACGCGGGCCGGCACGGGCGTTGCACGACCCCGGGCATCCAACGCGTACTATCCACCAACCCTACAGGTGATCAGCTATGTCGAACCTTACGCGCTTTTTCCCCAGCAACGATCTGAGCCGGATGCAGCGAGAATTCGACCGGCTCTTCAACGACTTTTTCCCGACGCAGCCCGCCGAGGGCGAGGCCAAGCGGTCGTGGGTCCCCAGCGTCGACCTCTCGGAAACGAAGGATGCCTACCACCTGCACTTCGACGTGCCGGGCATCGCGAAGGAGGACATCACCATCAACTTCCACGACGGCGTCCTCACGGTGAGCGGCGAGCGGAAGTCGGAAGAGAAGGCGGAAGACACCAACCACGTCCGCCTCGAACGCAGCTTCGGCAGCTTCTACCGCAGCTTCAACCTGCCGGCCGCCGTCAAGGCCAACGCCATCAAGGCGGTCTATAAGGACGGCGTCCTCGAAATCGAGGTCCCGAAGGCGGACGAGGTGAAGCCGCTGAAGATCAAGGTGGCGTAGGCACATCGACGGGGATTCTGCGAATCCCGTCGGTTGCCGTTCCAGGTTTCAGGTTCACGGTTTAAAGAGCGTTTACCTTCACCATTGAACCTTGATCATTGAACCGCCAGAGCATGGGCGTGCCGGGACCGTAATCCCGCCCCGTCCATGCTTTTTTATCCCCCAAACTCCCAAACTCAAACCCCATCCCCCCCGACGGTCACCGTGCCGTTCAGCGGCAGCGCGAGGGTAAACACGCTCCCCTCTCCGGGGGTGCTGCGGGCGGTGAGGGAGCCGCCGTGGGCCTTGGCGATGGCGGAGCTGATCGGGAGGCCCAGGCCGGTCCCGCGCCGGCGCGTGCGGGCGCCTGTCCCCGTGTAATAGCGGTCGAAGATGTGCTCCAGCACGTCCGGCTCCATCCCGCAGCCGGTGTCGCGCACCTCGATGAGGGCCTGGGTGTTTTCCACGCGCGCGGCGAGCTGGAGGGTGCCGCCGGCCGGCGTGTGGTGCATCGCATTCGACAACAGGTTGTCCAGCACGCGGAGCAGGCGCACGCCATCCCCCTCGATCATCGGAAGCGACGGCGACAGCTCCACGGCGAAGTTGATTTCGGCCTTCTTGAGCGCCGGCCGGTGCGTGTTCGCCGCATCGGAGAGGAGTTCGCCCAGCGGGATCGGCTCCTTGCGCAGCGGGGCGTTGGCGCTGTCGAGCAGGCTGAGCTCGAAGAGGTCGCCGATGAGCTGCTGGAGGTATTTGCCCTGCCGCTCGGCCACGTCGAGCGCCTCGTCGGCCGAGGCGCGGTTGCCCTCGTCGAGGTAGCGGCGCGTCTCCTCCAGGTAGCCGAGGAGCGCGGCGAGCGGCGTGCGGAGGTCGTGCCCGAAGTTGGCGATCATCTGCCGGCGCAGCATGTCCGTCGCCCGCAGCGTCTCGACGCTGTTCTCCACCTGGCTGGCCATGTGATTGATCACCGAGGCGAGGCGGCCGAACTCGTCCTCCTTGCGCATGGCGATGCGGGCGCTGAAGTCGCCGGCGCCGAACCGCTCCACCTGCTGCATCACGTCGCGCAGCGGCTTCACGATGAGGAACGTGAAGACGGCGCCGAAGATCAGGGCGGTGAAGACCGACAGCGTCATGACGATCAGGAACGCCGAGACGTACGCCGCATTCGTGTCCGCCAGCTCGCGGCGGATGGAGTTGGTGAGCGGCTGGACGAGCAGGCCGCCGACGAGGCGGTCGCTGGCGTCGTAGATCGGCGCCATGGCCCAGGTCATCTCGCTGGACATCGACGTCTGGTCGAGCCGGACGATCACGCGGCTGCGTTCGAGCCGGCGGCGGATGTTGTCGGGCGCGGTGACGACGAGCGGGCCGGCCTCGAGCCGGCCTTTGAACACCGCGGGGTTCGGCTGGATGGTGTGCAGGACGTTGCCGTCTTCATCCAGCAGGGAGATGGGATCGGGAAACCGCGAGGCGAGGTCGAGCAGCAGCGATTCCGGGAGCGGATCCTGCAAGGAACGCACCTTCTCCGCCGACGAGCCGGGCGGAAAGGCGCGGCGTTCTACCTCCCCGGCCAGGTCGTCCAGACGCACGCGAATCGTCTTCTCGACCAGGTTGAGACTGCGGTCATAGGCGAAATAGGCGCTGAGGGCCACGGCCAGCAGGCCGGTAGCCACCTGCACCCCCACCAGGATGCCCGCAACCTTCCAGAAAGCAGAACGCGACAGACTGAACCATGGTGCTGGTTCGATGTCGTGCTCTTCGTGGATCATGCCTCGATATCAGCCTGGAATTTGTACCCGACGCCCCACACGGTCCGGATGAACCGCGGGTTGCCCGGGTCGTCTTCGATTTTAGCTCGGAGGCGCTGTACATGCGAATCCACCGTCCGGTCGTACCCTTCGTACTGGATTTCCCAGACCTTGCCCAGCAGCTGGGTGCGGGTGAAGGGGCGGTCGGCGTTTCGCGCGAGGAAAATGAGCAGATCGAACTCCCGCACCGTGAGCCGGATCAGCTCGCCATGCAGGCGCACCTCGCGGCGGATCGGGTCGATGTGGAGTTCGTCGAACACGAGGATCGACTCTTCGTCGCCCTCTTCGCCGGCGGGGCGCTGCTCGGCGGTGAGCCGGAGCCGGCGCAGGGCGGCGCGCACGCGCGCGACGAGTTCCTGCAGGCTGAACGGCTTGGTTACGTAGTCGTCCGCCCCCACCTCGAGGCCCACGACGCGGTCGAGTTCGTCCGTCCGCGCGGTAAGCATGATGATGTACAGCAACGGGTGCGTGGCGCGGAGCCGCCGGCACACCTCCAACCCATCCATTTCGGGGAGCATCACATCGAGCAGTACCAGATCGGGGGCCTGTTCGTCGACCCGAACGAGCGCCTCGGTGCCCGTGGCGGCCGTCCGCACGTTATAGCCAGATTCGCGGAGCCGTCCTTCAACCAGCGAACGCAACTCGGCGTCGTCCTCAACAAGTAAGATTCGGGGTTCTTGCATATACCTGGGGTAACCGGAATAAACGGAATGCTGAGCGCGCGGGCCCGGCGTCTACTGCATTCGAGCAGGGAGCTAGAACGATGCAAAACGTAGCTGGTTCATCGTTTTGGGGCGCTGGCCGCATCTTCAATATAATCATGTCGATCCATCGCACATCCGCTCCGCAAAATACCGAACAACCGTGATAGTTCCGTGACACCTCCCGCCGGCGATTTTGCATATTATTGGAAGCATTTTTCTGCAATCTCTAACCATACAAAATGAAACGCCTCTCTTTTGCGATGGGCCTGTTTCTCGTCCTGTGGATTACCCCTCCCGCTCGGACGCAAGAAGCACGTACAGGCCCTACGGTAGCCGAGGCGAATCCACCTACTCGGACAGAGGCGCGCGTGCTTTACCAGGCGTGGCGCGCCTTACAACGACAAAACAGCCGTAACATACAACGCGTCAGCGTAAAGGAGCGACTTGATTCGCGATTCGACGGACCCACCGGATCGTGGAGTAGTTCGGTGGACCTTAGCCTGCAAGGCTACCCGGATCGGCCAGGATGGCAGATCGATCTTACGGAGTTTAGGAGCGACGGACGGTCGGTGACGGCCGCCGAGTCGGAGGCGCTGCTGCAGGAGTGGCAGGGCCTGCTGGGCGAGCCGTTCGCGTCGATGATCCAGGACCCGGCATTTCCGCTGGAGATGCTCGAATACATGAAGCCGACCGGCTCCGTGCAGGAAGAGGTGTTGGATAACGCGGTGCATTACCGGCTCGAAATGGTGCCCATCAACGGCGGCACGCTCTACCAGCGCATCACGATGTGGGTGGATAAATCCGGCCGGCTGACCCGCACCCGCGCCAGCAGCATCAACCGACGCGCCGAGCTGACCACCCTCACGGAGTATCGCCGCGAAAACGGCATCGACGTGCCGACCCGGCGCACCTACGAAGGCCACGTCCAGTCCCGCCGGCGCTCGCGCCTCTCGACGCTCTTCTTTACGATCGAGGCGGGCTACGAAGCCTTCGGCTTCGAAGAACAGGACGAATCCGGCAACTGACGTCCGGTTGCAACCCATTCCGTTCGCGCGTAGTATCTCGCACATCTGCCACGCGCTACCGGTATTCGGCATCCGCCGCGCCATCGGTCTTTCCGGCCCGATCCGAAGCGCCTTTTTTCTTCGCGCACCCGCCGCATGCCCGTCGTTCCGTTCCACGCGCTCATCGCCCGGCTCCGGACCCGCCTGTCGTCTCCCCTGCCCGGCACCGCCGCGCACCTGACGATGGCCCCGGGCTACCGCCTGCCGGACACGCTGCGCATCGACGACAAGCCCTGCCGCCAGGCCGGGGTCCTCGCGCTGCTCTTCCCCGTCGGCGACGAGGCGGCGGTGCTCCTCACGCAGCGACGGCACGACCTCAAGCGCCACGCCGGCCAGCTCTCCTTCCCAGGCGGCCGCAGCGAGCCGGACGAGCCGCTCCACCGCACGGCCCTCCGTGAAACCTACGAAGAAATCGGCCTCGCGCCCGACCGCATCGAACTCCTCGGCGCCCTCTCGCCGCTCTATATCAACGTCTCCAACTACTGTGTCCATCCGTATGTAGGGGCCACGCCCGCCGAGCCGGCGGATCTCGTGCTTCAGGAAGCGGAGGTGACGCTCGTGCACACGCTGCGCCTCGCCGACCTGCTCGCACCCGGCGCGCGCACGATGGAAGGTCTACCGATCAACGGCGCCCGGGTGGATGTGCCTGTATTCGCCGTCAACGGCCTCTCGATCTGGGGCGCGACGGCCATGATGCTGGCGGAATTGCTCGCGGTGTGCGAAGAAGCGGGATGAGCCGGCATCAGGCGCCGGCCTCCAGCAGCCGGCGATAGATCGCCCCCAGCCCGTGCCGCCGGCGCATCCCGAGGGCCTCGGAAAGGCCGAGCCGGTCCAGAATGTTTGCGGGAGCCTCGCGCAGCGACTCGGCCGGCGCGCCGTCGAAGAGGGTGATGAGCAGGGAGACAAAGCCGCGCGCTACCGGCGCCTCCGCCGGCACGTCGGCATGGATCTCCACCCGGCCGTCGGCGAGGCGGGCGACAAAAAAGACCGGCGACTGGCACTCGAGCACCATGTGCAGCCCGGCGTCGCGCGCCGGCGCCCAGGCGGGGTCGAGCGCCGGCAGGCGGCTGGCGTAGTCGGTCAGGATCTCCAGCCGGTCGGTCGCGTCGAGCTCGGCCAGGAGGCCGGCGAGCGACGCCAGTTCGGCGGCGACGGACATGGATCAGGGCGCGGATTGGGGCACGATCGTCACCACGAACGACGAGCGGGCATAGCTGCCGAACACGCCGGCGCCCCCTTCCACATGCTCGATGACGTTCGGGATCTCGCCCGGCGAAAGCGTCGAGCCGCCCTGCTGCACGCTTTGCGAACGGAAGAAGTCGTACAGGTTGTCGTCGAGCGCGCTCGCGGTGAGCCGGTTCTGCCCGTAAAAGGCGACCGCGATCCACGGGAGCCGGATCGTGAGCGTGCCGTCCGGATTGATATCGTAGTTGCCCTCGTTGATCAGCGGCGAATTGGTGACCTGGAGGTTGCCAATGTCCTCCTCGTTGTCGCCGGCGACGTCGCGGTAGAACGGCGTGAGCAGGTCGGCCGTCGGGGTCAGCGATTCGGTCGTGAAGACGTAGATGCTCTGCCGGCCCGGGTAGACGCTCCGCGTCACGTCGAGCTCGAGCTGGCTCCCCCCCTGGTACACGATGGTGTCCGCATTGACGGCGACGAGCTCGAAGTCGCCCGGAACGATCGTCGTCGCGGTCACCGGCGCGGGTTCGCCGGGCACGACGACTTCGAGGCGGTAGGTCCGTTCGGACTCCACGAGGACTACATCGCTCGGCCGGTAGACGCCCGGCTCCTGTTCGAGGATGAAGTAGTCGTACACCGCCTCGGTCGAACCATCTGCCGCGAGGAGCAGGATGCGGACGGTCGCGTCGCTGATGGCGCGCTCCGTGAAGTCATAAATCTCCTTGATGCTCGTGCTGCGGCTGATGCGCACTTGCGGCAGCCTTTCGCCGGCGAGGAGATAGGCCTCCACCACGACTTCCGGTTCGTGTTCGAAGGTGCTGGTCGTATCGCAGCCGGTCGCCAGCGCCAGCGCCATCAGGGCGGCGAGCGACGCGGCGCGGCTAGAAGCGAATCGTAAAAGAGACATTGGGAATCGGGACAGGGATTTGCGGAATCTCGTTGCGGGTCACCGAGTCGTCGTCTTCGAACTCGAAGAAGTAGAACCAGATGTTCCGGCGATTATAGACGTTGATCAGCTGGAGCTGCAGCTCCGACTCGGCAAAACGGAAGAACTTCCCTTTCCGCGCGAAGCCGACATCGAGCCGGTGATAGGTCGGCAGACGCGCCGCGTTGAACGGGCTCACGAGCACCTCGACCGATCCCCCGGTGAAGGGGCCGTCGACCAGGCTGTATTGCCCCGCCGGCTCGGTGTAGGCCTGACCGGACGCCAGATTGAACACGCTCGTCAGGCTCCACTTGCGCGACAGCGCGTAGTTGGCCACGACGTTCACCTCGTGCCGGCGGTCGTATTTCGGCGGATAGTAGTTGAAGTTGTTGATGTCCGGGAAACGGCGCTTCGTCAGGCCGATCGTGTATCCGATGAACCCGTTCAGCCGCCCCCGGGGTTTCTGGATCAACAGCTCGGTGCCGTAGGCGTACCCCTCGCCGAACGTAAACAGATCGGCGTAGTCGAGGCCGGCGGCATCGGGCAGGAACGGATCGAGCTGGAAGAGCTGGCGCATCGTGCGGTAGTACACTTCCACGTCCGCCTGGAGCGATCCGCCGAGGTTGGTCTTCAGGCCGGCGACGAACTGATCGCCGAAGGCCGGCTCCACCCCGTCGTCGGTCGTGAGCCACAGGTCGAAGCCGGAAAACAGCTCGCTCGTGATGAGGGTGAGGAACTGGTAATAACGGCCGTATCCGAACTGAAGCCTGACGTTTTCGTCCGGCTTGTTCTCGATGGAAACACGCGGCTCGAGCCGCACATAATCCCCCTGCCCGAAATAGTTGGCCCGCAGGCCGGCGTTGATCTGCCAGTTCGGGCGCGGCCGGAACAGCTCCTGGGCGTAGAACGAGAGGTAAGGCGACTGGATGCGGTCGCTGAGCCCCACCTGGCCGTCGAACTCGTCGCGGAGGCGGAAGGTGAACATCCCGCTCCAGAACCCGACCTCAAACTGGTGCCGTTCGTTCGGGATGTATTCGAAGTCGCCCTTCGCCGACACGTCGTAAACGTTGTTGACGCGGCTGAACTCGGTGCCGGCGATGCCGAACCGCGGCCGGTTGAAATACCGCGAGTACGTCAGCGTGAAGTTCGAGAAGAGCTTCTGGTTGAACAGATGCGTCCAGTTCGTGCTCAGCGTCCGGTTGCCGTAGGCGAGTTTGATGCGGGCGTCGTCGACGAACGGCAGGTTCAGTTCGTCGGTGCCGCCGTAGGTAGCGATCGAGAGCCGGTCGTTGGCCGTGGCGTCGAAGTTCACCTTGCCGTTGACGTCGATGAAATAAAACCCGTCGGGGATGCCGTCCACATCCGCATTCCGGAGCGCGCCGAGGAGCGGCTCGAGCGTGGAGCGACGCACGGCCAGCATCCACGAGCCTTTTTTGTAGGGTCCTTCGAGGTACGCCCGGCTGGCGAGCAAACCCAGGCTCAGGCCGCCATGCGTCTTGATCCGGTTTCCGTCCTTGTTGTAGATGTCGACCACCGAACCCAGCCGGCCGCCGTATTCGGCCGGATACCCGCCCTTGTACAGCCGCACGTCCTTGATGGCGTCCGGGTTGAAGGTGGAGAAGAAGCCGAAGAAGTGCGTGGGGTTGTAGACCGTGGTGCGGTCGAGCAGGATGAGCGTCTGGTCCGGACTGCCGCCCCGGATGTAGAGACCGCTCGAATAATCCGACGCCGCCTTGACGCCGGGCAGCAGCTGCAACGAGCGGAAGACATCGGGTTCGAGGATGGTGGGCACCTGGCGCACGACCTCGGTCGTCAGCTGGCTGACGCCGATCCGGCGGATTTCTTCCTCCTGATCCTTCTCCGCCGTCACGACGACGCCGTCCAGCAATACGCTCTCCGGCTGGAGTTCGATGTCGAGCCGGCGCGTTTCGCCCGTCCCCAGCGTCAGCGGGATGCGAGCGGTCTGAAACCCGATGTAAGTGCAGACGACGGTGTAGTCGCCGGCCGGCAGGCCGTTCAGCGCGAAATACCCGCTGGTATTCGTCGCCGCCCCGTAATCGGTGCCGAGGAGGACGACGTTGGCGAGCAGCAGGGTCTCCCCGGAGGTGGCGTCCTTCACGAAACCGTTGATGGACGCCGAATTCTGCGCCTGCGCGGCGATGCCGAACAGGCACAGGAATGCCGCGAGGGCAATCGATCTATAAAGCATGCGAAAAAGCGTTCGATGTGCGATGGGCGGCCTACGAGGCACGCCGGCTCCATGTTTCGGCGGAGCGGGCCGATATCGTGTTAAGAAACGCAACGCGCGCCGCGGCATGCCCCTGTCGCAACGCGTTCAATACCGGAACCCGGGCACGCCGATACGGCTCAGCGGTACAGGATTTCGACGTTCTGCTGGGACGACCGCCGGGCGCGATGCACGGCGATGTGCGCGGCGGCTTCTTCGGCGATGCGCATGAAGGCCTGCGTCGAAAAGCCGTTTTCGTCCGCGATCACGATCGGCCGGCCGCTGTCGCCGCTTTCCCGGAGCTTCTGTTCGATCGGCACTTCGCCGAGGAAGGGCACGCCGAGGGTCTCGGCGAGCCGGCGCGCGCCGCCCTCGCCGAAAAGATAGTACTTGCGGTCGGGCAGATCGGGCGGCGTGAAATAGGCCATGTTTTCGACGATCCCCAGCACCGGCACATGCACGTTCTGGAACATCGCCACGCCCCGGCGCGCGTCGGCGAGCGCCACATCCTGCGGCGTCGAGACGATGATCGAGCCGGTGAGGTCGAGCGTCTGCACGATGGTCAGCTGGATGTCGCCCGTCCCCGGCGGAAGGTCGAGGATGAGGTAATCCAGATCCCCCCAGTCGGCATCGCCCAGGAACTGCCGGACCGCTCCCGAGACCATCGGGCCGCGCCAGATGACCGCCTGGTCCGTGTCGGCGAGCAAACCCATCGACAGGAGCCGCACCCCGTAGCGCTCGATGGGGATAATCTTGCGTTCGGCGCTCACGCGCGGCTTCTCTTTCTCGATGCCAAACATGGTGGGAATCGAGGGGCCGTAGATGTCGGTGTCGACCAGGCCCACCGCATACCCTTGCTTCGCGAGCGAGGTAGCGAGGTTGACGGCGACGGTGCTCTTGCCCACACCGCCCTTGCCGGAGGCGACGGCGATCGTCGCCGTGCGCCCGAAGTCCACGCGGTTCTGCCGGCCGGCATCCGCCGGCGAGGCCGCGACCCCAAGCGGGATCATCGCGTTGTCCACATGAACGGCCACATCGACGCCGGCGCCCAGGGCCGTCTTCAACGCCTCGGTCGCCTTGCGCGCCGCGTCGCGCCCGAAGGCGCTGCCGGGGTCGGGCAGGACCAGCGTGAGCGTCACCCGGTTCTCGCCGATTTGCAGGTCGCGGACGCGGTCGTTCCGGACGATGTCGCGGCCGGAATCGGGCTCGACGAGGGTGCGCAGCGCGCGGATGATGCGTTGTGGATCGGGCGCCATGGGAATCTGCCTCAAATGCCTCCTGGGAGCGAAAAAAACGCGCGTCAAAGCGCCCGGATAGGACCAGAGCATCCCGCCTTTGTTCCAGCGGAACGCCCCGTTCGAGCCGCCGGTCAGCGCGCCGGATGATCGCGCCAGTACCGCAGCGCCAGCCCGTGGCGAAGTCCGCGATGCGCCGCGCGAAGGGACGCGATGCCGGCGCGCCGCAGCACGGTTTCGAGGATCAGCACGCCGGCGGGAAACACGTCGGCCCGGCCGCGCATCACGGCCGGATTGAGCGCCAGCACCTCGTCGAGCGTCATCGCCAGCAACCGCTCGCGCCACGACCCGATGCGCGCGAGGTCGATGCGCGGCAGGGGATCCGGCAGATCGCTCCACGCCGTTGCGCCGGCTTCGACGAGCGCGAGCGAGGTCGTGGTGCCGGAGGCTCCGAGGAGCAAGGCATCGGATGGCACGGCCATGTCGGCCGAGGCCAGCTCCCGCTCAACCCATGCCGCCGCTTCGGCGACGGCGGCGGCCGGCGGGGGCTGTGTGGGGAAAAAGCGTTCGGTAAGCCGCACGGAGCCGACGTTGATGCTCGTGGCGTCGACGACCTGCCACACGCCGGCGCCGGCATCCCATTGCCCCAGCACGCGTTCGGTGGAGCCGCCGCCGATGTCGAGGGTTGCGACAGGGCCCGGCCGGGGGGGCACGCCGGACAGCGCGCCGTTGAAACTCCAGAGAGCTTCTTCTTCCCCGGAGATGATTTCATAGGTCAGGCCGGTCTCTTCGCGAACAAACCGGACGAGCTCGTCTCCGTTGCGGGCGTCCCGCGATGCGCTCGTCGCCGCCACCACGATGTCGGCCACGCTCCACTCATCCGCGATCGCCCTGAACGCGCGCAGCGCGTCGCGAAGACGCCCCATGGCTTCGGGCTGGATCATGCGGTTTTTGTCCACGCCGGCGCCCAGACGCACGAAGCGATCCTCGGTCGCGCAGACGCGCATCCCGCCGGGCGCGGGTTCGGCGATCAGCAGCAGCGCCGTGTTGGTGCCCACATCGACCGTCGCGACGCGGCGGGCCTGCGCATCGGGACTCATGCCACGCCCCCCCTGGCCAGATGCACCGCCCACCAGGTGTTCTCGCGCGCCTCGCCGGCCACCGTGAGGCCGTTTCGCGCCGCATGGTCCAGCATCTCGTCGCGATCCGTGAGCAGCAGCCCCGCCAGCGCGAGCGTTCCGCCCGGCTTCAGCCTGGCCGCGAGTTCCGGCATGTAGGCGATCAGTACGTTCTTGTTGATGTTCGCGAGCACCACGTCGAACCCCGTCTCGGGGATCACCTCCAACCCGCCGATACGCACCGCGATGGCGTCCGCCCCGCCGTTGTTCTGCACGTTTTCCTTCGCGTTCTCCTCGATCCAGGGGTCGTTGTCGAAGGCGATGACCTCCGCGGCGCCCAGCTTGAGGGCGGCGATGCCGAGGATGCCCGTTCCGGTGCCGGCGTCGAGCACGCGCATACCGGGGCGGATGAAGCTCGGCGCCATCCCCAGCACCAGGCGGGTGCTCTCGTGATGGCCGGTGCCGAAGCTCATTTTGGGGTCGATGACGAGTTCGATCGGATGGCGTTCGGAGGCCATCGGGGGATGCCAGGAGGCGCGCACGATAAACGGGCCGGCGGCCACGGGTTCGATGGACGCTTCCCAGGGGGTGTTCCAGTCCTGCTGCGGGATGCTGCGCTCTTCATGCGGCTGCGCGATGCCGGCGTCGCGCAGCCAGGCGGTGAGGTGCTCACGGGGGTCGTCACCCCAGGCCGTCGCCGGCACGTAGGCTTTCAGGCCGTCGCCATCGTCCTGCAGGAAGGCGACGAATCCGCGGGCGTCGAGTTCGGCGATGAGCCGTTCCTGCGTCTCGGCGGGCGCGGTAAACGACAGTTCGACGGTATCGCTGGGCGATGCCGTCGGGGGAATCGGGGTGGACAACAGGTCAGGGCGTTTCGTTGAGGCGGCTGATCACCATCCCCCACGCTTCGGGTGAAGCCGGAGGATCCTTGTCGAAATCGCCGAAGGCGTGGGTGCCGTCGGTTTCGAACTGCGCAATATAACGCCCGGCCTCAAGAATAATGTCCCCGTCGAACAAACGATTCGCGTTGCCGCCGCCGGCCGGAACCGTGTTGTCGCGGTTCATCGTCCAGACGACATCGCCCCCGCGCTCGGTCACGATGCGGCCGTAGTCGTAGAGGCCGCCGCTCAGCGAGATCTCGCCCATCGCCCGGATGTGCAGCACCGTCTTTTCGCTCAGCTCGAACGTCTCGGCGCGCTTCTCGTTGCTCCCGAGGGGGGCCATGGTGACGATGATGCTCCCCGGCATGGCGGGCATCGCGGCGATGGCCGGCACGGGGGGTACCGGCGCGATCGCGGGCGGCGGCGGCAGGGGCGACACGCTGGTGACGGGACCGGCCTCCTCCGCATAGTCGATGAGGCCGCGCATGGTAAACGATGCAGGCGGGCCGGACCGGAGTCCGAACAGGCTGATCCCCCAGCGTTCGGCGTGCGCCGGCCGTTCGCGGCGCCAGTCGCCATAGGCGTGGGCATAGTCCGACCGGTACACCATGGCGTACAACCCGGGATCGAGCCGGATGACGTCGAATTGTTCGCGGTTGTCGTCGCTCCCGCCGGCGTTCGCGCTCGCCGCGTAGTCCATCTCCCATACCGCCGTCGACGGATCGGGGGCGTCGTCGCGCTCCTCGCGTCGCGTCACCACCTCGGTGGGCGAAACACGCTCGATCCACCCGAAATCATAGCGCCCCTCGGGGGTCATCTCGCCCATGCCGTACACGAAGAAAACGGAGGGCTCTTCCACCGTGAAAAGAACCGAGCGGAAGACATCGTTCCCCACGCGATCGATGGAGGCGAGGGGGATCCCGTCCTGCCAGGGGTCGATGGCGCGGAAGGCGAGTTTGTCCGCCGGGCGGGCGGCGGAAAGCGTCATGCCCCAGCTCGTCGGATCGTACGGCGGGTTGGCGAGCCAGGCATCGTAGGCGTGGGTCCGATCCGTCCGGAAGGAAGCCCGGTAGACGCCCGGCTGCAACGCCAGGGTTTCGACGGCTTCGCGATTCTCCGGTGCGCCGCCCGCCGGCCGGGTGCGGTCGAGCGCCATCGTCCAGATCATCTCGCCCGTGCCCAGGTTTTCGATCGAGCCGGCGTCGTTGGGTTCGCTGGTGATTTCGCCCGTCGCGTGAATCCGAACGGTCGCGGGCTCCTCGATGCGGAAGGTATGGCTGCGAAATTCGCCGTTCCCGACGGACGTGGCCGACCAGATCACGTCATCCCGCGTCCGGGGCGGCAGGTCGTCGAGGTCGACTTCGTTGGCGGTGTTCTCCTTGGGGCCGACGCCCGTAACGACCACCTGCCAGCGGCGGGCGTCGTCCTGCCAGCGCTGGCGGGCGTTGATGAGCCGGCCAAAAAGGGTGCTGGGCGTGGAGGAGACGCTGGCTCCGGATAACAGTCCGCCGTAGGCCGCGAAATACACCTCATACGCGCCGGTGGGCAGCATCAGCGAGTCTTCGCTTTCGGCGAGGAGCCCGCGTCCGAGCGTGGTGTTGCGGTCGGGGTCCATGTGCCACACCGGCTCGCGGGTGGTATGGTCGAGGATCCAGGCCTGGGCCGCGAGCTGCGGCGTATCGCCGGCCCGATGATCGAAGGCGCCGACGGCGTGGATATGCAGTTTCGTGGGCGTTTCGAGCACGAAGGCGCGCTCCTGGATTTCGTTCGGCTCAAGCCGGTCCATCACCACGAGACCGTCCGGCGAAGGAGGCCCGGAGACCACGCGAACGAGGAGCAAGACCGTGATCCCGGCCAACGCGAGAAGTTGTAAACGAACGACTGATTTCTTTTCCATGTACGGTAGCGTAGCTCCGGGCGGACAAGTGCTTGCTCATGCTACGAGGCATTTCGCGCTAAGTTACCGAAATCCCCGTCTTTTTAGAGCCGGCGTCGCGGGGCCGGCGCGCTTCGCCGGCGGGGTACCGAATCCGCGCCGGAATCCGTAGCTTGCGTGATGCCGTCATTCCCTCGATTGTAACAAATCGATGACTGCGCAGTACGATGAAGGGTTTCAAAAAACTCGCTCACGGCCTGCGACTTCCTCTCCGACGCCAGGCGTCCGACATGCCCGTTCCACTCTTAGCCAAGGCGGTTGACAGTACACGCTGGTCGACGATGGATTCGCGGGCCGGCCGCACCGTACTCCTCGTGGTCGGCGCCGTGAGCGTCGTGTTCGGGTTCGTATACCACCTGCTGGCGATGCAGGCCGGCGCGCCGCCTTCCGTTTTTCTGCAGGTGCTCTACAACGTGCTCGTCATCGTCGGCTACGGGGCGATCGGGTTGTTGTTGGCGATACGCTTCCAGCGCCGAAACGCCACGCCGGCGCGGGTATTCTGGACCATCCTTTTCTTCGGCCTGATTTTTATCGCGGTGTCCAGTTACGTGACCTCCATCGGCCGGGAGGTGGATGAGGAGCTGCTGGATCTTTACGAAGCGGAAGGGGAATTCGACTATTACACCGGGGTCCCGCGCGTCCTGCTGACGGTGATCAAGATCAATGTCCTGAGCCTGCTCGGGTCGGTGTTCGCCTTCTACGTGCTGCTGCGCATCGGCAGCCTGGTGCTGTTCAAGCGGACGAAAGTCAGCCAGCGTAACTGGCAGCTGATGCTGACGCTCTTCCTGATCACGGCCGTGACGGCGTTCATGAAGTCGCCCCAGTCCGACCCCAGCATCTACCAGCTGGTTGCGCTCGTGCCGGCCATCGGCTTCATGGTGGTCAACTCGTTCCGGGCATCCTGGATCGTGTACATGACCTTCCAGGAGAAGCTGATCAGCATCGCCCTCTCGCTCGTGCTGCTCGTGCTGCTCTTCGTGGGCGTCGGCTTTACCAATTTCGACAACCCCCTGCCCTTCCTGGCCGACATGCGGGTGTACATGTTGTATTACAACTATGTGCTCTACCTGTTTGTCATGCTCGTATTCGGCTTCGGGGTGATGTACTGCACGGCCTCGCTGCTCCTGCTGCTTTTCCATCTGCCGACGACGGGCGACTTCCAGCGGCGCACGCACGAGCGGGTGGTGATGCAGTCGCTCACGAACCTCGTCACGCAGGCGTTCGACCCCGAGAAGCTCTATTCGAGCGTCGCCTCGTCGCCCGTCGAAGCCGGCACGGCCGACACCGGCTGGCTCGCCCTGGCCGACCCGAAGACCGGCTCGCTCCACCCCGAAATCGCGGCATCCTACAACATCACGCCGCAGCGGGTGACCCGGCTGATGGATGTGGATGCCCTGTACAGCGAGCTGAGCGCGACCCGGACCTCGCTCTACCTCGAACAGGCGTCGACCGACCACCGGCTGAATGTGCGCCCCGGAGACGGGTTCAGCAGCCTGCTCGCCGTGCCGCTGATGGCGCGCGAGGAGATGCTGGGCGCGCTGTTCGTGACGAAGGAGGTGGCCCACGGCTTCGAGAAGGACGACATCGAATCGATCCACATGTTTGCGGCGCAGGCCGCGCTGGCGCTCGACAACGCCCGCCTCTTCCGGGAGCAGGTCGAAAAGGAACGCCTCGCCCGCGAGCTGGACATCGCCCGCGAGGTGCAGCGCAAGCTCTTACCGCAACGCCTGCCGCTCTACCGCGGGCTGTCGCTCTGCGCGTCGAACGTGTCCGCCGAGCGCGTGGGCGGCGACTTTTACGACTTCTTCGAGCTCGACGAACACCGGCTCTGCGTCATCATCGGCGACGTGTCCGGCAAGGGGACGTCGGCGGCGTTTTTCATGGCGGTGATGCAGGGGATTTTCCAGTCGGTCAGCCGGCTCGCGCCCCGCCCGGTGGATTTCCTGCGGCACGCAAATGCGGCCCTGGGGCATACGCTGGACAAAAACGTCTTTATCTCGCTGATCTACGGCATTCTGGATACGCAGCGGGAAGAGTTCGTGATGGCGCGCGCCGGACACAACCCGATGGCCACCATCAACCTGCACGGCGACACCCGCCTCGTGCGTCCGGACGGCATCGGGCTCGGCCTGGATCGCAGCGGGGTCTTCGAAAAGTCGCTCGAAGAGATTACTATCCCTCTGAAACCGGGCGACGCGTTCGTATTGTACACCGACGGCGTCGTCGAGAGCCGGAACATGCAGGGCGACGAATACGGCTACGAACGCCTCCTCGAAGCGATGCGCCGGCATCGCGCCGAGGAGGCCGCCGGCATCCACGACGCCCTGTTGACCGATTTGCAAACCTTTATCGGGTCCAAAGCCTACGACGACGACATGACCCTCGTGGTCATGAAATGGCACGGGATCGATCTCCCAACGGCGGGCGATGCGGCCCAGTCGAGGCCGGCGTCGTTGAAGCCGGCGTGAGATCCCGGGCCGCGACGGCGCGAGCCACCCTATTCGAAGCAACGAGAAGACACACAAAACAATGAGTAATTTTTCTGTCGGCTTCCGCTCCAACACCTCGATTGAGGTCCTCGACCTCAATGGCGAGCTGGATGCCCACACGGCTTCCGAACTCGAAGCAGCCATCCAGAAATGCAAAGACGAACAGGCGTATCGCATCGTGGTGAACGGCGCCAACCTGCAGTATATCTCGAGCGCAGGTCTCGGCGTCTTCATGGCGTACATCGAAGAGCTGCGCGCCAAGGGCGGCGACATCAAGATCGCCGCGCTCCAGCCCAAAGTGTATAACGTGTTCGACCTCCTCGGCTTTCCGATGCTGTTCGACATTGTGGAGACCGAAGACGAAGCGATCGCAAAATTCAACCACTCCTGACGCTCCAGACCACCATCTGCCCCATGCGACCGGCCAACCTATCCATGTAAATCCGTGGCTCGCTCAACCTACCATCTTTCCATTCCAAGCTCGACGCGCTATCTCGAGAAAGTGCGCCGGTTCGTGGAAACCCATACCATAGCGGCCGGCTTCTCGACGGAGTCCGTCGAGCAATTCAAGGTGGCGGTAGACGAAGCGTGCACCAACGTGATCAAACATGCCTACAGCGGCGACGAATCCCGCGTCCTCGACATCAGCGTGATCCTCGACAGCGCCAAATGCACGATCCGCATCCGGGACGACGGCTACTCCTTCAAACCCTCTGAATACGTCGAGCCCAACATCTTCGAGCTGGCAAAAAAACGCCACGCCGGCGGCTTCGGCGTCCACATCATGCGCCGGCTGATGGACCGTGTGGAATACGACTACGATGGACGCATCAACGAAGTGAGGCTCATCAAATACCTCAACAAGGACGCCGCGCAGAACGGGAAAAAATAAGAGCGTCCCTCCCTGCCCCTCGCCTCAAACGATGCCCTTGTAGAGCGACACGATGCCCAGCGTGAGCGGGCGCGCGGCGACGGCGGTGAAGCCGGCTTCCCGCAATTCGGTCAGAAACGCTTCACCCGAGGGAAACGCCGCGATTGAATCCGGGAGGTACTTGTAGGCGCCGCTGTCCTTGGAAATGGCGCCGCCGATGCGCGGCAGCAGGACGCGGGTATAGAACTGGTAGACCTGCTTCACGGGAAAAGCGGTCGGCTGACTGAATTCGAGCACGACCAGCGCCCCGCCCGGCTTCAGCACGCGCCGGATATCCTTCAGGCCGGCGCCCAGATCCTCGAAGTTGCGCACCCCGAAAGCGACGAGCGCGCCGTCGAACTGGTTGTCCGAGAACGGAAGCCGCTCGGCATCCCCGCGCTGGAGGGTAATCTGATCTTCGCAGCCGAGTTGCGCGATCTTCTGGCGACCGATATGGAGCATCTGCTCCGAAATATCCACCCCCACGATCTTTTCCGGCCCGATCGCGCGGGCTTCGATCGCGAGATCCGCGGTGCCGGTGGCGACGTCGAGGATGCGCCGCGGCTGGTGCTCCCCGAGCCAGGCGACCGCCTTCTTGCGCCACCGCTGATCGATGCCGGCGCTGAGTACCCGGTTCAAGAGGTCGTACCGGGGCGCGATGGCGTCGAACATCGCCTCGACATGCTGCTTCTTGCCTTCTACTTCTCCGACGGGCGGGTAATGCTTCATGATCTACCGTTGGCGCTCAACTGATCAGCTGCGTGAGCTTGAGCAATTCGTAATCGATGTTCTTCTTGCGGCTCCAGACGTTCCGCATGGGGGTCAGCTTCACTTCGTTGTTGACAATACCCACCATGACGTTGGAATGCCCTTCCAGGAGGGCTTCGACGGCGTGGGACCCCAGCAGGCTGGCCAGCACGCGGTCCCGCGCGTTGGGCGAACCGCCGCGCTGGGTGTGCCCGAGGATGCATACCCGCAGATCGATCGCGTCGAAGGCCGGATCGGCCTTGAGCATCTCGGCGATGCGGGTGGCTCCGCCAAACTCCTCGCCTTCGGCCACGATGACGATGGAGGATCGCATCTGGGCGGACATGAGCGAGAAGATCCGGTCCTTGACCGAGTCCATGTCGGTCAGCGTCTCCGGGATCAGCACCAGCTCGGCCCCTCCTCCGATCGCGCAGTTGAGGGCGATGAAGCCGGCATCCCGCCCCATCACTTCGACGATAAAGAGCCGGTCGTGTGCGTCCGCCGTGTCGCGGATGCGGTCGATGTTCTCGATCGCCGTGTTCAGGGCGGTATCGTACCCGATCGTCTCGTCGGTGCCAAAGAGGTCGTTATCGATCGTCCCGGGGCATCCCACCGTCGGAACGCCGTGCTCCTCGAAGAACAGCGCGGCGCCGCGGAGGGTGCCGTCGCCGCCGATCCCGACCATGCCGTCGATGCCGGCCTCGCGCAGCTTCTGGGCCGCGATCTGCCGCCCCTCCTTGGTCCGGAAGGCCTCCGAGCGCGCGCTTTTGAGGATCGTGCCGCCCATCTGGAGGATGTGCGATACGGAGCGGCCGTCCATTTCGACGAAGTCGCCATCGATCATGCCGGCATAGCCGCGCCGGATGCCGATGACCTCGAGGTCGTGAGCGAGGGCCGTGCGGACGACCGCGCGCAGGCACGCGTTCATCCCCGGCGCATCGCCACCGCTCGTGTACACGCCGATCCGTTTGATATCTTCCATCGGTTTCCCGGAACGTGGGAGTGGGTAGGTTCGCAGGACAGGTTTACCTGGGCCTGGCAACCACTATTCCGATCTGCCGCTTATTGTTCTCCACATACGATTGAAGATCCGGCGAAACCGTCACGCCGGCGGAGGTCGACGCATGCAGCAATCCGATGCGCCCGTCGCCGAACGCGTACACCAGGCCGGTATGCGACACATCCAGCCCCTCGATGTCGGTCGCGAGCGCGAGGATGTCGCCGGCCTGCAGCCGGCCGTACACGGTGCGGATGCGATCCTGCGGGATGTAGAACAGGCGCAGTCCCTCCAGATCCCGCTCGATCGTTTGCAGCTCGCCGAACAGGCTGTCGTTTTTTGCCAGCAGCGGGTAGCTCTGGCGGTGCTGGCTCATGAAGTTCAGCGTTTTTTCGAGCGGCACGCCCCCGAGCTGCTCGGTCATCGGCTGGACGATGCCGCGCTCGGCATTGTCCGCGATCCACTCGGAAAAATAATGGAGCCGGCTGCAGTACCCGTTCAAGCGGCCGTCACGGTACCGCTGCTCGGTCAGGTGGCGGGCGAACGTGGGATAGTCGTACGCGCCCTCGCGGACGCCCCGCGCCATAGCGAGCATCGACTCGACGAAGGTCACGCAATCAAATCCCATAAACCCCACGACGAGCGTTTCCTCTTCGTTGCGGTCCAGCGTACCGGCCTCGTACGGCGTCTCCTTCAGCGATTCGCCCAGCGCCTGCATGATCTCCCCGATCGGACGGCCAGACAGGTCGTTCGTTCGGGCGAAAGCCATGGTCTCCGCGAACCGTCGCGCGGTGGCGCTGTCGGGCGGCGCCGGCGCGGCCACGACGGCGTTCACCGGTTCCATGGGGGGAGCGGCCTCGGGTTCGGGCCGGCAGCCTGCCGCGACCAGGGCGAGTGCGCCGGCGGCGGCGAACATCGCGTTACGAATACGTGCCGTTCGCATAAATTTGGGTGGTCCAGGGTTTGGGACGGATGCGCAGCGCCTGCTTGAGGCGCTCCTCATACGCATCACGCGGGATTTCGATCACGCCGAATTGCGCCAGATGCGACGTCGTGAACTGGGTGTCCAGCAGGGTGTACCCGAGCCGCCGGAGGGCCTCGACCAGATGCACGAGCGCGACCTTCGAGGCGTCGCGCACGCGGTGAAACATCGATTCGCCAAAAAACGCCCCGCCGAGCGCCACGCCATACAGCCCGCCGGCCAGCTCGCCATCCAGCCAGCACTCGACGCTGTGCGCGAACCCGAAACGGTGCAGCGCCGTGTAGGCCTCCACGATCTCGTCCGAAATCCACGTGGCCGGCCGATCGGAGCAGGCCCGCATCACCCCCTCGAAGTCGCGATCGGTCACCACCTCGAAACGCTGCCGGCGGACGACCTTCATGAGGTTTTTCGACGCGCGAAACCCGTCCAGCGGGAGGATGGCGCGCGGATCGGGCGCATACCAGTAGATGGCGCCGCCCTCCCGGTCGTCCGCCATCGGGAAGACGCCCATCGCATAAGCGCGAAGCAACAATTCCGGCGTCAGTTCGGTATCCATGGCCCGGCGCGATCAGGTCGACTGCGTAACGCTCAAACCTACGTCCCGGGCCGTGCAAAGTTCATCCGTCAGACCTCGGGAAACGCCCATGCAGGGAGTTCGATACCACGTCCAGTTGGGCGAATCCACCTACGAGATCGTGCTCGGCGAGGGCGCGGCCACGATCGATGGCCGGCCGGTCGACCTGTCCATCGAGGTGACACCCGGCGGCTACTCGCTGATCGTGGACGGGCAGAGTTACCGCATCCAGGGCGAGGCCGACGAACACGGGGGAGTGCGGTTCATGGCGAACGGCGTCGCGTTCTCGGCGACGGCGCGGGACGACCGCGCGATGCTCCTCGACCAGTACGGCGCCGGCGACGGCGCGCGCCACGAGGAAACGGAGGTACGCGCCCCGATGCCCGGTCTCGTGGTCAAGATCCTGGTGGAGACCGGCGTGGCCGTGCGCAAGGGCGACGGACTCGTCATCCTCGAGGCGATGAAGATGGAAAACGAACTCCGCGCGCCGCAGGACGGGACGATACACCGGATCCATGTGGCCGGCGGCGAGGCCGTCCAGAAAAGCCAGATCCTGATCGAACTCGGGTGAACGCGGCGGTCAGTTGACGCGCTTCGCCGTATACGTGCCGCCGCCCATGTGGAACGTGACCCCGGTCGGGCGCCCCTCCGCATCCAGGTCGAATACGAACTCACCGCCGGTCTTGTCGAGCGCAAACGTGGTGAGCGAGTGGGGCGTCAGATTGAGCTTGCGGCCGTTGACGGCGCCGTAAAGGTGGTCCCCTTCCTTGCCGATCTCGTAGCTGTTGCCGGTGCCCTGGTAGGTGCCCAGGTAGCGCGCGATCACCGCATCCGGAAACGCGACGGCGCGGCCCTGGAAGGGCTGGTCGATCTTGACGGCGGACTCATCCAGCTCGCGCAGCCAGATATTCCGGTAGAGCACCGGGTTGCCGTGGTCCTGGAATGCCAGCGGCAGCCGGTCCGGCCCGGCCGTGTAGAGCTTGTTTTCGAGCCACTCCGTCGGGCCCCAGACCTCCACATTGTCCTGGATGAGCACGTTGTTGTGCATGACGGTGATCCGCGCCGGCGCCATCAGTTCGCCCTTGCTGTTGAAGCGCGGCCGGCGAAACACGATGTCGTAGCTCTGCCATTCGCCCGGAGGCCGCGTCACGTTGGCGAGCGGCGGATACTGGCCGTAGATCGCGCCGGCCTGCCCGTCGGGGTAGGTATCGTTCTGGTAGGAATCGAGCACCTGGACCTCATAGAGCCCCATCAGGAAGACGCCGCTGTTGCCGCGGCCCTGGCTCGTCCCCCGCGCCGGCACCGGCGCCGCCCACTCGACGTGGAGCTGGATGTCGCCAAATCCCTGTTTGGTGCGGATGTAGCCGGCGCCCGGGACGGCTTCCATGTTGCCGTTCTTGATGATCCACTTCGTCGGGGTGCCGTCCATCGCCTGCCAGTTGTCCATCGACGTGCCATCGAAGAGGACGACGGCGTCGGAGGGCGGCGCGACGGGCAGATTCTGCACCGGCGGCGTCACGACCGGTGGGCGCGGCCGGCTGAAGTCGTGGGCGCGCCAGCGAGGCTGGGCGAGGAGGGTAGCCGGCGCGAACAGCGCGCACAGAAAAAAGGCGAATGCGAACGAAGAACGGATGCGAAGCATGGCGGGTGACCGGATTCCAGAAACAAAAAGCCGGGGCGTTAACCGCCGGCCGCGCTAAAATCCGTAAAAAAGACGTGAGATAAAAGAGTCCTCGCGGATCGCCCAGCGCAATCGCATGCTCTTCAAACGTGAGCGTCTCCCGGTCTGAGAGTATGGGAGTCTGGGGGGATGGGAGGTTTTGCGGTAAAAAATGCCCCCATGCACCCAAACGCCTATGCGCTTCTCACTGCCACGGCGAGGATGCGATTGCCCGGCCGGATCGCCACGAATCAGGCTCTTGCTGAAAATTTTTAGACAGAGCCTATCCTGCACGCGATATAGGCTACGACGCTACGGGATCTAGACCGCCATTTTGAGCGGGTAGTCGGCCTCGACGACGCCGTTCGCCATGTCCTTCAGCCGGCGCTTGAGCAGCCGGCGACGAAGCTACTGATGAGATCGACGAAGAGCACGCCGTCCAGGTGGTCGTACTCGTGCTGCACCACCCGCGCGAGCAGGCCATCGGCCTCGATCTCGCGATCCACGAAGTCGCGGTCCTTGGCACCGGATGCGCACCCATTCCGGGCGCGCGCCACATATTCGCGGAGGTCGGGGATCGACGGGCGGCCTTCCTCGAACTCGACTTCCTCCTCGCTTTCCTCCACGATCTCGGGTTGATAAACACAGGGGGCCGCGCGGCTGGTCGGCATCTTCTTCATCGTCGTCATCCAGCATGGGCGTCAGGTCGACCACAAACAGCCGGAATTCCAGCACGCCGGCCTACCTGAGGCGGCCAGGCCGATTCCCGAGGCGCCACGCATCGTCTCGACCATGTCGTCGATCAGTTTGCTGCAACGCATCCGAATTTTCAGCGACAGGGCTCGGTAGAAATTCCGGAGTTCCTCCGATCCGTAGACGTAAATCGGCAAAATCATAAGGCGGGCATGGGAGTACGTTCCTGGAGAGGTCCGGCAGGATTCCTGAACGGTTCAACGATCAACAGGCAGGGTTCGGGGGCCGAGGGCTCGAACCGTGGGCATGCACCCTGGGGCGGCAATCCGGCTCGTCTCGCCTCGCGGCGTTCGCGCTTCCGGGCTACGCCCGCCCCATGACCGCGTCCTCCGCGGGTCGGGTTCGCGGTCTTCGCCCTTATCAAAGATCGTCCTGTTCCCGAGGTAATCCTGGAGGATTATGGCGGCGGCGGCGGCGTCGATGCGTTCTTTTCGCCGCGTTTTCCGGCCCGCACCAGCGTCGATCAAGCGCTTCCACGGCGCGGCGCGGGCTCGAGCCGCTCGTCGACTTTCCCAGGATGGGCACCTTGCGGAGCCGTTTGGCCACGCGGTTGATGTATTGCTGAACCCGTTCCGTCGCGGCCTCCTCCCTTCCGGCGTCGGCAACCCATCAGCAGGCAGGCGATGCCCATCTCGCGATGGATGGTCTCGAGTTCGATGACGGCCTGATCCGGCGATGTAGGTTCCGTAGGGTCTCGCGATGATGTGCAACGGATCCAGCGATGGCGATGCCAAACGCGCCCGGGTACCGTAATCCACGGCCACAATCCGCGGCGGATCCGGTAATCATGGCGTGGCCGGCTACCGCCCGTTGCGGGAAACGACCGCGACGTCTTCGCTGGCATCGGCGCTCCCGTCAGGAATGTCGTACTGCTTCTTCAAGGGCAGGATCTTCTTGAGCCGCTTGCTGGGCTTGAAATGCGTTTTCCGCCGGCTGGGGATGAACACCGTCTCGTTGGTCTTGGGGTTGCGCGCTTTAGGCTTTGCTTTGGTACGCTTGACCTCGAAAACGCCGAAGTCGCGCAATTCGATACGCACCTCGGGATCGGCTTCGACCATCAACTCGGCCAGGGCCTGGATCACCGCACCAACCCAGGGTTCGCTCTTGTAGATCGGCTCGTCCATGAGGTCGGAGACCTTCCGAGCGACATCTTTCTTGGTGAGCGTCTTGATGCGATCCTCCATTCCGGCATTACTCGTTTGTGGCTAGTCGCATGGAAAGTAATCACTTACACGAAAGAATGCCAGCAAAAAATCTCCCGCGGATCGAGCGGTGACGCCGGCTATTTTTCGAAGCGGTACACGCCGTGGATGCTCTGCACACGGCGGATACGTTCCATCAGTCGTTTGAGGTGTTCGAGGTCGCTCACGCTCAGCACGATGGTCCCGGTAAACACGCCATCCTCGGTGTCGACGGTGATCGACCGGATGTTGGTTTTCAGGTTTTTCGAAATGACCGTCGTGATGTCGCTGAGGATGCCCACGCGGTCCTCGCCCACGATACGGAGGGCGGCGACGAACTCGACATCCTTCTGCCGGCTCCACTCGACCTGCATGATGCGGTCCGGGTGGTTGATGAGCAGGTAGGGCGAGTTCTTGCAGTTGACGCGGTGGATCTTGATGCTTCCGTTTTTACTCAGATAGCCGTACACCTCGTCCCCCGGGATGGGATTGCAGCAGCCGGCATACGTGGTCACGATGTCGGTGTGCAGTTCGCCGTCGATCAGGAG